>NZ_CP156081.1:1671605-1984507 GCF_039830135.1 Defluviimonas sp. SAOS-178_SWC | reverse complement strand
GGCCGGTCGGCATCGGCGCGATGCGCATCCCGCCCGACGCGCCGAGAAGCCCGCCGGGACGGTCCTGCGCCTCCAGCACCAGCACCTTCCGGCCCGCCTGCCCCAGCCGTGCGGCCGCAACGAGGCCATTGTGGCCCGCGCCGATGACGATCGCATCGACGCTCATGCCGCCGCCCCCATGTCGATGCGCTTGCCAAGGTCTCTCAACACCTCGCGCGCCGCATTGGCCCCCGGCGCCCCCATGACGCCACCGCCCGGATGGGTCGAGGAACCACACATGTAAAGCCCCCCGATGGGCGAGCGGTACTGCGCATAGCCCGGCACCGGCCGGTTGAAGAGAAGCTGGTCGAAGGTCAGTTCGCCCTGGAAGATGTTGCCCTCGGTCAGGCCGACCTCGCGTTCGATATCGGCGGGGCTGCGCACCTCCTTGTGGACGATGAGGCTTTCGAAATCCGGGCTGTGACGCGAAATCTTGTCGATCACCGTTTTGGCGAAGGCTTCCCGCTTGGCATCGTCCCAGGCGCCATCGGCCAACTCATAGGGCGCGTATTGCACGAAGATCGTCGCATAGTGCTTGCCCGGCGGCGCCATCGTCGGGTCGATCTGGGTCGGGATAAGAAAATCCACGTAAGGGCTTGATGACCAACGACCTTCCTTCCAGTCGTCATAGGCGCGCTCGATCTCCTCCATGTCGTCGAGGAAGTGGAGATCGCCCCGCAGGAAGCGCGCGCCCTTCGGGGCGGCATGGAACGAGGGCATCCCGTCGAGCGCGATATTCAGCTTGCCCGACGACCCCCGGAATCGGTAGCGCTTCACGCCCTTGAGGAAGTCCTCGGGCAGGTCGGCCGCATCGGTGTGGTCGACGAAGGTCCGCCGCACGTCCATTCCCGAAACCACGGTCTTCGCATGGAACTCGTCGCCGTTCTCCAGCACGACCCCGGTCACCCGGCCGTTCGATACGAGGAACCGGTCAAGGCCGGATCCCGCCCGGATCTCGCCGCCAGACGCGTGGAAACTGTCGGCCATCGCCCGCGTGATCGCCCCCATCCCGCCCCGCGCGAAGCCCCAGGCGCCGATCGCGCCGTCAACCTCGCCCATGTAGTGGTGCAGGAGCACATAGGCCGTGCCCGGGGAATACGGGCCGAGCCCGGTGCCAATGATCCCCGATCCGGCGAGATGCGCCTTGACGATGTCGGTCTCAAGATATTCGTCGAGGAACTCCGCGATCGACATGGTCCAGAACCGCACCGTCTCGGCCATGTCGCGCTCGCCGAGATCGTGGAAGCGCTTGCCGATATAGAGAAGCTCCGACAGGTCGCGCGGGCGGAACGAGGCGGGGTCGGGGGCGGTGCGCAGGAGAAGCGGCTTGATGAACCTGCACTGCTTCATCACCGCGCGGGAATAGCGCTCATACCCGTCGGCATCGCGCGGATTGTGGCGGACAAGCTCGCGCCGAAGCGCATCATGGTCCGAGGAATAGTTGAAATACTCCCCCTTCGAATTGAACGTGGCGCCACTTTCGTAAGGAATGACCTGCAGCCCGAATTTCGGCAGTTCCAGCGCCCGGATGATCTCAGGGCGCAAAAGCGAGCAGACATAGGAACAGTTGGAATAGGTCCAACCCGGCGTCAGCTCGCGACTGACCGCGGCGCCGCCGACATAGTCGTTCTTCTCGATCACGAGGGCCTTCAGCCCGGCCCGCGCCAGGAAACAGGCGGTCGTCAGCCCGTTATGCCCGGCTCCGACGATGATGGCGTCGTAGGTCATCCCCCCTCCTGCGTTCCTGCGCTTTCCCTCCGACTAGCATTTTCTGAGCGTCCAGTCAAAATTATTTCTGAGCGAATGGTCAATAAATTGACTTTGCCGACATGGTCTCTAAGATCGCACCAACTGCCCCGGACCGCTCCCAATGACCGCAAAGATATCGCCCACCAGCCAACGCACCCAGGCCCGCATCATCGACGCGGTGGTGGAGACCGTGGCGACGCACGGGATCTCCGGCACGACGCTCGCCAATGTCGCGGCGGCGGCCGGGGTCTCGCAGGGCGTCCTCATCTTCCACTTCAAGACGAAGGAGGGCCTCCTGACCGAAACCCTCCGCAGGCTTTCGGACGAATACCGCAAGGCCTGGGAACCCGCCCTCGCCGCCCCCGACCCGCTCGACCGGATCCTCGGCCTCGTCCGCGCCGATTTCGGCGCCTCGGTCTGCACGCGCAAGAAGCTCGCCCTATGGTTCGCCTTCTGGGGCGAGGCAGGGGCCGAGCCGCTTTACAACCGCATCTGCGAAGAGGCAGAGCAGATCCGCTACGCCGCGATGGTCGGCGCCTGCGAGGCGCTGAACGGGGGCCCGGATCCGGTGCTGCTGGCCAACTCCATCGACGCGATGACCGACGGGCTCTGGCTCCAGATGCATATTTATGGCCGCACCGTCAGCCGCGCCGACGCGTTCGACAAGGCGCTCGGCCACCTCCGGCTCCTCCTGCCCGATCACGCGGCGCGGATCTGACCCCCGTCTTCTCCTTGTCCAAATACTCCGGAGGGGTCCGGGGAGGCAGCGCCTCCCCGGCCGGTCGCCGCGCGCCAGCGCGGCGAAACCAGACGTCACGCCGCCCAAAGCCCTTCGCGCGCGAGGTCATCGCTTGCCCGGCGGATCCCTTCGGCGAGGATGTCGAACATCCGGTCGATCTCGTCCGCGGTGATGATCAAGGGCGGCGAGAAGACGCACATGTTGATCAGCGGCCGCACGATCAGCCCCAGTTCCTGACAATGCGCGTCGATCCGCGTGCCGACCTCCTTGTCGAGCGCCAAGGGATTGCGGCTCACCCGGTCGGCGACACATTCGACGCAACCCATCAACCCCTCTCCGCGCACATCGCCGACGATCGGCAGGTCGGCGAGCGCCCGCATCCGTTCCTGGAAATGCGGCGTGACGGCGCGGACATGCTCCAGAATGCCCTCGCGTTCGATGATCTCCATGTTCTTCAGACCCGCCGCCGCGGCGACCGGATGGCCGGAATAGGTGTAGCCATTGGAAAAGATCGCGCCCTTGGCGGAGGCGCCGGAAATCTCGTCGACCAGCCGGTCGGAGATGATGCAGGCCCCCATCGGCACATAGCCCGACGTCATGCCCTTGGCGCAGGTGATGATGTCCGGGGTAATGCCGTAAACATCCTTCGAGGCGAACCAGTGGCCAAGCCGGCCGAAGCCGGTCACGACCTCGTCGGAGATGTAAAGGACGTCGTATTTGCGGCAGATGTCGAAGCACCGCTTGTGGTAGCCCGCCGGGGGCACGATCACGCCGCCGGAGGCGAGGATCGGTTCGGCGATGAACGCGGCCACACGGTTAGGGCCGAGCGTCAGGATGGCGCTTTCAAGATCCTCGACCTTCGCATCCAGGAAGGCCTCGACGGTCATCCCCTCGGGGCGACGGTAAGGATTAACATCCGGCAGGAAGTGCACGAGATCGCTCGCGAAATCGAACCAGTTCCTGTCGCGTTCCTTGCCGCTGACCGAAGCCGAGAGGTAGGAGGAGCCGTGATAGGCCTTCTGGCGCGAGATCACGATCTTCTTCTCGCGCTTGCCCAGCACGTTGTTGCGGAAATGCAGGAACCGGATTGCGGTATCGACGGCCGTCGATCCGCCGGTGGTGAAGAAGACCTTGTTGAGGTCACCCGGCGTCCGCTCGGCAATCTTCGCGGCCAGTTCCGCCGCGGCGGAATGACCCATCGAGTAAGGCGAGTAATAGGCCATGTTCACCGCCTGCTCGGCGATCGCGCGCCCCATCTCCTCGCGACCGTAGCCGATCTGGACGCACCACATGCCGCCCGGCCCGTCGATGAGATTGCGGCCCGTTTCGTCCCGGACATGGATGCCCGACGCTGCCTCAACGAAGGTCCGCTCGTTCCGGCCATGATCCTCCATCGCCTCCCACGGATGAAGGAAATGGGCGTTGTCCCAGTCCCGGACCCGGTCGAAATCGTTGATCAGCTTGGTCATCTCGCACCTCTTGTCTGTCGGGGAGGCGATTCCCTGACGCCACCATAATGAACAAACGTTCATTCAAAGTCAAAACCCTTGTTTTTCCCGGTCACATACGCGACTCCTTTGCGGCAGGTCCGACGGAGGAATGGCCAAGATGGCAGAGGGATCAGCCGCGCCGCGCGGGAGCCGCGAAGCGGCAAAGGAGCGTCACCGGATGGTGCTGATCGAGGCGACGGCCGACGCTATTCTCGAGCACGGGCTGGCGAACCTCTCGGTCAGCCGGATCCTCGAACGCGCGGGGCTGTCGCGCGGCATGATCAACCTCCATTTCCAAAGCAAGAACAAGCTCCTGCTGGAGGTCGTGCGGCATTTCTCCGATGAATACGTCGCCCATTGGCAGCGTGCGATGGATGCGGCAGGTCCCCGCCCCGAGGATCGCCTTCGCGCCATTGTCGCGGCGGATTTCGACACGGCCGTGCTCAATCGCCGGATGATGGCGGTCTGGCTCGCCTTCCGGAGCGAGGCGCAGTCCTCGCCCGACTACATGCCCTTCATCGACTCGCGCGACGCCCGGCTCCAGGCGGCGTTCATCGAGATCTGCGCGGAGCTTTGCACGACCGGCCCCTATCCCGACGTCGATCCGCGTCTCGCGGCGCTGGCGTTCATGGCGCTCCTCGAAGGGCTCTGGAACGATTTCCACCTCTATTCCGAGCGCTTCAGCCGGGACGAGGCGCAGGCCGTGGTAATGCACATGGCGCGGGCGTTCTTTCCGCGCCATTTCACCGGGGACTGACGCCCGAAACGCCTGCCCTCAAGGGCCGAGGATCAGCCCCGCCTCCCCCGCCCAGGTCACGCCGACCCCGGCGCCAAGACCGAAGCCGGTACTGTCCGAAAGGTTGTTCACCGAGACGGCGAGCGGCCGGTCCAGCCCCTCGACCGCGACCTGATAATGGATACGGTCGCCGAGATAGGCGGCTTCGGCCACCCTGCCCTTCAGCCGCGCGTCTGAACCGGCGCCCGCCCCCGACAGGACCAGCTTTTCCGGACGGAGCGCCAGAAAGGCATCCTTGCCACGCTCGAAGTTCCCGACCGACGGCGCGTCGAACTGGCCGAGGGGCCCTGCGTCGATCGCGGCCGTACCGCCATTGGCCGAGGCGATCCGACCCGGGATGAGGTTCATCGTGCCGACGAATTCCGCCACCCGGCGGTTCGAGGGCCGTTCATAAAGCCCGCGCGGGCTGTCGATCTGAAGAACCCGCCCCTCCGCCATGATGGCGATTCGGTCGGAAAGGGTCAGCGCCTCTTCCTGATCGTGGGTGACGAAGACGAAGGTAATGCCGACGGTCCTTTGCAGGGCGCGAAGTTCAAGCTGCATCTCCTCGCGAAGCTTCTTGTCGAGCGCCGACAAGGGCTCATCCAGAAGCAGAACCTTCGGCCTGCAGACAAGCGCCCGCGCCAGCGCCACCCGCTGCCGCTGCCCGCCCGACAACTGGTGGGCATTGCGCGTCGCCAGCCCGTGGAGCTTCACGAGTCCGATCGCCTCGGCCACCCGCGCCCGCGCCTCGTCCTTGGAAATCGCCATGTTGCGCAACCCGTAGCCGATATTCTCCTCGACATTGAGATGCGGGAAGATCGCGTAGCTCTGGAACACCATGTTGGTGGGCCGCCGGTTGGCGGGCACGCCCGCCATCGACTGCCCGTCGATGAGGAGCGTGCCGCCCGAGGGCTGCTCGATCCCTGCCAGCATTCGCAGAAGCGTGGTCTTGCCGCAGCCCGACGCGCCGAGAAGCGAAAAGAACTCTCCTCGCCCGATGTCGAAGTTGATGTCGCGCAGCACGGTCAATGTTCCGAACCGCTTGACGATGTCCCGAAGCTCGATGATCGGGGTCTCGGTATGCATCAGTAGTCTCCGGGATTGTTCGACGGCGCGCCGCGCTTGCGAATGATCTCGGCCGCGATGACGAGGACGGCCGAGCCGACGAGGATCAGGGAGCCGAGCGCCAGCACGCCCGGCAGCTTGTTGGGGAACCTGAGCTGGCTGAAGAGGTAGACCGGCAAAGTGTTCTCTGTCCCGGTCAGGAAGAAGGCGATGACGAACTCGTCGAAGGAGATGATGAAGCCCATCAGAAGGCTCGAGATTACCCCCGGCAGCGCCAGTGGAAAGGTCGTACGCCAGAAGGTCTGCCAAGCGTTGCAGCCGAGGTCGCGCGACGCCTCCTCGAGGTTCGGATCGAAGCCTTCGAGCCGCGACATGAGAACCGACATGCAGAATGGCAGGCAGATCAGGACATGGCCCGCCGCGACGGTCCAGAGCGAAAGCTGGATGCCGAAGATCTTCAGGATGATCACCAGCAGCGCCACGGCGATGACGATGGACGGGATGACCAGCGGCAACATCATGAAGCTCTGGATCGGTCCGCCGCCCGGCAGCCGGAACCGGGTGAGCGCGAGCGAGGCGGGCATCGCGAGCACGGTCGAGAGCACCGCGACCGCGACCGCGATCTTGAGGCTGTTCTGGAACGCGAGGATCATCGAGGTGTTCGCGGCCATCGCCGAGAAATTCTTCAGCGTGAACCCCTTGAGGGGGAAGGTCGCGAAGGTCCCGTCGTTCAGCGCGAATACCGGCATCAGAAGCACGGGGCCGTAGAGGAATATCACGAAGAAGACCGCATAAACCCATATTCCGTCGATCTTTTTCAGCATCGTCATGCCCTCCGCGCGCGAATGCGGCGATAGCCGATCGCCCAGAGAAAGATCGCGACGATCAATGCGATGATCAGCATCATCGTGATCGCTACCGCCGCCCCCAGGGGGGCGTTGTTCTGACGGAGGAAAAGCTCCTGCACGAGGTTGCCGATCATCGTGCCGCCGGGCCCGCCGACCAGCGTCGGGGTCACGTAGTCGCCCACGGTCGGAATGAAGACCAGAAGTGCGGCCGCTACCGTGCCGGGGGCGGAGAGCGGCAGCGTGATCCGCAGGAACCGCTTCAGCTTGCTGTCGCCGAGATCCGAGGCCGCCTCCAGCAGCGAACGGTCGATCTTTTCGAGCGAGACGAAGATCGGCAGGATCGCGAAAGCCACCCAGGAATGGGCGAGCGTGATCACCACGGCACCGGGATTGTAGAGCAGGAACTCCAGGGGTTGGTCAATGATTCCAAGCGCTTTCAAACCGGAGTTGATAGCACCATTGAAGCCGAGCACGATCTTCCAGGCAAAGACCCTGAGAAGGTAGCTCGTCCAGAACGGAATGGTGATGAGGATGATCCAGAGCGCCTTGTGCTTGTGCACCCGGAACGCGAGGAAATAGGCCATCGGATAGGCCAGGGCGATCACGGCAATGGTCGCGCTCAGTGACATGACCACCGACTTGATCATCAGGATCGCCGGAACCGGATAGGAAAAGTAGAATGGAATGCCGAACCACACCGTCGGCTCATCGGTCAGGCGGACAAGCTGGGCGTAGTTCTCCAGGGTTGGCGTCCGGTCAAGCTCGAACCCGTTCTGGGTCCAGAAGCTCAAAAGCACCAGCGCTGCCACCGGCAGCGCCAGCATCGCGACAATCACGGCGAGCGCGGGTGACAGAAGGCCGTAGCCCCTCAGCCAGCGGCGCATCCGTTCGGCGTCGCGGGGCCGCGACGCCGTATCGGGTTCGATGGTTGCAGACACGATCGGATCAGTACTTGAGTGCCTTCGTGTCGCCCCAGACCTTGTTGAAGCCTTCCTGCACCGCATCGGTCGGGGTCTTGAAGACGATCGTGTCGGCCATCATCGCCACCGGATCGGTAATGCCCATATTGGCGATCGCTTCGGGATCGGCGATCTCGAACGACTTCATGTTGGCGTGGCCATAGCCCGACCCCTCGATCAGCGCCTTGCCGGTTTCGGGGCTGAGCCAGGCGTCGATGAAGTCATAGGCCGCCTGTTCGTCCGCCTTGCCGGTGTTGAGGAGTGTCAGCCCGCAGAACCAGGTGAACATGCCTTCCTTCGGCTTGGCGAAGACGACCGGCACGCCTTCGTTGCGCAGGTTGGCGACGAGGTCGTTCCAGGCATAGGCTGCGACGATCTCGCCCGAGGCCATCGCCTGCTGCACTTCCGAGGAGTCGGTCCAGAGGAACTTGGAGGTGTTGACGGCCTTGGTGCCCCATTCCTTCGCCGCCGCCTCGAGCGCGGCACCTTCGAGCTTGTAGGCCTCGTCATAAGGCATCCCGCCGACCATCGCGCCGATGATGATCGCCATCTCGTTGTCGGTCATCGCCACGCGGCCCTTGTATTCCTCGTCGTAGAAAATGCCCCAGGTCGGGTTCTCGGCGAAGTCCGGAGGCAGAAGGTCGGGCCGGAAGGCGAGTGAGGAGTTGCCCCAGTCTGCCGGCGCCATCACGGTCTTGCCCTCCCAGACCACGCCCTCGGCGGTCTGGAGCGCGGGGAAGACATCGTTCCAGTGCGTGAGCCGCGAGGTGTCGATCTCGGCCGCGACGCCGGCATTGACGAAGCGGGCGACGGAATAGTTGCACGGGTGCATGACATCGGCGGCGAAGCCCGCCAGCACCTTCGCCAGCGCATCCTCCTCACCCGCGAAGATCGAGAAGTTCGGCTGGGCGCCGTATTTGTCCACATAAGCCTGGAAATAGTCCGGCGAATCGTAGCCGCCCCACTCGAGGCAGGTCAGGATTTCGGCGGCAACCGACGGGCGAGGCAGGACGAGCGTGCCCACGCCAAAGGCCCCCGCGGCTTGCATCATCTGCCGCCGCGACAGCTTGCCATCGATCATTTTGTCAAGGAACTTAATGCGTTGCATATTCCATTTCTCCCCGGGACTGGCAATTTATTGGTCGAGATTAACACTGTTTTCCGAACCGCAAAGAGAAATTATACAATCCTACAACAGGACACTGCATTCCCCCCCTTGCCTGAATCCTGCCGGAGGAGGACAGTCGGCCCATCCAGCGCAGGAGTGGCCCGCATGACCTCGCCAGAGACCATCGTCATCAACGGCGACATCCGCACGATGGATCCGCATTTCCCGCATGTCGAGGCTTTGGCCATCAGGGGCGGCCGCGTCGCGGCGCTCGGGTCCACATCCGACATCAAGGCGCTGGCCGGGTCCGGCACCAGGGTGATCGACGCGGCCGGCCGGCTGATCCTGCCCGGGCTTCACGATACCCATCTGCATGTGCAGGATGGCGGGCAGCACTATGCAGAAAGCGCCGATCTTTCCGCCGCGCGCACGGTGGAGGAGTTGCAGGCCATGCTGCGTGATTTCGCGGCGAGTCATGAGCGCGAATGGGTCTACGGCGGCTTCTACTATTCCGGCATCTTCGGCGAACAGAACCTCGACCGCCATGTGCTCGACGCCGCAGTGCCGGACCGGCCCTGCATGGTCATGGCATCGGACGGCCATAACGGCTGCATCAACTCCGCCGCGATCGCCCGCGTCGGCCTGGCCGCTGGCACGCCCGATCCCGAGAACGGCCACTTCGTCCGCGACACGAACGGCACGCCCACCGGCCTTCTCTACGAACGCGCGACGAACTGGGTCGACGACCGCAAGCCGAAGCCGACCGACGACGACTTCGCCGCCGGGGTCCGTTATGCCCAGGCGCATGCCAACGCCCACGGGATCACCGGCGTGCTCGATGCCTCGGTCCACGAACAGCACGCCCGCGTTTACCGCCGCCTCGCGGCGGAGGACGCGCTGACGGTGCGGGTTCTCGCGACGGCACGGGTCGATTCGTCCGAGACGACCGAAGCCGCGCTAGCGCGGGTCGAAGCGATGCGCCGCGACAGCCAGACGCCGATGTTCCGCATACATTCGGCGAAGTTCTTCCTCGACGGCGTGATCGAGAACCGCACCGCGGCGATGATCGAACCCTATTCCGACGCGCAGGGGGGAAATGCCCCCCTGATGTTTTCTCCGAACCAGATCAACGACATGTTCGTCGCTTTTGACGCGGCGCGCTTCCAGATCCATGTTCAC
This sequence comes from Defluviimonas sp. SAOS-178_SWC, assembly GCF_039830135.1. Lineage (NCBI taxonomy): Bacteria > Pseudomonadati > Pseudomonadota > Alphaproteobacteria > Rhodobacterales > Paracoccaceae > Albidovulum > Defluviimonas sp. SAOS-178_SWC. Next base: position 1,974,553 of record NZ_CP156081.1, on the reverse strand, counting down.
GCCATTGGCGACCTGGCCGTGCGCGCGGCGCTTGATGGAATGGCGGCGGCGCGGGCCGAGAACGCCCCCTGGCCCTCGTGGCACCAGATCGCGCATGTCCAGTGCATTGATCCCGCTGACATCCCGCGCTTTGCCGAACTTGGCGTCGTCGCCAACATCCAGCCCCTCTGGGCCCGCCACGAACCGTCGGTCACGGACGTCGCCCTGCCGATGGTCGGCGCGGCGCGCGGCCGCTGGATGTATGCCTTCCGGTCGCTCCGCGACGCCGGCGCGCTCCTTGCGCTGTCCAGCGACTGGACCGTCTCTACCCTCAACCCGTTCGAAATCATCGAGACGGCGATCACCCGCCAGCCGCCGAAGAAGGAAGGCAACCATCCTATCTTCCTGCCGGAAGAGCGGCTGACGCTTTGCGAGTGCATCGAAAGCTACACGATCAACGCCGCGACCGCCGGATGGCGCCAGGCCGAGACCGGGTCGCTGTCCTTGGGGAAATGGGCCGATCTCATCATGCTCGACCGCGACATCTATGATTGCAGCGTCTACGAGATCGGCGACACCAAGGTCCTTCTGACGCTTCTTGCCGGGCGGGAGGTCTACAGCGCCTGACCGCCGGTCGCGACGGCGGGCAGCAGGATCTCGAACCGCGTTCCGTGGCCCGGCGCGCTGTCGGCGGTGATCGTGCCGCCGCCCCGGGTCACGAGGTTGCGGCTGATCGACAGCCCAAGCCCGGTGCCCTCGCTCCGCTTCGTGGTGAAGAACGGGTCGAAGATCCGCCCGAGCACGTCGGGCGCCATGCCGGTTCCGGTATCGCTGACCGCGATGCACACCATCGGCCGCTCCGTCGCCTCCTGCCGCCGGGTGCGGACAGTCAGCCGGCCACCCTCCGGCATCGCCTGAACCGCGTTGACCATGAGGTTGATCAGGACCTGCTGCAACTCGGTATGGTTCATCGCGACGACGACGCCGGCGTCAAGATCCAGTTCCACCTCGACCCGGGCCTTCGACAGGAGGTGCTGCACCAGCGGCATCGTATCGCGGATCACTGCGTCGGGGTCGTTGCCGGAGCCGGAATCCGCATATTCCTCCGGCCGAGCGAAATGCAGGAGCTTCGAGACGAGAATGTGGATCGCCTGTATCTGCTCCTGGATCAGGGTGAATTCGGTGCGAAGCGGGTCGGCGCGCGCGCCAAGGTCTTCACGTACCACATCAAGATTGCCCTGTATCACCGCGAGGGGATTGTTTATTTCATGCGCGACGCCGGCAGTGATCTCGCCGATCGACGCAAGCTTTTCCGAGACGATCAGCTGCCGTGTCGTCGCCTCGATCTGGCGGTTTGCATCCTCGAGGTCCCGGGTGCGGTCCTTTACCCTTGCCTCCAGCTCCTCATTCCAATCGCGCAGCGCCCGGTCCCGCTCCTGCAACTGGTCGAGAAGGTTGTCGAGATGGGTCGCCACGCGCCCGATCTCGTCCTGGGCCGACGCCAACCCCGTCCTGGCGCCGAGGTCGCCCTTCTCCACCTTCTCGATCGCGGCGTTCATCCGTTCCAGAGGCGCGAAGATCCCCTTGGCCCACCGAAGAAGGATCGGCACCGAGATCGCGAGAACGAGCATCAAGGTTACGGCAATCTCGATCAGGGTCTGGCGTTCGGCCTCCTTGAAGGGGGATTCGAGGAAACCGACATAGAGCATGCCGACACGTGTGCCGAACGTGTCGACGATCGGTTCGTAGGCCGACACGTACCAGTCGTTCACGACGAAAGCGCGGTCGAGCCAGACCTGACCTTCATCCAGGACCCGCGCCCGAACCGCCGCCGACACACGGGTGCCGAGGGCGCGGACATCTTCGAAAAGCCGGACATTGGTGCTGATCCGCACGTCGTCAAGGAAGATCGTGGCGGTGCCCTGCTCTCCATCGGTCAACCGCCCCACGGGATAGACGAGGGTATTGATCTCGTCGATAAAGGCGAGGTTTCGGTTGAGAAGCGTCCCCCCCACCAGCGCGCCACCCCGCGCCGGCGCGGCGGCATGAACGACCATGCCCCGGGTTTCCTCGGTCCGGTCGGTCGGCACGGCGGCGCGCGTGTCCACCAGCGGCAGCTGGGCGCGACGGGCAAGATCGGGCGAGAGGTTTTCCAGCGCGGCCGCGTCGAAGATGTCGATGCCAACCTGCGCCCGTCCGGCGAGCGCTGCGGCGACAACCGGCCAGCGCGTGGCATCGGGTATCCGGCCGCCCGAAGGGGCCGTGTGGAGCGCGCCGTTTTGGTCGAGGAAATAGAGGAAGTCGAGCCCGAGCGCTGCGCGCCTCTCCTCAAGAAACGCATCGAGTGCGCCCGGAGCGTCGCCGACCGCGACGAAGGCGGCGGACTGGCCGAGCGCCTCGATATCGGCGCCACGGCGGCTCAGGAGCCCGGCGAGATGTTGATGGGCGATGGTGAGTTCGCTCGCGACCTTGGCGGTCAGCACCTCGTCGAAGCGGTCGATCCAGTTCTTCACGGTCGAGGCGAGAACCAGCGGCAACAGGATGAGCGCCGGCAGAAGCGCGATCACCAGCATCCGCGCCCGGACCGAGCGCCAGAAACGCGGCGCCGGGGTCACGGGATTGGGCTCAGACATTCCACTGCGCGCATTTCCGGTCGATGGTCTTCCGCGACACGCCCAATCGCCGCGCCGCCTCGGCCCGGTTGCCACGGCAGGCTTCGAGAATGGCGAGGATGTGCTGGCGTTCGACCGCCTGAAGGCTTTCGACAGGCTCGGCCCTGCCCTGACCGCCCCCGCCCGCGATCTCGGTCGGGAATTCGCCAAGGATCAGCGACCGTTCGATGAGGTTCCTCAGTTCGCGCACATTGCCCGGCCAGTCGTAGCGGGCGAGGTTGCGAAGCACTTCTTCCGTCACCGTCAGGGGTGGCACGCCGAGCTGGCGGGCGAGGCTGCCGATGAAGAGTTCAGCCAGTTCCGCGATGTCGCCCACCCGTTCGCGCAACGGCGGCATATCGACTGTCAGCACATTGATCCGGTGGAAGAGGTCGCGGCGGAACCGGCCTTCCGCAACGGCACGGTCGAGGTCGTTATTGCTGGCGAAAACGAAGCGGAGGCTCAGCGGCACCTCGCGCTCCGACCCGTCGGGACGGATGCGGTTGTCCTCGACCACCCTCAGAAGCGTCGCCTGCATCGGCAGCGGCAATTCGGCGATCTCGTCCAGAAACAGCGTTCCGCCGCTTGCATGGATCAAAAGCCCGTCGCGGCCGCCGCCGCCCACTTCTCCGAACAGTTCGACCGCGAGCCGGTCTGGCGAGATCGCGGCGCAGTTGATCGGGACGAAGGGCTTGTCGGCCCGGTCCGACAGGGCGTGCAGCGTCCGCGCGGCAATCTCCTTGCCGGTGCCGCTTTCGCCCGTGAACAGGATCGGGGTCGGCAGCGGCGCAACGCGTTCGAGCGTCTTGCGCACCGCCTCGATCCGCGGCGACTTGCCGATGAGACGTCCGCGCGCGGCCAGCGCATCGGCCTTGAGTTCGTATTTCAGAAGGTAATTCTCGCGCCGGAGGTAGCGCTGGTCCATGCAGCGGTTGACGGCATTGAGGATCTGGTTGGACCGGAAGGGCTTCAGCACGAAATCCGCCGCCCCGACCCTCAGGGCCTGGATGGCCGTGTCGAGATCGGCATAGGCCGTCATCAGGATCGCCTCGGCGAAGAGCCCGACCCGCCGCTGTTCGGTCAACCAGTCGAGGCCGGACTGGCCGGGCATCACGTTGTCGAGAAGCACGAGGTCGAAATGCGCCTTGTCGAGAACCTGCGAGGCTTCCTCGGCGCTCGCCGCCGCTTCGATCCGCTTGCAGCGCGGCTCGAACGTCCGGACAAGGAAGTTCCGCATCCCCGGCTCGTCATCGACGACAAGAATCGAGACGTGCCGGAGCACCCGATCAATCTCGGTAGGCGCGGCCGCTTCGGCGTCCTGTTTCGGCGGGGTCCCGCCCTGCAGCATTTCCGTCAACGACCTTTCCGCATCAATCCAGCCGGACGTCGGGCCCGCTTGTCACCTCGCTGGACGAAAAGCCCGCGCGATGGAGCCCGAGATCTGCGATCACCGAAATCAATATCGCGGTCAGGAATGCAAGAGCCATGACTTTCATCGCCCGTCCTTTCCCCTCAGCAAGCTGTCCCGCCCCGTCATTCCGCCGGCTCCGGTGCCGGGTGCGCCGGCGCCTCGCCGGTCACTTCCTCGTACCAGAGGCCATGGTGTTCCTTCGCCCACTGGACGTCAACCTCGCCCGTCCCGACCGCGTCGAAAGCGCCCTCCATTCCGACCGAGCCAAGATAGATATGGGCGATGATGATCGCCATGAAGACGAAGGCGACGATCCCGTGCCAGATCTGGGCAAGCTGCATTTCCTGATAGGGGCTCAGCGCTGTCGGCAATTCGCCGTATCCAAGGGCCTGCGGCAAGCCCGTGCCGTTGAGGATGGCAAAGGTCTTGGCAAAGAGCGGGAGTTCGAACGGGAACAACAGCGACAGGCCGGAGACCGAGATCGAGATGCCGAGCACCACGACCGCCCAGAAGATGATCTTTTGCCCGGCATTGAACTTCCGCGCCGGCGGATGCACGCCCTTCGAGAAAAGCCCGCCGCCGACGGCCAGCCATTTCAGGTCGTGCCGGTTGGGGATGTTGTGGGCGATCCAGACCACGGTGGCCAGAACGAGGCCGGCCATGAAGGCCCATGCGATGTTGTTATGCGCCCATTTCCCGGCCGCCGCGATGGACGCGTAGGCATCCTTGCCGAATGCCGGGATCAGCGCCACGCGCCCGAAGATCATGAAAAGACCGGTCAGCGCCAGCACGACGAACGATCCCGCCATCAGCCAGTGGCCGAAGCGCTCGATCGCGTTGAAGCGGGTGATGGTCTTGCCGGTATGCTCGCCCTCGATGCGGATCTTGCCCCGCACCAGATAGAAGAGGACGAGAACCCCGATCATGCCGAGAAGCAGATAGCCGCCGTAACGCAGCAGCGGCCCTTCACGGAAGGCGAGCCAGCGCATGCCGCTGTCCTGCACCACCATGTGCGAACTCGGCATCCGGGTGGAGAAGGTCAGGTTCGCCTCGCCGTAGCGATAGGCCCGCCACAACTCGGGGTCCGAGACGCCGCCGAGCGTGCCGAGCTGGTCGGTCGTCGGTGCCGCCTCCTCCGGGTTGCCGATCGCGTCACGGCGGAAGCTGTCGTTGATCGCCAGCCCCTGCTGGCGGGCGAGGATGTCCTCCAGCGTCTGGGCGCCGCCCGTCGCGGCCCGCGGGTCGGGTGTCGTGGTTCCTGTTGCCTCTTGCCCCGGCGCAGGCAGCGCCAGGACGGTGATCGCGGCCAGAACGGTCAGCAGCCTGCGCAGGATCATCGTCTTCCCCGATCTCGTTATTCGTCGGAAAATCATCCCGTGGCGCCCTGCGCCACGGGATGAGGCTTCATCGCGGCGGCTTCAGTTGGCCGCCTTCTGATCGTAGGCCGTGCCCCAGCCCCAGGCGCCGGAGCCGAAGCCGCGTGCCACCACGCGCTCGCGGTAGATGGCCGAGACGACATCGCCGTCACCGGCAAGAAGCGCCTTGGTGGAACACATCTCGGCGCAGATCGGCAGCTTGCCCTCGGCGATCCGGTTGCGGCCGTATTTCTGGAACTCGGCTGCGGAGTTGTCCGGCTCCGGCCCGCCGGCGCAGAAGGTGCATTTGTCCATCTTGCCGCGCGACCCGAAATTGCCGGCCTGCGGATATTGCGGCGCCCCGAACGGGCAGGCGTAGAAGCAATAACCGCAGCCGATGCAGAGATCCTTGGAGTGCAGGACGATGCCCTCTTCGGTCTGGTAGAAGCAATCGACCGGGCAGACCGCCATGCAGGGCGCGTCCGAACAATGCATGCACGCGACCGAGATCGTCCGTTCGCCGGGCTTGCCGTCGTTGATGGTCACGACGCGACGCCGGTTGATGCCCCAAGGCACCTCGTGCTCGTTCTTGCAGGCGGTCACGCAGGCGTTGCACTCGATGCAGCGTTCGGCGTCACAGAGGAATTTGACCCTTGCCATATCCGTTTCTCCTTATGCTGCGCTGATCTTGCAGAGGGTGGCCTTGGTCTCCTGCATGAGCGTCACGGAGTCGTAGCCATAGGTCTGCGCGGTGTTGCTGCTTTCGCCGAGGACGTAGGGGTCGGCCCCGTCGGGATACTTGTCCCTGAGGTCCTTGCCCTCGAAATGGCCGCCGAAGTGGAAGGGCATGAAGGCCACCCCCTCGCCCACCCGCTCGGTCACCATCGCCATGACCTTGACCTTGGCGCCCTCCGGCCCCTCGACCCAGACCTGCGCCCGGTCGCGGACCCCGAGGTTGTTGGCGTCACGGGGGTTGATCTCGACGAACATGTCCTGCTGAAGTTCGGCAAGCCATGGGTTCGACCGGCTTTCCTCGCCGCCGCCCTCGTATTCGACCAGTCGCCCCGAGGTCAGGATCATTGGATAATCCTGGCTGAAATCCTTCTGCTGGATCGAGGCGTAGAGCGTCGGCAGGCGATAGAGACGGCGGTCTTCGTAGGTCGGATAATCGGCCACGAGGTCACGCCGGTTGGTGTAGAGCGGCTCTCTGTGCAGGGGAACCGGATCGGGGAAGGTCCAGACCACGGTGCGGGCCTTGGCGTTACCGAAGGGCGCGCATTCGTGCTTGATCGCGACGCGCTGGATGCCGCCCGACAGATCCACCTTCCAGTTGGCCTTGGGTCCGCCCGCCGCCTCGATCGCCGCGCGCTCGTCGTCGGTCAGATCGCCGTCCCAGCCCAGGTCCATCAGCATCTGCATGGTGAATTCCGGGTAGCCGTCCTGGATTTCCGACCCCACCGAATAGACGCCCTCGGCCAGCAGGTTCTGACCGTCGCGTTCCACGCCGAAGCGGGCGCGGAAGGTGAGGCCACCCTGGCTGACCGGCAGCGACATGTCGTAAAGGTTCGCCGTGCCCGGATGGTTCATCTCTGGCGTACCCCAGCAGGGCCAGGGCAGGCCGTAGAAATCGCCGTCGGCCGGTCCGCCCACCGCGCGCAAAGTCGTCTTGTCGAACGTGTGCTGGTTGGCCATGTGGAGCTTCAGCCGCTCCGGGCTCTGCCCGGTATAGCCGACGGTCCACATCCCGCGGTTGAACTCGCGGGTGATATCCTCGATCACCGGCTCGCCGTCCTTGACCTCGATATTGCGGAAAAGCCGGTCGGCGAAGCCGAACTTCTCGGCGAACTTGTTGATGATGATGTGATCGGGCAGGCTTTCGAAGACGGGCGCCACCACCCGCTCGCGCCACTGGAGCGAACGGTTGGACGCCGTGACCGAGCCGCTCGTCTCGAACTGGGTCGAGGCGGGCAGAAGGTAGACACCGTCGGTGCGGTCATGCAGCACCGCCGAGACGGTCGGATAGGGGTCGACCACGACGAGCGTGTCGAGCTTTTCCATCGCCGTCTTCATCTCGCTCCCGCGGGTCTGCGAATTCGGCGCGTGACCCCAGAGCACCATGACCTTGACATTGTCGTTCTGTTCGATGTTCGCCTTGTCTTCCAGAACCCCGTCGATCCAGCGCGACACCGGGATACCGTTGCTGTTCATCAGGCTGATCGGGTTGCCGTCATTGTCCTTCGCGTCGTTGCCGTCGGCATCCTTCAGCATCGCGAACTGGCCCTTGAGCCAGTCGAGATCCTCGTCCCAGACGCGCGCCCAATGCGCCCAGGCGCCGGGGGCGAGGCCGTAATAGCCCGGCAGGTCGTTACAGAGGACGCCGAGATCGGTCGCGCCCTGCACGTTGTCATGGCCGCGGAAGATGTTGGCGCCGCCGCCGGCGACGCCCATGTTGCCGAGCGCGAGTTGCAGGATGCAATAGGCGCGCGTGTTGTTGTTGCCGTTCGTGTGCTGGGTGCCGCCCATGCACCAGATCACGGTGCCCGGGCGATTGTTGGCCATCGTCCTCGCCACGCGCTCCATCTGGCTTCCCGGAACGCCAGTCACGCGCTCGGTTTCCTCGGGCGTCCACTTCTTCACCTCTTCGCGGATCTGCTCCATCCCCCAGACACGGGTGCGGATGAACTCCTTGTCCTCCCAGCCGTTCTCGAAGATGTGCCAGAGAAGACCCCAGATCAGCGCGACGTCCGTCCCTGGACGGAAGCGGACATATTCGTCGGCATGTGCGGCCGTGCGGGTGAAGCGCGGATCGCAGACGATGAGGGGCGCGTTGTTCTCTTCCTTCGCCTTGAGCAGGTGGAGGAGCGAGACGGGATGCGCCTCGGCCGGGTTGCTGCCGATCAGGAAGATCGCTCTCGAATTGTGGATGTCGTTGTAGGAGTTTGTCATGGCGCCGTAGCCCCATGTGTTCGCAACCCCCGCGACAGTGGTCGAATGGCAGATCCGCGCCTGGTGGTCGACGTTGTTGGTGCCCCAATAGGCCGCGAACTTGCGGAAGAGATAGGCCTGTTCGTTCGAATGCTTGGCCGAGCCGAGCCAGTAGACGCTGTCCGGCCCGCTTTCGTTGCGGACGGCCAGCATCTTGTCGCCGATCTCGTTGATCGCGTCATCCCAGCTGATCCGCTTCCAGACGCCGCCTTCCTTCTTCATCGGGTATTTCAGGCGCCGCTCGCCATGCGCGTGCTCGCGCACCGCGGCCCCCTTGGCGCAGTGGCCACCAAGGTTGAAGGGACTGTCCCAGCCGGGCTCCTGTCCGATCCAGACACCGTTGTCGACCTCGGCGATGACCGTGCAGCCGACCGAGCAATGGGTGCAGACCGATTTCACCGTCTGGACCGCGCCCGCGACCGTTTCCTGCGCCTCGGCCCGGCGCACCGTGCCGCCGGTTGCGCCGATGGCGGCGAGTCCACCGATGGCCAGCCCCGATCCGCGCAGGAACGCGCGCCGGTCGACGCGGGCCTCCGTGGCGCCGGACAGGATCGGTGTGCGCTGCGTTTGTCTCGCGACGTCGCTCGTCTTCTTCCTGAGCATCCTTCTCTCCCTTGGCTGTCCGGCGCGGGGCCGGTGCGTCTGGTCCGTGCGGCGGGCGGCCGGTGGCGGCCCGGGCGCGATCAGAACCGGGCGCTGTCGTAATAGGCGCGGATATGGGCGGTGTCCTGAAGCCCGCTTCCCTTCGCTTCCGTGTCGGCCGCTGCCGGGGCGGCGCCGAGCGCGGTCGCGGCGGCGGCGGCAGGCGCGGCCGTGGTGGCGAGTTTCAGGAAATCGCGGCGACTGGTCTTTTCGGTCTCAACGGTCTTGCCCATCTCTCATCTCCCTTCGATCCTGCGGCGCGGGCCCTGCCCGCACCCGCTTGCGTTCATCCGCCGCCAAGGCGGAATGCTTCCTTCTCGATCGCCATGAAGGCGCGCCCGATCGCACCGACCGGAGCGTAGAATACCGATCCCTTCGCGCCTTCGAGATCGGCGAAGAAATGGCCGGCCCAGGGCGCGATATGGCGGTTGAAGAACTCCCGCTGCCGGGCGAGCGGCGCGGGCGGGCCGAAGCGGCCCTCGATCAGTCCGGCCATCATCTCCATCAGGCTGGCGATATTGTCCTCCGGTTCGAACACGTTGTCGGCCCGCGCGATCGACGCCGCGGCCATGTCGCGGCGAAGCTGCGCCAGCGGCTTTTCGTTGAGGAAACCCGTGAGGTAGAAGCTCGCATAGGGCAGAAGCTCGCCCCGGCCGAGACCGATGAACAGGTCGTTGAACTCCCGCTCGACCGAGGACGGCACCGCGGACTGCGCCAGTTTCGCCAGCGTCCCGATGCCACGGCCAAGCGCGCTGTCGTCGCCGGTCAGGGTCGCGCATTTGCGCAACAGCCGCAGATCGGGAGGCGCCGCCAGCAGGGCCGCGAGGAAGTCGTAAAGGTCGGCACGAAGCCGGTCTTCCTCGGCGATGGTCAGTTTTTCGGCGGTCTCGCTCACGCGGATGTTCCTTCCGTGGTCTCGTCAAAGCTGAAGCGCATGTGCCGGCGTGGAGCAAGTGCGGGCTCCGGCGCCTCTTCGGTGGCGGGCAGCGCCTCGGCAGCGCCATCGTCAGTCGCGTCGATCTCCGGCGCGGTGTCCCCCGGCGCCGCGCTTTCCGGTTCCGGGGCCGTCCCGGCCAGCGCCGCCACATGGCGCAGCATCCCGCGCCCGACCTGATAGGCGGTCCTCAGATCCGCCGTCACCGTCGCGGCGTCCGACAAGTCCTCGCCATGATCGACGAGGCCGTCGAGGTTGGCAAGCACCGGGTTCGTTCGCCAGAGCCGCCGCAGGGCCCGCCGGCGCAAATGCTCGGGCACCGAGGGCCGCATGAATGCGGCGAAATCGTCGCCCTGCCCCATCGTGTCGGGATCGCTCAGTTCCAGCTCGGCGAGCAGTTCCTCGTCGGTCTTTTCGGCCTGTTCCCGCTCCAGCTCCGCCCGCGCCTCTGCCGCCTCGGCGGCACGGCGCGCCGCCTCTTCCGCCGCGGCCTCCGCTTCCACGGCGGCGCGGCGGCGGGACCAGAAATCGTTGGTGCGCGACGCATCAACCATCACGCATCCCCCCGGACGGCACCACGCGGGGCGCGATAGACATCGGCCATCTGCCGGATCCGCGCATCGCCGCGCCCGTCCTCGACAAGGTCGATCCGCTCGCGGTCGCGCCTGCGCTTCAGGAACGGCTCCTCGACATAATGCGTCGCGACGAAGTCGGCGACCCAGGCGATCAGGCCGGCCGGCATCGGGACCAACTCGATCAGCCCGTCGCCGCTGTCCATGTAATCCTGCCCCTCATAGGCCGAGGCGGTGACGAGCGCCGGTTTCCACGGCATCGCCGCATCTTCTGCATCATCGTCGCGCAGAACGACGACGAGGCCGGGGATGCGGGCCGACAGCGTGACCTGATAGGCCTCGGTATCGGTGGAGAAGAGGTCGAGCGGCAGCGTCGCCGCATGATACTCGACCGCCTCACCCTCGCGGCGAAGCTCGCGCCAGTCCGCCGGGCCGGCCCCCGGCAAAAGCGCCGTCACCTTCCAGGCCCAGGCGGCCCAGCGGGTCACGCCCGGTGTCTTGCGGACGACGATGCCGATGGGCATGGATGCGCGGATAAGCGCCATCGCGACAGAGACCCTCCCCTTGAGGCGCCCGCCTCTGTCAGGCGGCGCCTGAGGTGAAGCCTTGCCCCAATACCGGCGCGGACCAAGAAAAATCTTCGCGAATCAAGCGAATTTGTCCCGGCGCCAAGGCGGAGGGACATTTTGTCCACATTGGTGCCGACCCGGCCTGAACGGTCTGGACGAATTGTCCCGCCGGCCATACCCGCCTGTTTTCGTCGGAATAAATCCGCGCCCGACACCGTCGAATCGTTCACGATCCGAGGATTTGCCTTGCCGCTGGCCGGCCTTTCGTGCCTAGCTTCCTTCGGCAAACGGTCGCCAGAACAAGAACCGCGCCGCACATCTGGGGAGGATGATGCCCAAGCACTTGATTCTATGCGATTGTCTCGGCAGTCAGATAATCGACCGGGACACCGTCGGCAAAGCCACGGGCCTCGCCTGCTCCCGTGTTCACACTGCACTTTGCACCCGGGAGATGGACCGGGCGGCCGCTGCGATCACCGACGGCGATGCGATCATCGCCTGCGCGCAGGAAGCCGCGCGCTTTGCCGAACTCGCCGCCGATCTCGGCAGGCCGGCCCCCGATATCGTCGACATTCGCGACCGCGCGGGATGGTCGGAGGACGGCGATACCGCACCGAAGATGGCGGCGCTCGTGGCCGAGGCGCTCATCCCCCCGGCCCCGGTCAAGTCACTCGACGTGATCAGCGAGGGGACCTGCCTGATCCTTGGCAAGCCGGACGTCGCGCTCGCGGCGGCCGAACGGCTGGCGGACGCGCTCGCCGTGACCGTCCTGCTCGACACGGAGGTGGAGCCGCCGGCCTCGCGGGCCTTCGAGGTGGTGCTCGGACGCCTGCGCGGCGCGACCGGCACGCTCGGCGCCTTCTCGGTCCGCATCGACGCGCTCCGGCAGATGCAGCCCGGCGGTCGCGGCGACTTCGCCTTCACCGAGGCGCGTGACGGGGCTGTGACGCGCTGCGACGTGATCCTCGACCTGACGGGCGCATCGCCGCTTTTCCCGGCCCCGCACAAGCGTGACGGCTATATCCGCGCCGATCCCGGCGACCCGAACGCGGTCGCGGCAACGGTCTTCGAGGCCGCCCAGCATGTCGGCACGTTCGAAAAGCCGCTCCATCTCGCTTTTGAAGAGACGCTCTGCGCCCATTCCCGCGCCGGGCAGACCGGCTGCACCCGCTGCCTCGACATCTGCCCGACCGGCGCGATCCGGCCCGACGGCGATCACGTCGCCATCGACCCTCTGGTCTGCGCCGGATGCGGAGTCTGTTCGGCGCTCTGCCCCTCGGGCGCGATCACCTACGATGCGCCGCCGGTCGCGCATCTGCTGACCCGCATCCGGGTTCTGGCGGAAACCTACCGCGCCGCCGGCGGCGCAGCACCCCGCCTTCTCGTCCATGACACTCCGCACGGGGCGGAAATGATTTCCCTCGCCGCCCGATACGGGCGCGGGCTGCCGGCCGATGTCATCCCGCTGGACGTGCCGGCCCTCGCCGGGTTCGGCCATGCCGAGATGCTGGCGGCACTCGCCCTCGGCTTCGTTGCCGTCGATATCCTGCCCGCACCGCGCACGGAACTGGACCCGATCCGCAGCGAACGCGCCCTTGCGGCGGCGATGGGCGGCGGTGATCGCCTGCGCCTTCTTGACGTCAGCGATCCCGAGGCGCTGTCCGATACGTTATATGGCCATCGCCTTGAACGCGCCGAGTTCGATCCAGTCCTGCCGCTCGGCAATCGACGCCAGGTCGCAAGGCTCGCCGCCAGGACCTTGCTCGGGGCTGCGCGGGAACCGATCCCCCTGCCACATGGCGCGCCCTATGGCGCGGTTCTCGTCGACACCGGGGCCTGCACGCTCTGCCTGTCCTGCGCCTCTCTCTGCCCGTCCGGGGCGCTTCTCGACAATCCCGACACGCCGCAACTGAGGTTCCGCGAGGATGCCTGCCTGCAATGCGGGCTTTGCGCGACGGTCTGTCCCGAAGATGCAATCACGCTCGTCCCGCGCTTCGATCCCTCCGACGCCGCCCTCGGTCAGACTGTCCTGAACGAGGAGGAGCCTTTCGCCTGCATCGAATGCGGCAAACTCTTCGGGGTCCGCTCCACGGTCGAGAAGATCATGGAGAAGCTCGCCGGCAAACACCCGATGTTCGCGGAAAGCGACAGCGGACGGCTGATCCAGATGTGCGACGACTGCCGGGTCCGGGCGCAGTATCACGGGCAGGCCAACCCCTTCGCGGCGGGCGAGCGGCCGCGCGTGCGCACCACTGACGACTATCTTTCAAAGCGCCGGGATCACTGATGCCGGGGTCAGCGGTTGACGATCTCGCCGCCCAGATCGGCGGCGGTCAGGCCGGCGGCGTAGGCCTGCACGGCCTCCACCTCGTCGAGGGAGAGCGTCACCGGCACGATGGGCGGCGGCAGCATGGGGTCGAAGGGCGGGCTCAGCCCGTCCACCCGAAGGAACGCCGGATGAGGGTTCAGCGCGTAGAAGCGCCCGAACCGCTCGGCCCAGTCCGGCAGCGCCTTCATCGCCGGGAAGGAGGGGGTGGACCCGATCCCGATCCCCCGCGAATCGGCCGAGACCCGGTGACAGCGGGCGCAGTGGATCTCGGCGACCTTGCGGCCGAGTTCGGCGTTCCCGGTGATTGTCACTTGCGGGGCCGCGGCCTCTACCGCCGCACTCTCGAAAGGTGGGCCGTTCTCGGGCTGGAAGGCGCGGATCGCGGTCTGGCCGATCTCGGAGCCGAGCCAGTCGGCGAAGACCTTGGCGGCCGGATTGCCGCTGTCGAGCGTCACGGCATAGGTCACGCCGCCGCGCGCCATCACCGGCTGCCCGGTGCCGTCGTCGGGACCGAGCCGCGCATCGGCGCCGCTGTCGGCAAGCTGCACCCGTCGTGCGGTCTTGAGCGCGAAGCGCGGCAGGATATAGTCCAGAAGTCCGCTCGCCACGATCTCCGGCGCGGCGGACAGGCCGAACTCCCGCGCCTCCTCCGCCCGAAGCGGCAGGACGAGGGTCAGTGCGAGGGCGAGGCCGAACAGATTCCGCATTGCGCACTCCTCCCGGCGGACAGGCTAGGGACGGCACGCGGTACGGGTCAACCATCAAGGAAAGGAGTCCATTATGGACGATGAGTTCAACATGTCGATGCGCAAGTTCCTCAAGCAGGTCGGCGTGACCTCGCAACAGGCGATCGAGGACGGCGTGCGCAAGGCCGGCGCCGATGCGGCAGGCCGCAGTTTCACCGCAAAGATGGTGCTGACGATCGACGGGCTCGATGTCGAGCATGTGGTGACGGGCAAGATCACCGGACCCTCGGCATGAGCCTTGGACGCGACGACGTTCTGAACGCTCTGAAGTCCGTCGCCGATCCCGTCGGCGGCAAGGATATCGTGTCCGCCGGCCTGGTGCGCGCCCTGACCGTCGAGGATGGCGCGGTGCGCTTCGTGCTGGAAATCGACCCGGCCCGCGCGGCCCGGATGGAGCCCGCCCGCGCGGAGGCGGAGGCAAAGGTACGCGCCCTGCCGGGGGTCGGCTCCGTCTCGGTCGTGATGACCGCGCATTCGGCCGCGCCCCCGCCGCCCGATCTGAAGACCGGCGCGAAGCCGAAGCCGCAGGGGCCGGCGAAGATCGCGGGCATCGACCGGATCGTCGCCATCGCGTCCGGCAAGGGCGGCGTCGGCAAATCGACCGTCGCCGCCAACCTCGCCGCCGCCCTCTCGGCCGAGGGGCGGCGCGTCGGACTTCTGGACGCCGACGTCTACGGTCCGTCGCAGCCCCGGATGCTCGGCGTCACGGGGCGCCCCGCCTCGCCCGACGGAAAGACCATCCTGCCCCTGCGCAATCACGGCGTGACGCTGATGTCGCTCGGCCTGATGACGCGCGACGACGAGGCGGTCGTCTGGCGCGGGCCGATGCTGATGGGGGCGTTGCAACAGATGCTCTTCCAGGTGCAGTGGGGCGCGCTCGACGTTCTTCTCGTCGACCTGCCGCCCGGCACCGGCGACGTGCAGATGACCCTGGCGCAGAAGGCCGAGGTAACGGGCGCGGTCATTGTCTCGACCCCGCAGGACATCGCCCTTCTCGACGCGCGGAAGGGGATCGACATGTTCCGCAAGATGGGCACGCCGATCCTCGGCATGATCGAGAACATGGCCGTCCATGTCTGTTCGAACTGCGGGCACGAGGAGCATATCTTCGGCCACGGCGGTGTGCGGGCAGAGGCGGAAAAGCTCGGGGTGCCGCTTCTGGCCGAGATCCCGCTCCATCTCGACATCCGGACCGCCGCCGACGGCGGCGCGCCGGTCGTGGTGTCGAAATCCGCCTCGCCCCAGGCCCGCGCCTTCCGCGACCTTGCGAAACGGCTCATCGCGGACGGGCTTGCATGACGCAGATCCCGACCTTTCCACCGCTGATGAGGGGGCTCGCGGCCGGGCCGGCCAACCCGTTCAAGATCGCCTGCGATCAGGCGCGGCGGGGGGTCGATGCCGGGCTTCTCACCTGGTCGGTCTCGCCCGAGCGCCTGCGCGCCGCGCTGGTGCTTGCCCCCGAAGTCGCCCTGGAACCGGCGATGGCGGCCTTCATCGCCTGCGGGCTCGGGCTCCAGAACGCACTCGGCGTTCTGGCACCACCGGAAACGGCGGTGCATCTCGACTGGTCGGGGGGCGTTCGCCTCAACGGCGCGCATACCGGCGGGCTCCGGCTCTGGTCGTCCACCCGCGACCCCGCCGCCCTGCCCGACTGGCTTGTGGTCGGGCTGGAACTGACGTTGAAACTGCCGCCGGAATGGGAACCGGGCGAAACCCCGGACCGCACCGCGCTCGACCATGAGGGCTGCGGCGATCTCGACCCCGTCGACATCCTCGAAGGCTGGTCCCGCCACAGCCTCGTCTGGATCAACCGGCTTGACGACCAGGGTGGGCGGGCGGAGCTGCACCGGGAATGGTCCGGCCTCGCCTGGAACCTCGGCAAGCCGGTCGCGATGGCGCTGCCCGATGAGCGGCTCGCCGGGACATTCCTCGGGGTCGACGAGAATTTCGGCATGCTCCTGAAGACCAACGGCACAACCCGGCTGATCCCGCTATCGCGGATCATCGAGGAGGACTGATATGCACCTCGCCCGCGCGATCCATTTCGACGAAAGCGACCGCAACGTGTTTCACAGCCCGGCGCGGACCGGCGAATGGGCGATCTCGGGCGGGTTCGAGTTTTCCAACTGGTCCGAGGCGGATCTGACCGGCAAGGCGCGGCAGGCCTTTGCGAATGGCTGGCTCGGCGTGGAAACCTTCGGCCGCGTCACCTTCGTCGCCGTTACCCGGATCGAACCCGACGAATACGAAAGCCTCGTCGACCGGCTCGCCCGGCATTTCGTCGATGTCTACGGCGCGCCGTCGGCCGAGGCCGCGCGCCCCGTCGCGGCCGAGGAGATTTCGCAGATGGCCGAACTTTGCGCCGATCATCCGCCGAACACGATCCTGACCGTCCTGCGCGAATTGACGGAAGCAGGTGTTCGCGAACAGTTCCGGTTCATCGAGGCGAGCGAGGCCGGGCTCGACCAGTTCGCGATCCACGGAGAGCTTGACGGCTGACGCGTCGCGTTCCCGGTTGCGCCGGCCCCCGCGCCGGTGTTCTTCTTCGGCCGGACTCCCACAGGAACCCAAGGACCGCCACATGCCAGCCGACCGCAACGTGCTTTTCGTCGTCATCGACCAGTTGCGGGCCGACTGCCTCTTCGGGGCTCTCGCGGATCACGTGGATCTGCCCAACCTCCGGGCCCTGATGGCGGACGCGGTGTCGTTCCGCCGCCACTATTCCGTGGTCAATCCCTGCGGCCCGTCGCGGGCGTCGATCCTGACCGGGCAATATGCGATGAACCACCGGTCCACCCGGAACGGAACGCCCCTGCGCCACGACACGCCGAACCTCGCGACCGAGGTGCGGAAGGCCGGCTGGCTGCCGCTTCTCTTCGGCTACACCGACACGACGCAGGACCCGCGCGCCTTTCCGCCCGGTGATCCGGTGCTGAAGAGCTACGAGCAGGTGATGCCGGGTTTTCAGGAAGTGGTCGAGATGCGGCTTGAGGAAAGCTTGCCCTGGCGGGCGCATCTGACGGCGAAGGGCTATGACGTTCCGCCCTATCCCGACATCTTCCGCCCGGCCGGGCCGCGCCCCGACGATCCGGCCCTCTACCGGGCCGAGGACAGCGACACCGCCTTCCTGACGGACCAGACGCTCGCCGCGCTTCGGGTTCGCAAGCCCGGCTGGTTCGCGCATCTGACCTATATCCGCCCGCATCCGCCATTGGTGGCCCCCGCGCCCTACAACCGCATGTACGACCCCGCCACCCTGCCGCTGCCTGTCCGCATCGGCCCGGTGGAGGCCGAACGCGCGCGCCACCCGCTGATCGCGGCGAGCCATGCGAAGGCCCCGATCTCCTCCACGGTCGAGGGCTTTCCCGACCTCGCCCCCACGGACGAGAACGTTCAGATACTGCGGGCGATCTATCTCGGGCTCGCGACCGAGGTCGATCACCACCTCGGCCGGGTCATCGGCTTTCTGAAGGACACCGGCCAGTACGACAGCACCCTGATCGTCGTCACCGCCGATCACGGCGAGATGCTCGGCGATCATCACGCCTGGGGCAAGTCGACCTTCTACGACGCCGCCTACCATACCGCCCTGATCATCCGCGACCCGTCGCTGCCCGCGCAGTTCGGCCGTGCGGTCGACCTGCCGACCGAGGCCGTCGACGTCACACCCACGATCCTCGACTGCCTCGGTCTGCCGGTCCCGCATTCGATGGACGGACACAGCCTCGCGCCACACCTGAAGGGCGAAACTCCCGAGACATGGCGGACCTATACGTTCTCCGAACTCGATTTCGGCGACCCGGTTGCCCCGCACCCAGCCTTCGCGGCGCTCGGCCTCGCACCGGAGGAGGCGAACCTGGCGATTCTTCGCGGGCCGACCCATACGCTCGTGCATGTCAACGCCGGCCTGCCGCCGCTTCTTTTCGATCACCGTGCGGAAGGCGAGATGCTCGACATCGCGGCGGAGCCGGACGCGCAGCCAGCGCTCCTTGCGATGACGCGGGCGATGCTCGACCATCGGATGCGCCACGCCAACGCGCTCTTCGCCCGAACGATGGTCACCAGCGACGGCGTCGTGTCGGTGCCCCGCGCGTGACCGCGCGGACCAATCGGGCGACGGGACCCGATCCCCGCACGCACCTCGACTTTCGAATGTCGCAAAGCAAATCCGCTTGACGGAAAATTGTTCGCAATCACATAATTTGGTCACGCGTCCGCACCGTTCCGAATGACCCGGCCCGCGCCCGCCGCCAGCCTTGACGCAGCTCGATGGCAACCGGCGCCTGGCCTTACCCGAAAGGATGCACTGGACATATACGGAGTTGCCGGCCCTGCGTAGCCTTTCTGTTACCGTGGCCGGATACGTCAAAAAAACCATAAGCTTCCGGTAAGCAAAAACGACAGGAGAGATCATGAAGAAATTGCTGTTAGGCAGCGTGGCGTTGCTGGTCATCCCGGCCGCCGCGTTCGCGAACTGCCCGGGGATAACCGTTGCGGATATGGGGGGTGTCGCAGCCGGCGCCTTTCCCGAACAATATGACCTGAGCGAGTTCCAGGCGGCCGCAGGCTGCACGATGGAACTGTCCGAAAACCCGGCCATCGGCGATCTGAACGGTCAGATCCGCGCGAACCCGGCGCTGGCCTCGGTCGCCGAGCGTCTGCCCGAGGACCCGCTGGTCGTCGTGCCCTACGATTCCGTCGGCAAATACGGCGGAACGCTCGACGCGCTGTCGAACGCGACCGAGGCGGGCACGTCCGACTTCATGTCGCTTCGCCACGTCAACCTCGTACGCTACTCGGACGACCTTGAAACCATCGTGCCGAATGTCGCGAAAAGCTGGGAGTGGAACAACGACTTCACCAAGCTGACCTTCCATCTGCGCAAGGGCCACAAGTGGTCTGACGGTCAGCCCTTCACCTCGGCCGACGTCAAGTTCTGGTACGACAACCTCGCGCTCGACCCGAACGTCATCGAGAAACCGAAGGACTATGTTCTGGTCGCCGGCGAACGGATGACGGTCGACACGCCGGATGACGAGATGGTGGTCTTCAACCTTCCGGCGCCGAAGCCGGGGCTGCTCGCCCACTTCGCGACGCACTTCGCGCAGGCCTTCCAGCCCAAGCACTTCCTCGGCAAGTTCCATCCGGAGATCAACCCGGATGCCGACAAGGAAGCCCAGGCGCTCGGCTTCGCGAACGGCTACGAGGTGATCAAGGCCTACTACGGCAACTCCGACTGGATGGACACCGCCACGCCGATGCTGAACTCGCCCGACAAGGTGGCGAACATGCCGGCCGACGCGGCGCCGACGCTAGAAAGCCATATCGTCATCCGCGAAACGACCGAGGGCCGGCACTTCGTCGCCAATCCCTACTTCTTCCAGGTTGACCCGACGGGCCAGCAGCTTCCCTACATCAACGAGATGGACGAACTCTTCGCCAACGACCAGGAAGTGCGCCTTTTGAAGCTCGTCAACGGCGAGGCGGACTACAAGAGCCAGTCGCTCCAGTTGTCCGACGCCCCGTTCCTGCTCGAGAACCAGGAAAAGGGCGGCTACTCGATCCAGCTGAAGCCGAAGATCGCCATGCATGCGGTGTCGTTCAACGTCACCTCGGCGGATGAGGAAAAGCGCGCCGTCTTCGGCGACCTGCGGTTCCGCAAGGCGATGTCGATCGCGATCAACCGCGAGGCGCTGAACGAGACCGCGTATTTCGGCGAGGGAACGATCCAGCAGTATACCGGCTTCTCGCCGCTGCCGGACTATATCGATCCGAAGTGGAAGACCTTCGCGACCGAGTTCGACCCGGACGGCGCCAAGGCGCTTCTGGACGAGGTCGGCGTCGTCGACAAGGACGGCGACGGAATGCGCGACCTGCCCTCGGGGGCGCCCCTGGTCCTGAACCTGCAATTTGCGACCCAAGGCATCGCCGGTCAGGTCGTCGAGCTCTTCGCGCAGGATTGGGCCAATGTCGGCATCAAGACCGCTGTGAAGGAAATCACGCCGGACGAATACCGCTCGGCCCAATCCTCCAACCAGCTTGATGTGGGCCTGTGGGAGAAGGGCCAGCCCGTCGGCATCATCATGGGCAACAACGAGCTCTGGGTGCCGCCGTTCGAGAACTACTTCGCCCACCGCACCGGTATGCTTTGGGCCGAATGGGTCGACAGCAACGGCGCCAGCGGGGTGGAGCCTCCCGACTACGTCAAGCAGCTGATGGCCGACATCAACTTGCTGCAATCGACGCCGTCGGGCACGGATGAGTTCAAGGCGATCGCGAACCGCCTGGTCGAGAACATGACCTCGAACCTGCTGTTCATCGGCACGGCGCTGACGCCGGATCCGATCTACCACCGGAACGCGCTCAAGAACTTCCCGGAGTTCAAGACCGCGTCCTACGAATACTACCGCACCTACCCGTACCGGGCGTCGCAGTGGTACTTCGACGAGTGACGGCGTGACCTGACAGAGCCATCGGCCGGGGCGCGTGATCGCTCGCCCCGGCCTGACGTCGTCTCCGACCGACAGGACGCGCTAGACCATGGCCCAATTTGCCCAATTCGCGCTGACCCGTGCCTTCATGGCGCTGGTGACGCTTCTCACCGTGTCGCTCATCGTTTTCACGCTGATGGAGCTGGTACCCGGCACCTGCGCGGAACGCTACCTGGCGTTCAAGAACACCCAAGGCTCCCAGATCACCATCGCCGACATCGCGGCGGAGGAAAAACGCCTCGGCCTCGACCGGCCGTTCCCGGAACGCTGGGGCAAGTGGGTCTACAACGTCTTCGTCCACGGCGAGTTCGGCGACAGCTGCATCCTGCGCCTCAACATCAACCAGCTTCTCGCGGACAAGTTCTGGATCTCGCTCGGCATCTGCATGGCGGCGCTGATCCTGTCCTACGCGATCGCGGTGCCGATCGGTATCATATCGGCGAGTTCCACCAATCCGGTGACCAACAATTCGCTTCGCTTCGTGAGCTATCTTGGCCTCGCCCTGCCCAACTTCCTCCTCGCGCTGATCATCATGCTCTTCTCGACCGTCGTCTTCGGCGACAGTCTGACCGGGCTCTTCTCGAAGGAATACCGGGACGCGGCCTGGAGTTGGGCGAAGTTCGGCGACTTCCTCAGCCGGGCCTGGCTGCCGGTCTTCATCCTCGGCTGGTCGGCGACCGCCTTCGCGCTCCAAACGGTGCGGGCGCTGATGCTGGACGAGATCGGGAAGCTTTACGTCACCGCCGCCGCCGCGCGCGGGGTGTCGGGCTCGAAGCTTCTCTGGCGCTATCCGGCCAAGCATTCACTGGGGCCGGTGATCAACTCGCTCGGCTTCGACCTCAACCGCATCTTCAACGAATTGCCCATCGTCGCGCTGATCCTGACGCTGACGGAATCGGGCGCGCTTCTCTTCGAAAGCCTCGCCCGGTCGAACGACCAGCAGCTTGCCGGCGCGATCATCTTCCTCTTGACGGCCAGTATCGTGGCGCTGAACTTCGCCACCGACATCCTGCTGGCCCTGATCGACCCGCGCGTGCGCCGCGGCATGATGGGATAAGCGATGTTCGGACGCAAGACAGCCACCGTCGGCGGGATCGACCAGAAGGCCAAGGAAGCCTATTTCACCGCCTCGCAGGGCCAGCTCATCTGGGCGCGCTTCAAGGGCAACCGCACCGCGATGATCGCCGCCTGGGCGCTGGTACTCATGATCATGATGGGCCTGTTCGCGCCCTTCCTGTCGCCCTACGACCCGACCATCGCCGGGCGGGACGAGAATTACGAGAACGGCGCGCCGCAGTTCCCGAAGTTCAGCGACGAGAACGGGTTTTCCATCCGCCCCTTCATTTACGCGACCGAGCGTGAACGCTCCATCAAGACCAACTTCCGCTGGGTGGTGACGGAGAACCGGGATCACCGGCTCTACGTCCGCTTCTTCGTCCGCGACTGGGACTACAAGATTCTTGGCGTCGTTCCGTCCGATATCCACCTCTTCGGCGTCGACGAGGGCGGCAAGATTCACCTCTTCGGCACCGATGCCAGCGGCAAGGACATCTTTGGCCGAACCCTCCACGCGATCTGGACATCCCTCGCCGTCGGCACGCTCGGCGTTCTCATCTCCTTCGTCCTGGCGCTGATCATCGGCGGGGTCGCCGGCTATTTCGGCGGCTGGATCGACAGCGTCCTCCAGATGATCACCGACGCGATCCGGACAGTGCCCTCGATCCCGCTTTTCATGGCGCTCGCCGCCTTCATGCCCGACCACTGGTCGTCCGAGACACGGTTCTTCTTTATCTCGATCATCCTCGGCCTGATCGGCTGGCCGACACTGGCGCGACGAATACGAACCCACCTTCTGACCGAGCGGACACAGGAATACGTGCTCGCCGCCGAGCTTTGCGGCGCCTCGCCCGGCCACATCATCCGGCGGCACCTGCTGCCCTCGTTCACAAGCTACATAATCGTCGACCTGATGATCTCGTTTCCCTACATGGTGCGTTCGGAAACCGCGCTTTCCTTCATCGGCCTCGGCCTCAAGGATCCGGTCAACTCGCTCGGCGCGCTGATGCAGAACGTCTCAAAGGCCGACGTCCTTCTGAACTACCAGTGGTATTTCATTCCCGTCATCTTCTTCGTGGCGCTGGTTCTCGCCTTCGTCTTCGTCGGCGACGGCTTGCGCGACGCGGCGGACCCCTATTCGGATACGAAGAAATGACGGCACTGATCGAAGTCAAGAACCTCACGCTCAAGTTCCGCACCGACGAGGGGCTGATCACCGCCGTAGACGATGTGAGCTTTTCCATCGACAAGGGTCAGGTCATGGGGCTGGTCGGCGAAAGCGGTTCGGGCAAGTCGGTGACGGCGAAGGCCCTGATGCATCTCAATGCGAAGAACGCGTTCTACAGCCCTGAAAGCAGGATCACTCTGCACACGGACACCGGACCCGTCGACGTCCTGGCGTTGAAGACGGCGCGCGAGCTGAAGGTCGTGCGCGGCGGCGCGATCTCGATGATCTTTCAGGAACCGATGGCGAGCTTCGCGCCCGCCATCACCATCGGCAAGCAGATGGTGGAGCAGTTGCAGCTCCATTCCGACATGTCGAAGGCGCGGGCGCGGGAAATCTCCATTGAGATGCTCGACCGGGTCGGCATCTCGGATCCGGGCCGCCGCGTCGACCAGTATGCGTTCGAGCTATCGGGCGGGATGCGGCAGCGGGCGATGATCGCGATGGCGCTGTCGACCAAGCCGAAGCTTCTGATCGCGGACGAACCGACGACAGCCCTCGACGTCACGATCCAGGCGCAGGTGATTGACCTGATGAAGGACCTCGTCAGCGAATTCCACATGGGCATCATCTTCATCACCCACGACCTCGGCGTGATCGCCCAGACCGCCGACAAGGTCAGCGTCATGTATCTCGGCAGGCTGATCGAGGAAGGCCCGGTGCGCGAGGTGATCCGCAATCCGAAGCATCCCTATACGCAAGGGCTCCTTGCCGCGCTGCCGAAGCTCGACGATCTCGACGCGCCGCTCACGCCGGTCGCGGGCGACATCCCGTCGCCGCTCGAACGGCCGACGGGCTGCGTCTTTCATACCCGATGCCCGAAATACATCGGCGACATCTGCAAGACGGCACTGCCGCATGACACCCAGGTCGACGCCTCCCACCGGGTCGCCTGCCACCTGTACCAGGAGGTCCCGGCATGAGCGGCAACCTTCTCATCTCGGCCCGCGACCTTTCGGTCGGGTTCAGGATCGGGTCCGGCTTCTTCGGAAAGTCGATCCTCAAGGCCGTCGATCACGTCAACCTCGATATCGAAAAGGGCTCCTTCTTTGGCCTCGTCGGCGAAAGCGGCTCCGGCAAGACAACGCTCGGCCGGGCGCTCCTGAAAGCCGTGCCGATGACGGGCGGCACCGCGCGCTACACCGATGGCGAGGTCGATCTGGACCTGACGACGCTGACCGGCCCGGCGCTCAAGGATTACCGAAAACGGGCGCAGCTGATCTTCCAGGATCCCTACGCGGCCCTCAGTCCGCGCATGACCGTGCGCGACATCATCGCCGAACCGCTCGAGGTGATGGGCCTGACCAGGACGCGCGAGGAAACCGACGCAAGGGTGCGCGAGATCGCGGCGAAATGCCGGTTGAACCTCGAACACCTCCGGCGTTTCCCGCACGCCTTCTCGGGCGGTCAGCGGCAGCGGATCTCCATCGCCCGCGCGCTGGTGTCGGGCCCGCAATTCATCGTCGCCGACGAAAGCGTCGCCGCCCTCGATGTTTCGATCCAGGCCGACGTTCTGAACCTCCTGAAGCAGATCCAGCGCGACATGGGGCTGACCTTCCTCTTCATCAGCCACGACCTCTCCGTCGTCGCCCATACCTGCGACCACGTCGCGGTCATGTATCTCGGGCGCCTCGTGGAATCGGCGCCGACGCGGCGCCTCTTCGCGGCACCCCGCCATCCCTACACCCGCGCGCTCTTCTCGGCGATCCCGTCGCTTGACCCGGACGACCGGGGTCGTGCGCAGAAACTGATCGGCGAGATCCCATCGCCCACGAACCAGCCCAAGGGCTGCAAGTTCCATACCCGCTGCCCCTACGCGATCGACCGCTGCAAGGCAGAGGAGCCGGTTCTGGAACATCCCGGCGACGGGCACGAAGTGGCCTGCCACCGCTGGCGCGAGCTTCTCGACGAAAAGGTCGCCTGATCCGACCGGCAGTCCGCTGCCAAAGCGCCGCCATTTCGCACCCGCAGCGACGGAATTGCGGCCATGATCCGTATCAAGGCAAACAGGCGGGCCTCGCCCTAGACGGAACCGGATTGCGCGGAAGGACGGGACCATGGCCGAGAAAGTGGATGACATATCGGCCCTGCTTCACAAGGAAGCGCATGGGCGCCGCTGGGTCGGGGCATTGACCGTGCTTCTCCTCGTCGCGGTGGCGGTCGGCGGCTGGGTCTTCTGGTCCGGCCGCGACAGCGCGGGCGGCCGCGTGATCTATCTCACCGAGGCGGCGACGCGCGGCACGCTTACCGTGACCGTCATCGCCACCGGCACGGTCCAGCCCACCCGGCAAGTCGACGTGTCCTCCGAACTCTCGGGCACGCTTGTCGAGGTGGCGGCGGATTACAACGACCAGGTTCAGGCCGGCGCGGTCCTCGCCCGGCTCGACGATACCAAGCTCAAGGCACAGGTGGCGAATTCCGAAGCCGCACTGGACGCCGCCAAGGCGCGGGTGGCGCAGGCCGAAGCCAATCTTTACGAGGCGGAATCGAACTACGAGGCGCAAGGCAGGCTCGACAAGCTCGGCGCCACCTCGCGCCGCGATTTCATCGGGTACGAGACCACCTACAAGAACGCCAAGGCTGCGTTGTCCATTGCCGAGGCCGATGTCGTGCTTGCGGAGGCCGCGCTGTCCTCCAACCGCTCGGATCTCGAAAAGACCGTGATCCGCTCGCCCATCAACGGCGTCGTCCTCGACCGGGCCGCCGATCCGGGGCAGATCGTCGCCTCATCGCTTTCCGCCCCGACGCTTTTCACAATCGCCGAGGATCTCACGGCGATGGAGCTTCGTGTCGATGTGGACGAGGCCGACATCGGCAAGGTCCGGGTCGGCAACATGGCCAGCTTCACGGTCGACGCCTATAGCGGTCGGGCATTCTCGGCCGAGATCACCCAGGTGCGCTATGCGCCGGAAACGACGGACGGCGTCGTGACCTACAAGGCGGTGCTGACGGTTGAGAACGACGACCTCGCGCTCCGCCCCGGCATGACCGCGACGGCGGCGATCACCGTGGACCGGGTCGAGGACGCCCTGCAGGTTCCGAACGCCGCGTTGCGGTATGCGCCGCCGCAGATCGCGGATGAGGGTGGCAATGGCAGCGGGCTTCTCGGTCTGATCATGCCCCGGCGGCCGAGTGGTTCAGGGTCCGGCGCCACCTCCGGACGGTCCGTCTGGGTGTTGCGTGGCGGTGTCGCCGTCGAGGTCCCGGTCGAGACCGGGGCAAGCGACGGCAGGCAGACGGTGATCCTTTCAGGCGAGGTTGCGGAAGGCGATGCCGTCATCACCGACCAGAGCGAGGCGGGCTAGGATGACAGCGCCCGCGCTCATCGACTTGAGCGGCATCTGCCGGTCCTATGGCAGCGGAGAGGCCGAGGTCCGCGCGCTTGACGGCGTGGACCTTGCGATCCGCAAGGGCGAATTCGTCGCGATCATGGGGCCGTCAGGCTCGGGCAAATCGACGGCGATGAACATCATCGGCTGCCTCGACCGGCCGACGGGTGGGACTTACCGCTTCAACGGCACCGATGTCTCGGCCCTCAGTCGCGACCAGCGGGCGCTACTCCGCCGCCACTATCTCGGCTTTGTGTTCCAGGGGTTCAACCTGCTCGCGCGGACCACGGCGCTCGAAAACGTCGAACTGCCGTTGATCTACAAGGGCCTGCCGCGCGCGCGACGCGCACGGATCGCGGGTGAGGCCCTCGCGAAGGTCGGGCTCCAGGGGCGAGAGCATCACGATCCATCCCAACTCTCGGGCGGCCAGCAACAGCGCGTCGCCATCGCGCGGGCCCTTGCCGGCGATCCGATGGTGATCCTCGCCGACGAACCCACCGGCAACCTCGACACGGCCCGTTCGCGCGAGATCATGGAGCTTCTCGCGGCGCTCAACCGCGACGACGGGATGACCATCGTCATGGTCACGCATGAGGAGGACATGGCGGCCTACGCCCAACGGCGCGTCACTTTCGTCGACGGCCACATCGAGTCCGACCGCCAGACCTCTTTGGAGGTGGCGAAATGATCTGGGAAACCGTCCGGCTGGCGTTTCAGGCGATCCTGCGCAACGCGCTTCGGTCGTTCCTGACGGTGCTCGGCGTGGTGATCGGCGTCGCCGCCGTCATCGCGATGGTGACGATCGGCCAGGGCTCGTCAGAGCAGGTCACGGCAAGCGTCGAGAGCCTTGGCAGCAACGTCCTCATCCTGCGCCCGGGACGGGCGATGATGGGCCCCGGCACCCGTGACGATGCGCCCGCCTTTCGCCTTGCCGATGCCGCGGCTCTGGCGGAGCTTGGCGTGGTCCAAGCGGCCGCTCCCGTCACGTCCAGCAACATGACGGTCGTCTATGGCAACGCGAACGCGACCACGACCGTCACCGGCAGCGACATGAGCTACTTCGAGGTCAACAACTGGCCGATCCTGCGCGGGCGCGGCTTCACCGCCGCCGAGGAAAAGGCCGGCGGCGCCGTCTGCCTCGTAGGCGAGACGGTGCGCCAGACTCTGTTCGGCAATACCGACCCGACCGGAGAGGTAATCCGCCTCAAGACGATTTCCTGCGAGGTCATCGGCCTGTTGCAAGCGAAGGGCGCGTCCTCCTTCGGCATGGATCAGGACGACGTCGTCATCGTCCCGATCCGCATGATGCAACGCCGGATCGCCGGGAATGCCGAGGTCTCCTCGATCCGGGTCGCGCTGGCGCAAGCCGTCACCACCGACCGCGGCATCCGCGAGATCGAGGCCCTGATGCGCGAACGCCGCCGGATCGACATCGGCGAGATGGATGACTTCTCGGTCACCGACATGAAGGAGATCTCCTCCATGCTGACCGGGATCAACAACGTTCTCACCGGGCTATTGTCGGCCGTCGCGGCGGTGAGCCTGCTCGTCGGCGGGATCGGGATTATGAACATCATGCTGGTTTCCGTCACCGAGCGCACCCGCGAGATCGGCATCCGTCTAGCGGTCGGCGCGCAGTCGCGTCAGGTGCTGATGCAGTTCCTGATCGAGGCCATTGTCCTGTCGCTCATCGGCGGGGTGATCGGCATCGTCCTTGGCCTCGCGCTGGCGTTTATCGGCGCGCAGATCATGACGATTCCGTTCTCGCCGAGCCTGCCGGTTATCGCGCTGGCCTTTGTTTTCTCGGCCTTCGTCGGCATCGTCTTCGGCTATTTCCCCGCCCGCTCCGCCGCCCGCCTCGATCCGATCGAGGCCCTGCGCTACCAGTGAAGCTTCCAACCACCTCCCGCTGACAGGCGAACTATGGGTGACAGGACATGCCGCCCCGAGGCCCGTTCTCATCACTCAGGTGATCCGCGTAAGAAAACCGGCCGCGCTTGCGGACGGCCGGCTGGTCTTATTTCATTCCTTACGTCTTCTACCCGGCGACCGGGATCGGTTCCGAAATCGTCCATTCGTCGATAAGGAGGGGCTTCCCGCCATTGGTCTCGACGATCAGGCAATGGGCGGCGGCTGATCTTGTTGACCGAGATCAACGGCACGGCCGCGCGGATCGGCGATCTTCGCCGCAGGTCAATCTGAGGAGGTCCGCATGTCCCGGAGCAAGCAGAACCTGATCTGGTTCGACAAGGTGGCGCGCGGTGACGTGGCGCTGGTGGGCGGCAAGAACGCCTCGCTCGGCGAGATGACGGTGGCCTTGTCCCAGAAGGGCGTGCGGGTGCCGCCCGGCTTCGCCACGACCTCGTCGGCCTTTCGCGCCTATCTGGAGGCGAATGCGCTCGATGACGTGATCGCCGAACGCCTCGCCGCGCTCGACAAGGGCCGGATCGACCTTCAGGCGGCAGGGCACGCGATCCGCACCGCCATCGCCACCGCCGACTGGCCCGAAGATATCGCCGCCGAGATCCGCGCCGCCTATGCCGAGCTTGCGCGCCGCACCGGGCGCGAGAACCCGGCGGTCGCCGTACGCTCCTCGGCCACGGCAGAGGACCTGCCGGATGCGAGCTTTGCCGGTCAGCAGGAAACCTTCCTGAACATCAGCGGCGAAAAAGCGCTTCTGGACGCGTGCCGGCGCTGCTACGCCTCGCTCTATACCGACCGCGCAATCACCTACCGCACCCTCAAGGGCTTCGCGCATGAAAAGGTCGCGTTGTCGGTTGGCGTGCAGCTTATGGTCCGCAGCGATCTCGGCGGTTCGGGCGTGATGTTCTCCATCGACACCGAGTCGGGCTTCAACAAGGTCGTGCTGATTAACGCCGCCTGGGGCCTTGGCGAGAATGTCGTGCAGGGCGCCGTCGATCCCGACGAATATCAGGTCTACAAGCCCTTCCTCTCGGCCCCCTCGCTGACGCCGATCGTGGCGCGGGCGCTCGGGGCCAAAGAGCAGAAGATGATCTACGCCAAAAGCGCGGCGCATCCGACCCGCAACGTGCCGACCTCGATGGCCGAGCGCGAGGCTTTCGTGCTGGGCGATGCCGAGATCCTCGAACTGGCGCGCTTCGCGGTGACGATCGAGGATCACTACGGCCAGGCCATGGACATGGAATGGGCGCGCGACGGCGAGACGGGCGAGTTGTTCATCGTCCAGGCGCGGCCCGAAACCGTGCAGTCGCGCGCCAGTGCCGCCGGTTTCCGGAGCTACTCCGTCGCCGCCAAGGGCCCGGTCCTGACCGAAGGCCTCAGCGTCGGCGAGGCGGTTGCGACGGGCGAGGTCTGCCTTCTGAATTCTGCCGCCGAGATCGACCGGTTCGTCGATGGCGCGGTCCTCGTCACCTCCACCACAGACCCCGACTGGGTGCCGATCATGAAGCGCGCGGCGGCCATCGTCACCGATCACGGCGGCCGCACCAGCCATGCCGCCATCGTCAGCCGCGAACTGGGCCTGCCGGCCATCGTCGGCACCGGCAACGCCACCCATGTCCTGCATGACGCGCAGGAGGTGACCGTGTCCTGCGCCGAGGGCGAGCGGGGCTTCGTCTATGCCGGCACTGCCGAGGTGACGGTCGAGGACGTGAAGCTCGACGCCGTGCCGAAGACCAGGACGAAGGTGATGCTGAACCTCGCCAATCCGGCCGCCGCCGCGCGCTGGTGGCGATTGCCGGTGGACGGTGTCGGCCTCGCCCGGATGGAATTCGTCATCAACAACGCCGTCCGCGTCCACCCGGTCGCCCTCACCCGCTACGGCGAGTTGAAGGACGAGGCGGCGAAGGCCGAGATCGACCGGATGACTCGCGGTTATACGGACAAGGCGGATTATTTCGTCGAAACGCTGGCGATGGGTCTGTCGCGCATCGCCGCGACCTGGTTCCCGCACCCTGTCATCGTGCGGATGAGCGACTTCAAGACCAACGAATATGCCGAGCTTCTCGGCGGCCGGCAGTTCGAGCCGCATGAGGAAAACCCGATGATCGGGTTTCGCGGCGCCTCCCGTTACTATTCCGATGCCTATCGTGACGGTTTCGCGCTCGAATGCCGGGCGATCAAACGCTTGCGCGAAGAGATGGGATTTTCAAATGTCATCGTGATGATCCCCTTCTGCCGCTCCCCCGAGGAGGCGGACCGGGTGATCGCCGAAATGGCAAAGAATGGGCTGAAGCGCGGGGAGAACGGGCTTGAGGTCTACGTTATGTGCGAAATCCCCTCCAACGTGATCCTCGCCGAGGATTTCGCGAAGCGCTTCGACGGCTTCTCCATCGGCTCGAACGACCTCACGCAGCTTACACTCGGCGTCGACCGCGACAGCGAGGCGCTGGCGGACCTCTTCCGCGAGCGCGATCCTGCGGTGTTGTGGATGATCCGTACGGTGATCGAACGGGCGCACAGGTCCGGCAGCAAGGTCGGGCTCTGCGGTCAGGCGCCGTCCAACGATCCCGAGTTCGCGCGACTTCTGGTCGAGGCGGGAATCGACTCGATCTCGGTCACGCCCGACAGTTTTCTCGCTGTGAAACGGCACGTTGCGGCGGCCGAGAACGGATGACTGAAAGGACCCTGCAGCCCTGAAACAATGCATCGCGCGCCTCCGCCTGGATCCGGCCGAGTACAGCCCCGCGCCCAAGGGTCCGACCTCCAAACCAAGGTCGCGATAATCGGGTACCTCCCCGCCTATACTCCATCCAAGTGACCCGCTATAGGTGGGAAAAATCACTCTTGGAGGATCTGTAAATGCGGACACGTGCAGCGGTTGCGGTAGCGGCGGGCAAGCCCCTGGAAGTCATGGAGGTGAACCTCGCGGGCCCGAAGGCGGGCGAGGTCATGGTGGAGATCAAGGCCACCGGAATCTGCCACACGGACGAGTTCACGCTGTCCGGGGCCGACCCCGAAGGGCTCTTCCCGGCAATCCTCGGACATGAGGGCGCAGGGGTGGTGGTCGAGGTCGGGGAAGGCGTGACCAGCGTCAAGAAGGGCGACCATGTCATCCCGCTTTACACGCCGGAATGCCGCGCCTGCCCGTCCTGCCTTTCCCAGAAGACCAACCTCTGCACCTCGATCCGCGCGACGCAGGGCCAGGGGCTGATGCCGGACGGGACCTCGCGCTTCACCACGCTCGATGGCGACCCGATCCTGCACTACATGGGCTGCTCGACCTTCTCGAACTACACGGTTCTGCCCGAGATCGCGGTCGCAAAGGTGCGCGAGGACGCGCCCTTCGACAAGATCTGCTACATCGGCTGCGGCGTCACCACCGGCATCGGCGCGGTGATCAACACCGCAAAGGTGGAGATCGGCGCGAAGGCGGTGGTCTTCGGCCTTGGCGGGATCGGGCTCAACGTCCTTCAGGGGCTGCGGCTCGCCGGCGCGGACATGATCATCGGCGTCGATCTGAACGACGACAAGAAGCCGATGGCCGAGCATTTCGGGATGACCCACTTCATCAACCCGAAGAACTGCGAGAACGTCGTGCAGGAGATCGTCAACCTGACCAAGACCCCCTTCGACCAGATCGGCGGCGCGGATTATTCCTTCGACTGCACCGGCAACGTCAAGGTGATGCGCGACGCGCTCGAATGCACCCATCGCGGCTGGGGCCAGTCGATCATCATCGGCGTTGCGCCGGCGGGGGCCGAGATCCAGACCCGGCCCTTCCAGCTCGTCACCGGACGGGTCTGGAAAGGCACCGCCTTCGGCGGCGCGCGGGGCCGGACCGATGTGCCGAAGATCGTCGACTGGTACATGGACGGCAAGATCGAGATCGACCCGATGATCACCCACACGCTGAAGCTGGACGAGATCAACAAGGGGTTCGATCTCATGCATGCCGGAAAGAGCATCCGGTCGGTGGTGGTATACTGACGCAGGGCCTTCGTCTTCGCGCCGGTTTCAGGCGCGAAGATCGACACGAGACACTGACGCAAAACAACATGTGAGTTCAGCCTCACCGTTTCGATCCCTCGGCAAGGAGCGCGAAGTCTCTTTGCCGACAGGATTGGCGTTGCCGACAGGAAAGAGGGAAGCGGGCGGGCATGACGCAGGATATCGAACTCGCCTCGCGGAACCAGTGATACGGCGGATCCCGGCCGATCTTTCGCCGCACCTCAACCGCCTGTGAAGCAGGGATTGCCTTTGCCGTCTTTTGGCCCCTTGGTTACCGTCTTGGGGCACCTGTCGGGTCCGGCCGCGCCCATGCCGCCCGGCGGTCCTTGTCGGGACCGGCCCCTTGCCTCGCTCCCTCCCTGCCCAGACTTGCCGCACCGGGCCGGACCGCAACCTTCGACGGCGGCGGCGGCCCGGCCCTCCTGCGATCAGTCTCGCACCCGCACGACGGCCCGCGGAACGGCGCCCCTCGGGCGGCAGGCCCAATTTGCCGCACTCCGAAAGTTCGGCGTAACCGATATCAATTGTGGACATCTGGTAAACTAATGTTACCAATAATGGCGAGGAACGGGATTTCGGATCGAGGCGGCGACCGCAATCCTGAGAAAATGACGGGCCGCCGAAAATCGGGAGGAACGCAATGCTATTGAAACCCAGTTCGCGGCGGGCAGCGCTGAGAACCATCGCGGCGGCCGGCGCAACCACGGTTGCCGCTCCGTATATCGCGTCGGCGCAGGCCAATGGGACGACCTGGAAGATCCAGACCTCCTGGCCCGGCGGGGCCGGCTTGCAGATCTTCAAGGACTGGTGCGCGACCATCGTCGAGAAGACCGGCGGCGAACTGGCCTTCCAGCCCTTCGGCGCGAATGACGTCGTCGGCGACTTCCAGCTTTACGACGCGGTGAAGAACGGTGTTCTCGACGCGGTGAACCCCTTCACCATCTACGCGCAAGGCATCATCCCGGCGGCAACGTTCCTGACGTCCTATCCCCTCGGGCTGCGCAATCCGCATGAATTCGACGTGTTCTTCTACGGCCTCGGCGGGCTCGAGATCGCGCGGGAACTCTATGCGGCGCAGGGCATGTACTATGTCGGCCCCGTCCATCACGGGCCGAACATCATCCATTCCAAGGTGCCGATCAATTCGATCGACGACTTCCGCGGCCGCAAGATGCGCCTGCCGGGCGGCATGGTGGCCGAGGTCTTCACTGAGATCGGCGCCGAGACCACCGTGCTTCCGGGGTCGGAGATCTTCCCCGCGCTGGAAAAGGGCACGATCGACGTCGCCGACTATGTCGGGCCGGCGGTGAACTACGCGCTCGGCTTCAGCCAGGTCACCAACTACATCTCGATGGGCCCTCCGGGCTTCATGTCGGTCTACCAGCCGGTCGACCTCATGGACATCACCGTGGCGCAAGGCGCCTGGGACGCCCTCTCGCCCGGCATGAAGCAGTTCGTGGAAATGGAGACGCATGTCTATTCCGACATGCACCACGCCGCGATCCAGAAGGCCGACCAGGAGGCCTGGGCCAAGTTCGCGGCCGATGGCACCGAAGTCACGCGTCTGAGCCAGGACGACGTGGAGCTTCTGACCGAGGTCGCGGTGCCGATCTGGTTCAGCTACGCCAACCGCGACAAGAACGCGGCGCGGGTGTTCAAGATCCAGCTCGACTACATGATGTCCGGCTCGCTCGGCTATGTGACGCCGGCGCAGATCGAAGGCCTGACGCTCGATCTCTGACACTCACGACGGAATGACAGAGGCCCGCGCGGGGCGTTCCCGCGCGGGTCCTTGCGCCCCGCTGACGCGGCCCACCCTCAGGAAACCGCAATGCCCCATATCGACTTCACGCTGCCCCATTGGGCCTACTGGCTTGGCCTGATCATCTTTCCCGTCGCGGGCATGATCCTTGCCCGCAGGGCGCGGCCCAGGCAGGCGGGCTACAGTGCGGCGCTTGCCTATCTGGTGCTCGTCACCGGTGGCATCCTCGGCCTGCACCGGTTCTACCTGAAAAGCCTTCTTGGCCTCATCTACATCCCGATCTTCCTCTGTGTCCTCTGGGGCAACGCGCAGGAACGGGAAGCGCGGTCGGTGCTTTCGGACGCGACCAACCTCGTGAAGGTCGCCGAGCGGACGCTGGAACGGGAACGGCCGCGCCTGGCGACCGCCGAGGCCGATATCGACCAGCTCCGCGCCGAGGTCGCTGCGGCAGAACCCGACAGCTTCGCCAAGAAAAGCGCCGAGCGCCGGCTGAAGCGCGCCGAGGATGCGATCGTCACGGGTCGGGATCGCATCACGACGGCCGAAGCCGAGCTGGTAGGCGCGGCGCCAATTGCGGAGGCGGCCGGAAAGGATCGCGCCTTCTGGGCCAATGTCGCCCGCTATGCCTTCTACACGATCCTCGCCCTCATGGCGGTGGATGCCGTGCTGATTCCGGGCCTCGTCCGCCGCGCCGATGCGCTGGCCGCCAGGGAAGTACCCGAGGAAAGCCTGATCGACGCCGAGACGGCCGAGAAGGCCGCGCAGATCGACCCCGATGCCCGCAAGGCCGACCATGAATGGGCCGAGAACTGGATCGACCGGCTATCACTCTTCGCCGGCGAGTTCGTCAGTTACTGGGCCGTGATCGCCGTTTTCGTCTACTATTTTGAGGTTATCAGCCGCTACGTCTTCAACTCGCCAACCAACTGGGCACACGAGTCGATGTACCTGATGTTCGGCATGCAATACCTCATCGCCGGTTCCTACGCGATGCTGACCGAAAGCCATGTGCGGGTGGACATCTTCTATGCGCCCTTGTCGCGGCCGAAGAAAGCATGGGTCAATCTACTGACATCGGTCTTCTTCTTCATCTTCGCGGGCACCCTTCTTGTCACGTCCTACATCTTCGCGATGGACGCGGTGGCGGTGCCGTCGGGCAATTCGGTCGTCTCGGACTGGGCGCGCGGCCAGATCGGCTTCGGCGAGATGCTGGGCGGGCTTTCGCTCCGCGACTGGACGGATCCAGCAATCCGCTGGGGCGAGATCAGCTTCAACGAATGGGAAGTGCCGCTCTGGCCGATGAAATGGATGATGTTTGTGGGGGGCGTTCTTCTGGTCCTTCAGGGCGTCTCGAAGATCTCAAAAGACATTCGCGCGATCGCGAGGGGAGCCTGAAGCATGGGTCTTGATATTTCCATCGAGCTTCTGACGCTCATCATGTTCGGCTCCTTGCTGGCGCTCTTGATGGCGGGGCTGCCGCTGGCCTTCGTCACCGGCGGTCTGGCTTGCGTCTTCCTCTTCGTCCTCGGCGACGCGCGGGCGCTGAACATCGTGCCAAGCCGCATCTTCCCGCTGATGACCAACTACCAGTTATCGGCGATCCCCTTGTTCATCTTCATGGCGGCGATGCTGGAACGGGCGGGCATCATCAACGACATGTTCGACGTGATCTACAAGGTTCTGGGCGGCGTGAAGGGCGGGCTCGCCTCGGCCACGATCATCGCCTCTACGATCCTTGCCGCGATGGTCGGCGTGATCGGCGCGGCGGTGGTGACGATGGGCATCATCGCGCTGCCGGCGATGCTGAAGCGCGGCTATGATCCGAAGATCGCGATGGGCTCGATCATGGCGGGCGGCACGCTCGGCATCCTGATCCCGCCGTCGATCCTCGCCATCATCTACGCAGTCGTCGCCGAACAGTCGGTGGGCGAGCTGTTCATCGGCGCGGTCATTCCCGGCCTCATGCTCTCGGGCCTCTACATCCTCTACGTGACGGTGCGCTGCTACATCAATCCCGATCTCGGCCCGCCGATCCCGATGGAAGAACGCGTCTCGACGCGCGAGAAGCTCCATCTTCTCGGCAAGATGTCCGCGCCCATCGCGCTCATCTTCGTCGTCCTCGGCGTGATCTTCTCGGGCGTGGCAACCCCGGTGGAGGCCGCCGGCATCGGTACCTTCGGCGCCTTCATCGTGGCGGCCATCCACCGCCGCCTCGACTGGCCGACGATCCGCGAGGCGTGCCTGACGACGCTCAAGGCCAGCGCGATGGTCATCTGGATCATGTTCGGCGCAACGATCTTCGTCGGGCTCTACGTCCTCGAAGGCGGCCAGCAGTTCGTGCAGGAGACGATGCAGGGTGCCGGTCTCGGGCCCTGGGGCATCCTGATCGTGATGCAGATTATCCTCATCATCCTCGGCATGTTCCTCGACTGGGTCGGCATCCTGCTGCTCTGCGTGCCGATCTTCGTACCGATCATCAAGTCGCTCGGCGCCGCCGCCTTCGGCTTCGACAATACCGATGACCTCGTTCTCTGGTTCGGGGTGCTCTACCTCGTCAACATGCAGATGAGCTTTCTTTCGCCGCCCTTCGGCTACGCGCTCTTCTACCTGCGCGGCGTGGCGCCGGACTCGATCCCGATGTCGGATATCTTCCGCTCGGCGATCCCATTCCTGCTTCTCCAGGTCGTGGGGCTTCTGATCTGCATGCTGGTGCCGGAAGTGATCACCTGGCTGCCCGATCTCGTCTATCGCTAGGCGCGGCAGAGATGGATGAGACCCGCCATCCCGGTGTGGAACCGGGGCGGCTTCCGTCCGCGATAACGTATTATTTTCCACAAATCGGTTCTTCCTGTTAACCATTGTAGCGAACAAGCGGGATTTTACCCGATGCAAACGAATTGGGTTTGCTGCGCGAAAGCGAGGTTCGGATGGGGACGGATTGGAACAGCGTCATTTCAACGCGGCATTCGGCAAAGGCGAACAGGCCGCTCGGGCTGACGCCGTCGGAGACGCACACGCCCTCGGCGTGGTTTCTCGGGCCGAATGCCGAGAATCTGGACATCATGACCGAACTCATCGCCATCGCGCTCGGCGATCATGCCAAGGCGCGCGAGGATTACATGAAAGGCGACCCGAACATGGTCGCCGCCCGCGATCCGAGCTACGAGACGACGGTCGCCGCGATGAAGGCGAACCTGCGGAAGATCACCGCGGAACTGCGCGGCTCCATCCCGCTTTCCAGCCATCGCAATCAAAGCCACATGTACTGGGACATCACCATGCCCGGCGCGGCCGGCTATTTCGCGGGCATGCTCTTCAACCAGAACAACGTCGCCGCCGAAGCCTCGCCGGTGACGACCGGTCTTGAGATCCAGGCGGCCCGCGATCTTTGCACCATGCTCGGCTACGACATGGGCGCGATGCCGGTGCCCTGGGGCCATATCACCTGCGACGGATCGGTTGCGAACATCGAATCCATGTGGGCGGCGCGGAACCTGAAATACCAGGCCGTGGCGCTGGCGCGGGCGATCCGGGTCGAGCCAAGCCTTGAGGGCGCGCGGGGCATCAATGTCCGCAAGTCCGACGGCACCTGGGCGCGGCTTCTCGACCTGACTCTGTGGGAGCTTCTGAACCTGGCCACCGACGACGCGCTCGACCTGCCGAAGCGGCTGGTGACCGAGGCGGGCATCGCCGAGGCGGCGGTCAAGGCGGCGCTCGACGCCTATTCGATCCGGGCGAAGGGGACGGCGGAATTCGATGCCGAGATGCTGCACGGCGCCGTCACCAAGGCGCCGGCGATCTTGGTCCCCGCCACGGCGCATTATTCCTGGGTGAAGGCCGCGACGCTGCTCGGCCTCGGCACCCGCTCGGTTCGCCCGATCCCGGTCGACCTCGACGGACGGATGGTCGTGTCGGAACTGGCCCGAGAACTGAACGCCTGCCTCGAGGAAGAGCGCCCGGTGGTCCAGGTCGTCGCGGTCATCGGCTCGACCGAAGAAAGCGCGGTCGATCCCCTGACCGACATCCTCGCCCTGCGCGACCAGTTCGCCGGGCGCGGCCTCACCTTCGCGCTGCATGCGGATGCGGCCTGGGGCGGGTACTTCGCCTCCACGCTGCGGCAACCCGCGAAGAACAAGCTGACACCTGACGGCGAGGAAACCGGCCTCGACGACACCCCCGAAGAGGCGCTCAGCGACCATGTCCGCGACCAGTTCGCGGTTCTGCACCATGCCGACACGATCACCGTCGATCCACACAAGTCGGGCTATGTTCCCTACCCGGCCGGCGCGCTCTGCTACCGCAACCGCGACATGATCTTCCAGATCGCCCTGACCTCGCCCGTCGTCTTCCACGACGGCGAGGCGCCGACGGTCGGGGTCTATGGCATCGAAGGATCGAAGCCCGGTGCTGCGGCGGTCGGCGTGATGCTGTCGCACATCACCGTGCCGCCGAACAAGCTCGGCTACGGCCGGCTTCTGGGGCGCTGCGTCTTCAATTCCAAGCGCTACTATGCCGCGCTGACCACACTCGCCAAACCCGACGACGATTTCATCGTCGTCCCGCTCCAGCGGCTTCCCGCCGAAAAGGACGAAAAGACCGCGACCGAGATCGAAGCTCAAAAGACGCTGATCGCCGAGAAGATCGTCGGCCATTCGAACCGCCGCCTGCGCGAGATCTTCGAGGCAGAGCCAGAAATCCTCAATCTCTTCCAGGCGCTCGGCCCCGATCTCACCGTCTTTGCCTATGCGTTCAATTTCAAGGTCGGCGGCAAGCTCAACCGCGATCTGACGCTCTTCAACGAGTTCAACAACGCGCTCTTTCACCGGCTGAGCCTCGAAGTGCCGGAAAAGTCGGGCGATGTCCCGAAAACGCCGCTCTTCGTGACCAGTTCCGCATTCGATCCAGCGGCTTACGGGGAGAAGTTCGTCAAAACATTCGCCGAGCGGGCGGGCCTGGACTATAATGAGCGCCACCCGGTCCGCTTTCTCATCTCGACGATGCAGAACCCGTTCCTGACCGCGACGGCGGACGGCAACTTCATCCCGACGCTGATGACGGTCTTCCGCGAAACGATCGAAGATGTGCGCGGCCACATCATCGCCAGACACGACCTCGAGAAGGAGGCCTGACCATGGTGCATTTCAACATCGCGCCGCAGATGAACTACGACCATCCAGAGGTCGACAACCCGCCCTGCCAGCACGCCTTCATCCTCGTCGGGCTGGAGCGGATCTACGGCGTCCACATGACCCAGTATCACTGCGAGAAGCACAAGTATCAGCTGATCCTGCATATCGACCTGCCGGAGGAGGCGCGCGCCGAGTACCTGCGACAGCGCGACCTCTATCCCGACGACACGTTCATCCTCTGCAACCGGATCGAGGACAAATGCTCGATCCCGTCCCTGGGCGGGTTTGAGCGAACTTCCTTCACCGGCGCGATCTATCGCGGCTTCCGGCCGCCCCCCGATCCCGAACCGGAAGGTTGGTTTCCCTGGAACGACAAGGAAACCTTGCCGGTCATCGACAAGATCGAGGTGACGGTGAAGCGCGTCGTCCTCTGGCGGCCTTTTGTCCATCATGAACCGGCGCCGGACACGGCGAGCTATTTCATGTGGGGACACCGGGAGCCGGGTTTCGGCCATATGCACGAGGCGCATATGACCAACCTCCAGA
Organism: Defluviimonas sp. SAOS-178_SWC; assembly: GCF_039830135.1. Classification (NCBI taxonomy): domain Bacteria; kingdom Pseudomonadati; phylum Pseudomonadota; class Alphaproteobacteria; order Rhodobacterales; family Paracoccaceae; genus Albidovulum; species Defluviimonas sp. SAOS-178_SWC. The sequence goes on along the minus strand of NZ_CP156081.1, from coordinate 1,934,911 downwards.
CCGCGCAGCTTCTGACCGGTCCGCACGAGCCGCCGCTCTACGGGCTCGACCAAGATCATGTGATGAGCCTCGCCGAGGCGCCGCAATGGGTCTCGGGCGAAATGCTCAATGCCGGGATCGTGGTCTCCGTGCCCTCAATCCCACGGACCGAGCCGGACCCGCGCGACCCGCACCGGTCCCGCACCCGGCTCCTGCCGGAGCCGCCGTTCTCAAAGGGCGATACCTTCGCGGTGATGTATCGTGGCATCCAGCCGCCACGCCATGTGCGGGCGGGGCCGACGTTCCTTTGGGCGAGCGTGGTCTGCAACAGCCCCGCCCTGGTGCCAGTGACCCCGGACATGAGCATGATCATTTCGCCGATGCCCGAGAAATACTGGCTGTAGGAAGGAGGGGACATGACCGAAGGGTACACGAAGGAAGACGGCAATACCGAGCTTTGGCACACGATCTTCGCCGTGGGCCACCCGGATCTGAGCGCCCAGCAGAGCTTTCACGCGAAGCTGCCGCGCGATCCGCGCTGCAAGCTCTGCAAGGCGCCCTTCGCCGGGCTCGGCGGGCTCTACATGCGGTTTCGCGGCAAGGCGCCGTCGAGCCGCAACAAGAACTACTGCAATGCCTGCGACGGCTTCCTCGATGCCTTTCCGGGCGGGGCCGAGGTCGGGATGTCGGTGCTCTTCGCCGATATCCGCAACTCCACCACCTTCGCCGAGACGGCCGGGCCGAAGGCGGCGTCGGACCGGGTCAACCGCTTCCTCGACAGCGCCACGAAGTCGATCACCGACAATGACGGCTTCATCCTCGCCTTCTACGGCGATTGCATCGTCGCGGTCTGGCCTCCGGGCTTTTCCGGTCCGAACCATGCGCGGATGGCGCTGACCGCCGCGCGCGACATTGCCGCGAATGCAAGGTCCGGGGCGGGTGCCGCACCGGTCGGTGTCGGCGTCCATATGGGCGAGGTCTATATCGGCACGGTACAGGCCGCGCGGGGGCTTTTTCGGGACGTGTCGATTTTCGGCGTCGAGGTCAACGTCACGGCCCGTCTCGCCGCCTCGGCCGCGGCCGGAGAAGCGCTGGCGAGCAAGGCCATCGTCGACGCCGCCGGCGGTGACGCCGGCGCGATGCGGAGCTTCGATCTGAAGGGCATCTCACGGCCAGTCGAGGCGACCTCGCTGGCGTGAGGTCATAGGCCGGCAATCTCGCGCAAGGCATCGCGATCGCGGATATAGATGCCCTGCGGTGTCATCTCGATAATGCCGTCGCCCGCCCAAGCCCGCAGGCGGCGGTTGACGTTCTCGCGCGAGATGCCGGAGAAATCCCCAAGATCACTTTGCGAAAAGCGCTCGGAGGGCAGAAGCGCGCCTTTATCAGTGTCCTCCCCCCAGCGTTCGGCCAGCCGGATCAGCGCCCGCGCCAGACGCGACGGCGCTTCGGTCTGGGCCTGGGTCGCGAACATTTCCGACGCGTTGCGCACCTTGCCGCAAAGCTCGGCCACAAGCGCGAAGAGGGCCTGCGGACGCTCGCGCAGGAACCCCATCACGTCACGTCGATAGAGGAGCAATCCCCGCACCGGCGTCGTTGCGACCGCATCGGCGCTCCGCGGCCCCCCGTCGAGAAGTGCGATCTCGCCCAAGGCCTCGCCTGGTCCCATATGGTTCAGGACCGATTTCCGCCCGGAGAGCGCGGTGATCGAAATCTCGACCCGCCCCTCTTCGATCAGGAGGAGGGTTTCGCCCAGATCGGCACGGCTGAATATCATCTGCCCGGCGGCATAGCTCGCGTGGTGCGCAAGGCTCAGGAGATCCCCCAGATCGCCGTCGGGAAGCGACGAGAGCAGCACGCTCCCGGACGGATCTTCTGGACGCTTCTCCCCCATGCCCCACTCTTTCCCGCCGTCCGTCGCCGGTCAAGTCGGCTCTCTGCGGAGGAAAGCGCGGGAAGGCCCGGCGATGGGCGCTTCGCCGGGCCTTACGTTGAGGTCGAGGTGTCTTCAGCCCCAGCCGCCGCCTCCACCGCCGCCTCCACCGCCACCTCCGTCACCGTCATTGCCGCGATCATTGGACCCGCCGAAATAGCTCGGCGCGGTCGAGGCCGCGGGGGCTGGCGCCGGAACTGCTGCCGGCGCAGCCGCTGGCGCAGATGCGGCGGCCGGGGCCGGTGCATAGGACGGCATATAGGCAGGCATCGACTGGCGCTGCGGTTCAGGCTCGGGACCACACGCGCTGAGCGCGACAGCGCCGAATAGGAAAATGCCGCTAAGGGAGGTTTGCTTGTAGGTCATGGTCAATCTCACTTCTGGTCAATCGAGGTTTCGGGTTTCAGTCGGAGGAGAGCCCGCCGGCATCCTTGATCCGGCGGATCAGTTCGAGCGTCTTGCGGGGGTCGGCCCGGTAGGCGTCCTGCAGGATCGCGATGTCCGGCCAGTCGGGAAGCCCCGGCGCGTCGGGTCCGGCGGCACTGTCGTCGCCAACGCCGCGCGCGGTCACGCCGCCTTGGACGAGCGCGTCGAGTTCCGCGCAGAACAGCGCCGAGAGATAGCCGCTCCGCAGCCCCAGCTCCGCGCATTCTTCCGCCCCGGCGCCGCCCGGAGCGGCAAGAAGGAGGGCGGGAAGGATCATGCGGTGCATCGGGACCTCCGTGGGGTCTGGCCGTTCAACATATCGTGAGACTACGCCGACCGACCCGGAGCGCGGCCGCGTCGTTTAACTTACGAAACGCCCGCAAGAGGCTGGAAATCCTGTGAATTGCGAAGACCGGCGTCCGGCCGCCATTGGTTCGGGCGCATAGGAAAGGAGAGACCGCCATGGTGAGTTTCGACTATCTGCTGACCGCCGGGGCCGGCCTGACCGCCTTCATGGGGCTGATGCTTCTGCTCAAGCGCGTACTGGTCACCTCAATGGCGATCAAGACGCTGATCTATTCCTTGCCCTTCGGATGAGCGTCATGGGGTCCGAGGCCGCATATGACGCGCTGGTGCGCCACCTGATGGGGCCGCTTGTCGCCTATTACGACGACCCGGCGATTTCGGAGATCATGATCAACGGGCCGGACGACATCTTCATCGACGGCAGGAACGGCATCGAGAAGACCGGTCACCGGATGCGCGACGCGGCGGCGCTGACGGCGCTTGCCCGGGTGATCCTGCAATATTCCGGCAAGCGCCTGACGCCCGAGAACCTGTCGCTTGAAGCGCGGATGCCCAACCGCTCGCGCGTTCACATCGTTCAGGACCCGGCGGCGCGGGCCGGGATCACCATCGCGATCCGCCAGTTCGCGCGCCAGCCCCCCACCCTTCAAGACCTGGTCGACAGCGGATCGCTGACCGAAGAGTCGATCGACTATCTCCGCGGGCAGGTGCTCGGTCACCGCAACATCATCATCTCGGGCGGCACCGGCACCGGCAAGACGACGCTCCTCGGCCTCCTCGCCCGGATGATGAAACCCGAAGAGCGGATCATCACCATCGAGGACGTGGCCGAGCTCGATCTCCGGATGCCGCATGTCGTGCAGCTCGAGGCGCAGATGCCGGACGCCAAGGGTCGCGGCGGGGTCACGATCCGCGACCTCTTCCGCGCTACCCTGCGGATGCGTCCCGACCGGATCCTCGTCGGCGAGTGCCGCGGCGGAGAAGCGCTCGACATGATCCAGGCAATGAACTCCGGCCATGCGGGATCGCTCTCGACCGTCCATGCCGACGATCCGATGCGCGCGCTCTCCCGGCTTGAGACGCTGTGCCTCATGTCCGATGTCGAGGTGCCGCTGATCGCGGTGCGGCGCCAGATCATCGAGGCGATCGACCTCGTCGTGCAGGTCCAGCGCAAGGACGGGCGCCGCGCCGTGGTCGAGATCGCCGAGGTCGGGAAATCATCTTCTGACGCGGCGCACTACACGGCGACCCCGATCTTCGCGCGCAGGGCTGACGGCGCGCTCGAACGGGTCGCCCGGCCTGAACCCTCCCTGTCGCACTGAAAACGACGCGCCCCTGCGCCCCGCCTTCCGCCCATATCCTCATATCAGCGGATACGAGATCCGCCACGGAACAAGGGATCTCCTCATGTCACTGGAATACTTGCTGTATTTCGCGCTCGCCCTCGCCATTGCGACGGTTCTCGCGACGATGGGAAGCGAGATCGTCGACTTCGTCATCACGCAAGTCAAAGAAATCATGGCTTGACCCGACCCATGCCCGAAGTTCCCAAATTCATCAAAAGGAAAAGCAACATGACCCTCGAGAAACTCCTGATCTTCGGTTTCGCGCTCGCGGCCCTTTTCGCCATCACCACGATCGGCACCAACATGTTGAAAGACCGGGGCACCGCGAACAACGAGTTCAAGCAAGAGGTCGACGGCCTCAAGAACGCCGGTTTCTGAGGTTTCGGACGCCTCGCGGAAAGGACCTCCGCCATGACCCTCGAAAAGCTCCTGATCTTCGGATTCGCTATCGCGGTCGCCTTCGCGATTGCCACGACCGCGACCAACATGGCGAACGACCGAAAGCCCGATTACGAGGGCTATCAGGACAAGGTCCAGCAGACCGTGGACAAGCTCAAATGACCCGCGCGGGTCTATATCGGCTCCTTGCCCGCGCCGTGACCCGCCGCCGCCCCGGAGCGATCGGGATCGAGGCGGTGCTGGCCTTCCCCGCCCTCCTCGTCCTCTTCGGCGGCGTCTCGCAGGTGATGATCACCGCCCAGGCCCGGACCTATGTCGAGATGGCGGCCTACGCGGCTGCGCGGAGTGCGATGGTCCACAAGTGCCCGCCCTTCAGCCTGACCGACGCCTTCGGCTCGCCCTTCGCGGCGGCGGCGGCGTTCCAGTGCACAGACCAGCCGCAGAAATGGCAGGACGCCGCGCGCTGGGCTCTGGTCGCGGCCTCCTCCACCTCAAGCTTCGCGACGGCGCGCGGCACCTGCCCCGATATCGCCGCCGGAAAGGAGATCATCCGCGGCACCGGCAAGCTCGGCGGCTACGACGAGGCCGTCGCCAACGCGCTTTGCTACGCGTACGAGCCCGGCAATGTCGAGGTGGAGGTGGAATGGGTGCAATCCGGCCTCTCGCTGCTCGCGGCGGCGGATTCGGTGCCGATCCGCGCGACAGTGCGTTACAAGTATCCCCTCTCCACCCCGTTCCGTCGTTTCATCATGGACGGCAAGCGCGGCGACGGTACCTATTGGCGCTGGGGCGAGGCGACGGTGGTGCTGAGATGATCCGCGCCGCGCTCAGAACCCTCATGACCCGACGGCGCAGGGGTGCGGTCGCCATCATCGCGGTCGCCGCGATGGTGCCGGTCACGGCGATGATCGCGGCCAATGCAAACAGTGGCCAGATGGTCAACGAACGCCGCATGACGCAGGACGGGGCCGACGCGCTCGCCGTCATGCACGGCACCTGGACGGCACGCTCGCTCAACGTCATCTCGATGAACAACGTCACCGCGGCGCAGCTCCTGACCGTCGCCATCGGGTCCGAGGCGTTGGCGGGCACCCTGCAAGAGATCCGCATCACCGCCGGTCTCGTGGACGCCTACATCGTCGGCCACGGCGCGCTTCACTGCCCGCCACGGACCGCCGATCCGATCTCGGCGGCGGTGATCGCGGCCGCCTGGACCACGCCTTGCCTGATCAACCACGGCGTGGTGGCAATCCCGGCGAACCTCGCGCTTGCCAAGACCTTCATCACCGATAGCCGTTACAACCCCAACCACGGCATCGAGGTGTCGCACAAGGCGCTCCGCGCCATCGAGGGCATGAACCGCGCCATTGTCGAGCGCTTCCCCCGCGCCATGCGCGAGATCGGCGAGGATTATGCCGGTGAACTCGGCATCGACATGTTCCACTTCGCCGACCCCTGCAACGGCGACGGTGTCAGGAACTGCACGAAGACCAATACGAATGACGGCATGGCCCTGCCGCTGATCGAGGGCGGCATCGAGGCCAGGACCCAGCTTTGCGCGGCGATGCAATTCGGCACCACCGCGCGCTTCACGACCTTTCGACAGCGCGGCTTTCCCATCGGCAAGGGGCCGATGACTTACGGCGGCGCGCGGTCGAAGCCCGTCGTGAAGGACCATATCAACGACCTCACCGGGATCGGCCGCGACCTGAAGAAGTTCAAGGATTACTATGACAGTCCCTCAACGCTTCTCGGCGAATACATCCACCTCTGGGTGCCCTACAAGAAGGGCATCGCGCCAAACCTCTTTGGTCCGCAACAGGCCAGAAACAACAACGCCTTCACCCGCCGCTACGACGCCAAATTCGCGAGCCTCTGCCTTGTCGGCAAGGCCGTCACCGGACCGCTGAACCAGCTCGTGCGGATGGAGATCGAGGCGCCGGTGCCGACGATCTGGCAGCTGAGGGACATCCCGCCCCTGACCCCCCTGCCAATCGTGCAGCCCGACAAGATGCCCGATGCCTTCCGCATTCTCGCGCTGACACAGAAGGACAAGGGTCGCAGGCTGGCCGCGCAGGTCTTGCAGGAGAACGTCGAAAGCCATTTCGGCTACGCGCAGACCGGCGTCTACAACCCCGACGGCGCGGACCTCTTCTCGCAGAACTGGCGCTACAGGATGATGCCGGCGACGCGGATGGACGACCCCGCGAAGATGGGCCGCGATCTCCAGCGGCAAGCCAAGGCCGCGTTCCGGCCGCTCGCCACCGCGCTCGGCGCGGTTTCCAGCCGGGGAACATGGGGGCGGGTCAATGCGCATTGACCTCATCCGCAGGCGGCGCGGCTCGCTGTCGCTCGAAGCGGTGATGATCGTGCCCTTCGCGATCGTGGTGATGCTGACGGCGCGTTACATCGTCGAAGGCATGCTGACCCGGCAGGAGGTCGCCGTCTTCACCCGCGCGAGCACGGTCAGTGCGGCCTCCTCCACCCTGCCCCGGATCGTCGCCTGCGATGCCGACCGCACGCCCTTTGGCGCCAAGCCGGGCGTCAGCGCGTCAGCCAGCGTTTCCTGTTCCAGCTACCGCGCCGAACAGGGGCTGAAGCGCGAAAAGCCCTTCTTCCGCGCCCTGCGTGACGGCGCCCGCCCCTGGCCGCAGATCCTGCGCGATGTCGACCGGAAGGAACCGGTGAACGACGTGAAGGGCAGCGGGAGCGGACGTTTCCTCCTCTCGCAGCCGGACTTCCTGCGAAAGCAGGGCGCGGTCACGTCGCGGCAGACCTACCTGACCCCGGAACCGGAGTTCTGGGATCACGGCACGAAGCCCTACACCGCGGCCCACGACCCGGTGATCTGGCAGGCCCTGCGCCAGCGGAACACCTACAAGCTTTTCCCCAACGTCTTTCCCTCAAGGTACAACTGACATGGTCTCCGTTCTTCGCGCCCTCCGCGCCCGGCTTTTCGGCGCGACCACGCTCCTCCTCCTGCCCATCGGCGCGGCGAGCCAGACGCTGCCCGGACCGCTGAAGACCTTCGTCACCGAGATCGGACAGCCCCCCAAGGTCGTGGCCGCGAGGCTCAGCGCCGATCTCGGCGGGGCGCTCGACATCGTTGAAGAGAGCGGCGCATTTCTGATGGCCTATGCGGGCAACGAGATCCCCGACCCGCTTCGGCGGTTCGTGCTGACCGCCCTGCCCCAGATCGACCCCGAACGTCTCGCCCCCGGCGCCGAGGTCAATTTGAGCCTCGCCTTCATGCCCGCCGGGGCCGGCACAACGATGCGAGTGATGGTGAGTTCTCCGGCCCTCGCCGACCCCGGCGCATTGACGACCGCTCTCGGCCCGACCCTGCCGAAAGGCGCATCCGTCCTGATGAACGACGGCGCCGCCGGCGGCTGCGCTGGTCAGGTGATCCTGTCGCAACCCGCCCCGCCCGCCGAAGCCGCGCCGCTCTATGTCGATCTGATGACGCGTCAGGGGTTCGAGATCACCGATGCCTCGGACGCAAGCACGTCGTTTTTTGTCGGACAACGCCAGGACTGCGCGCTCTTCCTTTACGTTCAACCCGATCCCGCAGAGGCGAGCCAGTCCACGGTCATCGTCAAATTCCTGGAGGAGTGATGCGCAGTCTCTTCTATATCCTCGCCGCCCTGCTCGCCTTCGGCATGGCCTATTACTACTATCAGGACGTCACCACCCAGACCGCGACGGTGCGCAAGCTGAGGCTTGTTGCCGAGGACGGGCTGGTGATCCGCGCAGGCACCGAGATCGACGACGCCTTCATCGAGAAATATGTCGTCTCTCAGGTCATGCCGCAGATCCTCGAGGGCGAGTTCCAGTGGGCGCTCGACGACAATGCCGCGACCCGGATCAACCTGCGCGGCCGGGTCTTCGGCGCCGACGTGCCTTCGGGCAGTTTCCTGCAGCGCGCGCAGTTCTTCGTAGCGCCGGAAAACGCCTTCTCCCGCCGTATCAAGCCCGGCAACCGCGCCTTCTCGATCCCGGTCGAGGCGCGACGCGCGGTCGAGAAGTTCATTGCGCCCGGCGCCAGCGTCGACGTGATCGGCACCTACGAGGTCAGCCAGAACCAGTCGGTGTCCAAGCTCCTCCTCGAAGACATCGAGGTGATGGCGGTTGGCGAAATCGACAGCCGGGGCGAATACGAGAACCAGGACCGGCCCGACTATAATTCCGTCACGCTTCAGGCCCCGGCGGCGGACGTTGAGGCCTTCCTTGCCGCCGCCGAGGATGCGAGCGGTGGGCTGACGCTTGTGATGCGCAACCCCTGCGAAGGCGCCGACGACTGCATCGCGGAGATCGCCAGCCAATGACCAAGGCCCGCGCCCATCTGAGAATCTGCGACGCCTACGGCAACCGCCGCGCGGTCCTGCCCCTGGAAGAGACCTTCTACGAGCTTGGCGCCGACCGCACTCGGCGGGGCGAGGCAGGCTATATCCACCTCGAAGGTAGTGGAATCGAGGCCCGGCATGCACGGCTGATGCTCCGGTCCGGCGAGGATGTCTGGCAGGTCGTGTCGCTCGTATCGAAGGGCACCAAGCTCGGCCGCCACGAACTGGCGCGCGAGGCGGCGGCGGACCTGACCGACGGGACCGAACTCTGGCTCGGCAACAACCTCCTCCAGCTTCTCGACCTGAACAAGAGCGTCACCGAACAGGCGGTGATGCCGGAACTTTCCGACATCGAACTGATGATGAACGAGGCGCTTCTCGACTACGAGGACCGCCGCCGCGACCTCTTCGACGGCGACGACCGCCAGCGCGAGGCGCTTTTGTCGGCCGAACTCGACCGGCTCCTTTCCGTCGAACTCGACCTCGCCGGCAAGCCCGGCATGATCGCGACGATCAACCGCTACTGCAAGGAGGCGCTGCGCCGCCCGCTGATCTCGGCGTGCCTGATGAGCGGCACGCGCGGCGATATCGAACTCAGCTTCTCCCAGCTCAACGCCGAACAGCGGGCGCGCTCCATCGAGCTGCGCGAGGAGCTGGCCTCCGAACTCCGGCTGGAAATGAGCGCCCATTCCACCGCCACCGACCTCCAGCGCCTCCACGAAGGCTTCGATGCCGCCTACAAAACCGTTTCGGGCATGATCGGCGAGACGTTCAAGCTCGCCCTCATCCGCGACGCCGTGCGCGAGAAGGTCATGGGCCTCTTCTTCCGGCTCGGCCCGATCCAGTTTCTGATCGACGTGCCGGTGATCTCGGAAATCATGGTCTGCGGCTTCGACCGGATCTTCGTCGAGAAGGGCAACCGGATGTTCGAGACGGGGCTCTCTTTCGCCTCGGAATCGGAGCTTTTTACGGTCGCCGCACGGATCGCCGGACGCGACGGCAAGCAGTTGACGGAAGGCGCGCCGATGGCCGATGCCCGCCTGCCCGACGGCAGCCGCGCCAATATCGTGGCCTCGCCGACCTCGCTCGGTGGCCTATCGCTGACGATCCGCAAGTTCGGGAAGGGCCACTGGTCGGTGAGCTACCTGCGGAAGAACCGCGCGATGTCGCTGCCGATGGAGCGGTTCCTGGAGGCCTGCGTGAAAGCCCGCAAGAACATCGTGATCTCGGGTGGCACCGGATCGGGCAAGACCACGCTTCTGAACGCGCTCTCCATGTTCGTGCCCGAGGATGAGCGCATCGTCACCATCGAGGACACGTCCGAACTCCGCCTTCTGAACCGCAACCTCGTCACACTTGAAAGCCGACGCGCAAACATGGACGGGCGCGGCGAAATTTCGATCCGCGACCTTGTCCGCAACGCGCTCCGGATGCGGCCCGACCGGATCGTTGTCGGCGAATGCCGGGGCGGCGAGACACTGGACATGCTCCAGGCGATGAATACCGGCCATTCCGGTTCGATGACCACGGCCCATGCGAACTCGCCCGAGGACCTGATCCTGCGGCTAGAGACGATGGTGCTGCAATCGGGCCAGGACCTGCCCATCCACGCCATCCGACAGCAGATCAGCGCCGCCATCGACGTGATCGTTCAGGTCCGGAAGACCCGCTCGATGGACCCGGACGCCCCCCTGACCGCCACCCAGCGGACCATCGTCGAGATCGCCGAGCTTGGCGAATTCGACCCCGACACAGGCGAGATCCCGGTCAACCCGATCTTCGAGACCGCCGAAAGCGGCGGCCGCCTGCGCTTCGCGATTTCCGGCTACATCCCGAGCTTCTTCGAGGAGATGACCGATCACGGATTGATCGACATCGAAGGCTTTTTCGACACCGGAGAGGACCATGCCGATGCTGCTTGAGACCGGCCCCCTCGCCAATGCCGCCGTGGCGTGTGTCCTCGGCCTGGCGCTTTTCGGTGCGCAGATCGGCGCGCTGAACGCGCTCGGCTGGCTCTGGGCGCGGCTCGACGCGGAGTTGCGCGAGAAGATCAGCGCCGTCCTCACCTTCGCCTTCGGCCCGAAGGTCGCCCCGGTCGACGCGCTGGCGCTCCTCCTTTTCGCCAATCTCCTGATCGGTTCGGTCCTTTCCGCCGCCGGGTTGAAACTGCCTTCCATCCTCACCCTTTGCTTCACCGGCCTCGCTGTCCCGGTCTTCCTCTATTACCGCGCGGCCGGACAACGGGCGCGTGAACTGGAACTCGCGCTGCCGCTGGCGCTTCAGCAGGTCGCGAACGAAATGGCGGCGGGCGCCACGCTGGAAACAGCGCTGAAGAAGGTCGCAAACTCCGCCCCCGCGCCCGCCGATGTGGAAATCGCGCGGCTCCAGCGCCGGGTCGAGGTGATGGGCATCGATGAGGCTTTCGCCGAGATGGCGCGCAGGCTCAATTCGCGCAGCTTCACACTGACCGCGTCGGTCGTCCGCGTCGGCACGTCGAGCGGCGGGCGGCTGATCGAGGCGCTGAAAAGCCTGTCGCGCACGCTGATCGAGATCGAGCGGCTGAACAAGAAGATCCGCACGGCGTCGGAAAACGGCCGCCGCAACCTTTACCTGATGTCCTTCATCGGGCCGATTGTCGCCATCGCCTCGGGTTTCGTCGTCGATCACGAAACCTCGGTCCTCGATGACGGCCTTGGTCAACTCCTGATCGGCGTCTCGATCCTCGCCTTCCTCGCCGCGCATGTGATCGGCCACCTTCTGACAAAGGCCAAGGTATGACCCCGGCTCTCCTCCCCCTCGCCATTGCAGCATTCATCGGGCTGGGCACCCTCCTCATCGGGCTCGTCATCGCCGACTGGCTGACCTCCTCGACCGAACGGTTCAGCTCGGAACTGGAGGCGGAGCCGGTGCAGCGCGAACAGGCCGCCCGCATCATCCGCGCCATCGGCACCGCCTTCATTGGCCTGGCAAGTCCTTTCGAGAAGCTCGCCGACGATCTCGACCAGCAGCTGACCTATGCCGGGCGTCCCTATGGCGGCGTCAACGGTCGGCAGTATTTCGCGGCTGTCATCGTCCTTGCCATCCTCATCGGCGGCGCGGTCGCGGTGTTCCTCGGGCTGAACCAGATCCTCCACGGCGCGGGGCCTGCCGTTGCGGTGGCAGCGGTCGTGAAATGGTGGGCGGCCTCCACGACGTTCATCGCGATCTTCCTCATCCTCGACGTGCGCAACAGCGCACAGCGCAATGCGGACGAGCTTGAGCGCGAGTTTCCGTTCTTCCTCGACCTCGCCGTCCTCGTCGTGCAGGCCGGTGGTACGCCCCGCAAGGCGCTCTCGAAATATGTCGAGGCCTCGCCCGGCACACCGCTATCGCGCGAGATCGCGATCACCGCGAAGGATGCCGATTCCACCAGCTTCGACGAAGCGCTGCACCGGATGGTGGAGCGGGTGAAACCGCTCACGGTGAAAACGATCCTGAAGAACCTCGCGCAGGGCGAGAAGTCGAGCGGCGAGGCAGAACAGTTCTACACCGACCAGGCCGAGGAACTGCGCTATCTGCGCGAGGAAATGGCCAACAGGACGGCCGAACGGCTGAAGACCAACATCGTGTTGCCGGTCTTCCTGATGATGATGGCAATCATCCTTGCGGCTCTCGCCCCGACCATCGTCTCGATCCGCGGACAGGGGTTTTTCTGATGGCTCTCTCGCTCTTTACTCCGAAGGTCCTCTGCGCCGAAGTCACCGGCGGCATCGACCTCGAAAGCCGGGCACTTCTGACCGGGGATCGCGTCACAGTCGGCTCCGCCGCCGGCGACGGCTTGCGGCTCGGCGCCCGGAACATCGTCGGTGCGCACCTGACCTTCCAGCGTCAGAAAGGCTCCGATGTGTGGGAGTATTTCAGCTCAGACCGCGGCCATACCGCCGTCGACAAGGGCAATCCGCGCACCGGCGCGGTCCGGCCGGGCATGTATTTCATCCTCGGCGGAGAGACCCGGATCGACATCGTCAAGACGGATGCGCCCGCCGACCTCGCGACCGGCGGCAAGGGCGCGAAGGGCAAGACCGTTCCCCTCGGCGTGGCGCTTCCGATGATGGGCCTGATGGTCATCGGCTTCGCGCTTTACATGGCCTCCCTCGCGGGCGGCGGCGGCGATCGGTCGGCCTTGCGGACAACGCCCTGGTTTGACGGCAGCGCCGAGCTCGAACCCGCGATCGACGCCTGCCTCGCCTCCGGCCTCAGCCCCGAGGCGCGGGCGCTTTCGCCAGGAACCACGGCAACGGAACCGGATGCGCTGTTTCGCGCGGCACTGGCTTCTCGGGGCAGCGACAGCGCGAAGGCCGACCTCGCCGCGAAGGTGCGCGGGCTGATCGCCGACAGCCACCTTCTCGCCCATGAAAACCGGCTTCTCGAAGCCTCCCGCGCTCTACGTCGTTTGGAATACGTTTTGCCGGTGGGCAACGGCGATTGCCCTATTCTTTCCGCAGCCCGGCTCGATCTGGCGATCCTGGAACTCAGGGACGGGCAACGCTGACCTCATACGCGGAACCCTCTGATGACCGACACCGCCAACAACGTGATCGACGCCCGCCTGCAAGAGGCGCTGTCGCAATATTTCAACGGCGTGACCTTGCGCGAAACCATCGGCGATTGTGCGGTCCTGTCGGGCATCCGCAAGCAGAACGGCGCGCCGGTGGACATCTACACGCCGAGCTTCGCTGTGGCGGGCGACGACACCGCCTGCGCCGTAATCGGCAAGGAATTCGAACGCTATGAAAAGCTGGCAAGCACGCGGCTGCAATCGGCCGAACGGCTCCTTGCCTCGCGCGCTTTCAAGAAATCTCCGGCCCTCGCGCTTTTGAGTTGCCCTCACCCGGTCTTCAACGAGGCTTTCGATACACGCTCGGCCGACGCCAAGTTGCAGATCTTCTATGAAATCCTCGACGGGCTCGCCGTCCTGCACGGTGCCGGGATCGTGCATGGCAACCTCAACCCCGACGCTGTCCGGCGCGAAAGCAGCGACGGCGCGCTCCGGCTGTGCGATTTCACCTTCGCGGGCGGGCGGGCAACCAAGGTCACGCGGCAGCCGCCGGCCTACCAGTCTCGCCACGTGATCAATACATCTCAGCCCGGCCTTGCGGACGACATTCATTCGGTCGGCATGCTCGGATACCGTATCTTCCTTGGCCCCCACGGCGCCGAAAGGGTGCTGACCGGCCGCGCGGAGGCGCAGGACGGCGAGGCCATCGTCTCGGCGATCCTCGGCGAGGAACCGACCGCCCCGTCGGCGCAAGAGCTTTTCCCCGAAGGCCATCCGAGTGCCGAACAGATCAGCCGACTTCTCGCCCGGATGACCGGCCGTCTTGCGAACGCGACAGCCTACAGTTCCGCCGCCGCGGCGCTGAAGGCGTTCCGCTCGGTCGTGGAGAACCCCAATGTCGGCATCGCCGGGGCAGAGCCCCTGCGTACCAGCACCGCGCCCTCGCCCGACCTCGCGATGGCCTCGGCCGCGATGGCACCACCCGCCGGGCTCAAAGGCATCTCGCGCGCGACGGCGATGGCGCTCTTCGGCGGCTTCCTCGTCTCGACGGCGGCAGCGGTCTACTTCTACTTCGAGAACCGCGCCACCACCGACACGTTGCGCCTTGCCATGCAAAGCCGGGCCGCGCTCTCCGCAAAGCTCGACGAGAGCATCGCGCTGACCGGGGCCATCAAGGCGGCCGCCTTGACGCTCCGCGACGCAGACCGGCTGATCACCGAAGCGCGCCTCACCGGTGCAGCGACAGCATCCGAGGCCTCGTCGGGGCACCTCGACGAGGCGCGTGCCGCCTATGGCGCGGCGGAAGCCGCCCTTGCGGCAGAAAACCCCGGCACGGTCCGCACCTCGTCCGGCGCCGCGAGCACAGCCGCGAAAGGCGCGCTGTCCGCCATCGCCGACGCCCGCACCCGCGCCGCCGAAGCAGAAGCGGAGGCACGCGCGGCCGGGGATCTCGCGAAAACCGCCGGCGCTGAAGACGTGGCTCCTTACGCAGAGGCGCTGACCCTCCTCGCGTCGGCATATGACGCGATGGGCGGGACACGGCTGGAGCTTGCCGCCGGACACTGGCAGGGCGCCGCCGAGGGCTTCGCCAAGGCGCTGGCCGAAGTGCAGGCCGCCGCCACCGAGGCGCAGCGCGCCGCGAAAGCCGCCAAGTCTAGCGCCGAGTCTGCCAAGGGCAGCGCCGGCTACGTCCTCGCCCTCGGGCTGGAGCGGCGGGCCGACGGCGCCTTCGCGGGCAAGTCCTACGGCGATGCGATCAAGCTCTTCAAGGCCGCCGAACGGGCTTTCGCGGCGGCCTCGCCCGCGCCCGATCGACCCAAACCGGCGACGGCGACCGCCGGTGCGCGTAAGATCACCATCGGCGAGACCCCCGAGCAACTGGCCAAGGCGGTGCAACTCTGCCTCGACAAGGCGCCGATCTCTGCGTCCAGCTGCCCCCGCGCCCGCCCGGCGGACGAGGCGGCGCGCGCCGCCGTACTGACACCGTTCGAGATCGACCGCACCGAGGTCAGCGCCGCCGACTTCGCCCGCTTCGCCGAGGAAACCGGCTACATCACCGAGGCCGAAACGAAGGCCCGGGTCGTCGCGCTGACCAGCAGCGGCGAGGCGCGGCTCATCGACGGCGGGTATTCCTGGCGCACGCCTGGCGGAAAAAATACGACGTACCGCTCCGGCCCCGATCTGCCGGTTACCAATGTCTCGATGAAGGACGCTGCCGCATATTGCGCCTGGGCCTCCGGGCGGCTGCCGACCGAGGCGGAATGGGAAACCGCCGCGCGCGGTGGCGGTGAGGCTGCCTTCCCCTGGGGCGAGTGGTCGCCCGACGCCGCGATCTGGCGTGGTGCGAACGATGCCGCGCGGCGTTTGCCGCAACCGGTCTCCGCCGCCGGCGCCGTGGGCGCGGACGGAATGACCGGGCTTTCCGGCAATGCCCGCGAATGGGTTCTGGCCGAGGATGGCGCGATGCTGAAGGGCGGATCGTGGAACACCGCGAACCCCGCCGACCTGCGCATCGCCGCCCGTCTCGCGGTGCCGGAAAACGCGCCCGGCGTCGATTTCGGCTTCCGCTGCGCCCGCGATCTGGAGGCGTGGCAATGATCCGCCACGCGACATTCCCGGCCTGCCTTGTGGCCCTCGCAGCCAGTCCGGTCTGGGCAGGCGACCGCGCGGTGATCGTCGGCATCGACGATTATCCAGACCTCGCTTTATCGCAACCACTGACCGGCGCCAAAGCCGATGCCGAACGCTTCGGCGCCTTCCTGACCGGCGAGATGGGCTTCGATCCCGCCGACGTGACGCTCCTGACCGATGCCGGGGCGACCTCCACCGCGATCATGGCGGCGGTCATCGACCGCCTCGTCGCCGAAACCGCGCCGGGCGACCGCGCCGTCTTCTACTTCGCCGGCCTCGGCT
Organism: Defluviimonas sp. SAOS-178_SWC; assembly: GCF_039830135.1. Taxonomy (NCBI): domain Bacteria; kingdom Pseudomonadati; phylum Pseudomonadota; class Alphaproteobacteria; order Rhodobacterales; family Paracoccaceae; genus Albidovulum; species Defluviimonas sp. SAOS-178_SWC. The sequence continues at coordinate 1,918,729 of NZ_CP156081.1, read as the reverse complement.
CCCGTCTTGCCGCCCCGGACGGGGGCACGAACGACGTGCTTTTGGCCCATGACGCCCCATCCGTCCTTGGGAACATCCCGAGGGACGCGCTGGCGGAGATCTTCGATCTCCTCGCCGAACAGAAGGTCACGGTCGTCATCGACGCCTCGTTCCGCGCCGAGGCCCGCGACATTGCGGGCAGCCTCGCCACGGAACGGAGCCTTCGCCTCGACACAGCCGACCGGCCCGGAACCGGCGCCGGTCCGCTCACCGAAGTCCCCTTCGGCGCCGGATCGAAAGAACGCGCGGTCTGGAACGCCGCAGCGCCCGACCAATTCGCCTGGGAGGCCGGCGGACAGGGCGTCTTCACCCAACGTTTCATGGAAGGCATCGGCGCCGGCGCGGCTGATGCGAATGGCAACGGGACGATCACCAATGCCGAGCTTCTGACTTTCCTGCGCGACCAGTCCGAAAGCTGGTGCGCCGCGACCGCCGATTGCGCGGCCGAAGGGGGCGCGTTGATCCCCAGCTTCGATGGCCCGTTGCAAGACGTCTCCTTGCGCGCGGCCCCGCCCGCGCCGCAGCCCGCAGCCCCCGAAATCCGGCCCCTGCCGGAATCGACTCTTCTCGCCAAGGATCTCGACCTGACCGACACGCTCGGCTTCGTCACCGACCTCTTCACGCCTTCGAACGCCGCCAACCTCAAACTCGGCCTCTCGCGCGAAAACCCGCTCAGGATCGGCGACACGGTGCGCTTCTCGGTCACCGCCGACCGGCCCGGAACGCTGGTCCTTCTCGACGTCAATCCAAAGGGCGAGCTTGCACAGATCTTCCCCTCCGGCCTTGCCCGGACCGGCACGACCCGGATCGCGGCCGGAGAGGTGCTGACGATCCCGAACGGCAAGAGCGGCAATGGCGCGCCCCTCGAAATCCGCGTGACCGAACCGCATGGCAAAGGCTTCCTCCTCGGACTCTTCATCGAGGACGATCTCCCGCGCCTGACGGCGATCCTGCCCGAGAATCTCGAGGGCGGTCCGATCCCGAACGCCGGGCAGTACCTTTACGAGATCGCGCAGGACCTCTTGCGCCTTCAGGCCGATGCCTCCGGCAGTTCGGCGCCTGAATGGTCCGCGACCTACCTGCCCTACGAAATCCTCCCGTAGACGACCGAAGGAGACCCAAGCGATGCCGTTTCCGCACCCTGCCCGACTGGCCCCGGCCATCCTTCTTTGCCAGTTTGCCGCCGGCGCTGCCCTGGCTTGCGCCCAGTATGACGACATCGTGGCGGCCGTAGAAGGCAACGACGCGGCCAGCGCGGCGGCGCTTTACGAGGTCATCGCCGTGGCCGCCGATTGCGACGACGCGTTGCGCGAATGGCTCGGCGACTATCTTGCGCGCGATGCGTTCCTCAAGGCGATGGACGACCGGACCGCACCTGAGGACCGCCGCGCCGGCCTCACCCGCGCGCTCGGTTTCGAGAAGCACTGGCGGAGCTATGCCGAACTTGGCCGGCTTGACTGGTCGGCGCACAAGTTCGGATCGGCCGCCGTCAACTTCCAGCTGGCCATCAACGAGCTGGTGGAAGGCGACCCGAAGCACGCCGCCGAGACTTCCGAAATCGCCGAAGTCTATCAGTTGGCCTCCGCTTCCCTGGCGCTCGCAGACGGCGTGGTCGACATGCCGAAGACCCGCAGTGGCGAGATGGGGGGCGTCTTCGCCACCTCGATCCGCGGGTTCAGCGTCGAGGAGGTGGACCTGCCGATCACCTTCAAGTTCGCCAGCACCCAGTTCGACGAACGTGGCGCCGAATACGCCCAGATGCTCGCCGACCATCTCAAGGGAATGGGCGCCGCGCACATCGCGCTCGCTGGTCACACCGATCCGATCGGCACCGAGGAATACAACAACACCCTGTCGCTCGCCCGGGCCGACGCGGTTGCCGGTTTCCTGAAATCCCACGGATATTCCGGCGAGATCGAGACCGAAGGGTTCGGCGAAAGCCAGTTGCCCCCGCCCCCGCCGGGTGTCGCCGAAGGTTCGGAGGAACATTACCGCATCGCGCGCCGCGTCGGCTTCCAGACCCGCTAGGGATCGGTGATGCGCGGCCTCCTCCAACGCTTTCTCATCGCGGTCCTCGCGCTCGCGCCCGTTTCGGCGGAAGCCGGGCGGATTTACGGGCTGGTGATCGGGATCGACGACTACAGCTTCGTCCCCGACCTCCACGGGGCCGTGAACGATGCCAGCGACATCGCCGACGCGCTCACGGAACTCGATGCCGAGGTTGTGACGCTTCTCGACCACGCGGCGAGCCGCGAGGCGATCCTGGCGGAATGGCGCCGTCTCGCGACCGGGCTCGGCCCGGACGACCAGCTGATCGTCAGCTATGCCGGCCACGGCTCGAACGAGCCCGAGCACTTCGTCGGCAGCGAGAAGGACGGCCGCGACGAGACGCTGCTTCTGTCCGGCTTCGCGCCCTATGGCCCGGCCGCCGCCGAGCGCATCCGCGACGACGAGATCGCGGAGCTGATCGCCCTTGCCGGCGATGGACAGACGATCTTCGTCGCGGATGCCTGTCATTCCGGCACCCTGTCGCGCAACCTCGCCCCCGCCCTCGGGTTTCGCTACGTCTCGGTCGGAAAGATCGAGGCCGATCCACTCCCGCCTCCCCCGCCCCGCACATCAACGGCGGAGGGACGCGACGTGGCGGCCCTGTTCATCGCCGCCGCCGACGATTCCGAGAAGACGCCGGAATTCCTGATCGACGGCAGGCCGCGCGGCGCCCTCAGCTACGCCTTCGCCGCGAGCCTGCGCGGCGCGGCCGATGCCGACGGCGACCGGGTTCTGACCAAGGGCGAGATCGAGACCTATGTACGCCGCAAGATCCGCAGCGTCTCGCAAGGGTCGCAGCGGCCGCAAGTGGAACCAGCGGGCGAAAGCGACCGCGTGGTGATCGCTCTGCCCGGCGCCCCGGCGGAGCCCTCGGGCACACGGCCCACCGATCGCGGCTTCGACGCGCTGCCCCCCGTCACGCTCTCGCACAACGGTGGACCCGAGGCCGACCGGATCCTCGCCCCCCTGCGCGGGGTCACGCTGGTCGCGAACGGTACGCCCGCCGACCTGCGGCTTGATCTCGGGGTGGGATCGCTTCTGTCGATGGTTGGCGATGTCGTGCGCGAGATTGGCACGACGCCGCCGCAAGCCATGCGCGAGGATGTGCAGTCGGCGGTGGACACGCTGCGCCTGACGACGGCTCTGACGGCTATGGGCAGCGATCTCGATGTCAGCTTCGCTGGGGGCGACCGGACCTATCGCCGTGACGATGTGGTCTCCGTGCGTGTCACCGGCCGCGAAAGTGCGGGTCTGGCGCTTCTCAACATCGCCTCGGACGGCGAGATCGCCTTCCTCTACCCGCGCACCGATCTGGGCGATCCGGCCGAAATCACCCGAGATGCCTCCCTCGATCTGCCGCTCAGGGTCCAGGCGCCGTTCGGTGCCGATACCGTGATCGCGGTCGAAACCGACGGGCCCGCGCCCGAGCTGCGCGAGATGCTGCAACTCCTCGACGGCTCCCACGATGTCGCGGGCTTCTGGGAAGGGTTCCGGCGCTTCGCCAGGTCGCAGCGGGTCGCGCCCCGCATCGCCGTCTTTCCGTTTCACACGACACGGGGGTGATCATGTCCGACCTCGCCGCGCTTCAGCTGCCGATCTGGTGCTTCGTCGCCATCGCCAGCCTTTCCGCGACGATCGGCGCGATGCTCGCCTCGCAGTTCGACGGGGTCAGGGTTCCGCCCAACACCTGTCTCGGCGCGACAGCGACCCCGGCTATCCTCGCGCTGCTGCTGGTGCCGGGCCCGGTGCCGCTCGGCTTCGCGCTCTGGAGCATGGTGCTGATCCTCGGGCTGAGCGGACTTGCGGTGATCGACGCCGTCAGCCGCACGGTCCCCGACATCCTGACGGTACCTCTGATCCCGCTCGGTCTGCTTCACGCCGAGATGAACGGCGCGCCCGGCCTGGTCTTCGCGCTTGCCGCGCTCGGGGTCATCGGGATCGCAATCGCCGCACATATGGCGCTGAGACGGCAGGCGACCTGGCTCGGCGCCGGCGATGTCCTTCTCCTTGCCGGTGCCGTCGCCTGGTTCGGGCCCGCGGTCCTGCCCGACATTCTCTTCCTGACCGGCCTTCTCCTGCTCATCCGGCTCGGTCTTGGCGAACTCATCGATCTTCGCCCGGCGACCTGCGTGCCGGTCGCGCGCCGCGCCGACCGCGCCATGCCGCTCGCCCCCGCACTCGGCGCGGCGCAGCTTCTGGTCTGGCTGGGCGGCCCGGTCTTCTGACGGACCGACAGCAGGATGATCGTGCCCGGAAAGCCACCTCCACCGCTTCATGTCATCACCAACGATCACACTCCCTATGGCAGCTACTTGACAGGGCATCAGGCACGACTGACGATCCTGCCCGGAGGACGGGACATGGTGGAAGCCGGACTGACAGACCCGCAGGGCGCGGGCCCCGACGGGCGCGAGAGCCTCAAACTTGCATTCGACACGGTCGAAATCGCACTTCGCTCCGAAAACTGGTTCTTCGAGACGGTGCGCAAGAAGCTGGAGGAAACCGCGCCGCTAAGCGAGTTTCCGACGATCATGGGCGCCAACGGCCACGACTACCTTCTGCACTTCACCCAGTTCCTCTTCTTCCTGAAGGCGCTCGACTGCACCAGCGCCGACCATATCGCCGCCTTCATCGCCTCCCATAACGCCAAGCTCGAAGAGCAGATCGCGAGCGACGACTTTTCGAAGAGCGAAAAGGAATACCGCAAGGCGATCATCCGGCCCGAGCGGCAGGCGAAGATCCTCGACACGATCCGCACCTTCAACGCTCCGATCTTCGCGATCTACGAGTACGGGCATCTCCTGATCGACGACATGTCGCCCAAGACGACCGAGAAGCTGATCGAGGACTTGCGCTACGGAAAGCTCCTCGACCGGCGCACGGACGAACGCATGTCGGCGGATCAGAAACGCATCCTCATCGCCTCGAACGGGTTTCTGGAGGACACCTACCGCATCTCGCTCCTCATGCAGCGGCGGATGATCGCGGCGAGCCTCAGCGACGCCGAGATCGCTGCCGCACGGGGCTGACCGGGGATTGCGAAGGTCCGACCCGTCGATGATCCTGTGATCGTCCGCTTTGCGGGACGTAGCGAGCGTTGACCGACACCCATTTAACCCTAAGTGTCCACTGTCTGGGGGATCACCGATGAAAGAGACCATGTTGCCACTCACTGCCGATGCGAAGTCGCCAGCCGGTGCCGATATTCGGTTCATCATGGACGGGACGACCGGCAACATGATTCACAGCACCGTCCCGCCGGGGCAAATCAATCGAGCGACCGTTCATCGCACCGTCTCCGAGTTTTGGTATGTTCTTGAAGGTCATGGAGAGATTTGGCGGCGCAACGGTGCAGAAGAGAAGATCACCTGTCTTGTTCCCGGCGTATCCATCGACATTCCGGTCGGCACGGTGTTCCAGTACAGAAACATCGGGACCGAGCCGCTAAAATTCATCTGCATTACAATGCCACCATGGCCAGGCGATCATGAGGCGTCGCACCTCCGGGGCGCATGGAGCCCGACGGTGCCCGATCTGTAAGTCTGAGCTCAAAGAAGACGCACAGGACCAAAAAAAATCCCCGCATCCTTGCGGATACGGGCACAGGTGGGACGGGGGAGGGAAACGTCAGTAGAGATCCACGCGGAAGGGAGAGGTCGACCAGACAAGCGACCCGAGTTGCAGGATCCGGTCGATCGGGTCGGTCTCGGCCGGGCCGGCGCCGTTCTTCTCCAGAACCGCCTCCATTGCGGCCGCGCTCGACGCACCGAAGGCGCCGTCCACCTCGACCTCGCCGCCCAAGGCACGGATCAGCTTCTGCGCCCCGCCGTTGATTGCCGTTTCGTTGTAGGAGGCGAGAAGCTCCCGCGCCGGTTTCGCCGCGTCCTGATGGACGAGGGCGGCCGATTTCGCCGCCAGCGCCGCGGCATCGAAAAGGTCGTAGCCCGGCACACCTTCGCTTGAGATCAGATAGGCCGCGTTACCGCCGGAATTGGCGTCACCGCGCTCCAGCCCCGCGCTGAACCACTCGACAGCGGCCTTGAGGTCCCGCCCGCCGGCGACACGACCGTCGCGATACATGCGGCCGAGATTGTAGGGCGCGTTCGGGTGTCCGCCCTCGGCGGCCTTGCGGAACATCTCGAAGGCGGCGGCGTCGTCCACCTCGGCCCCGCCGAGGCCGTTCAGATAGACAAGACCCATGTTGTTGAAACCGTAAATGTCGTCGCGGCTGGCACTTTCGCGAAGATAGCGCAGGCCGCGCTCGGCATCGTAGAAGTCGCCCTTTTCGTTCAGGTAGAAGTAGCCAAGCTCGTTCATCGCGAAGGTGTGGCCGACCTCGAGCGCGCGCATCATCAGGTCGTAGCCCTCGATCTCGATCGCGTCGGTTCCGCCGAATCGCATGAACTGCCGGCCGAGCGAGTAGAAGGCGTAAGGGTCGCCCTTGTCGACGCCTTGCGCGAAGAGCTGCAGCACCTCCTCGGAGGCCTTGGGATTGGACACGCCACCCGTCTCTTTCGCTTCGTTCAGGATCGCATTGCCGAGCGCCTGCCAGGCGCGGGTGTGCCCAAGCTCTTTCGCGCGTTCGAACTCCGCCTTGGCCTCGGCGGTCTGGCGGAGCGAAATGAGCGCGCGGCCAAGCTGGTAGTGGAAGCGCCCGTTGTCGGGCTCCGCCGCCACGGCGGCGCGGCAGGCTTCGAGCGCCCGTTCCGGCCTGATTTCGTTCGCGTAACGCGTGAGCCCCATCCCGTCCGGATCGAGGTGATCGCCCGCCTCGAAATCACAAGCGTTCGGCTTCAGGTTCAGCTGCAGCCGCTGCTCTTCGCCGCCGACGCTCACGGTGATCATGTCCTCAATCACCCCGTTCTTCAGCGATGCGGCCGGCACCTGCACGGAATCGTTGACGAGGATCAGCCGGTCGACATCGGCACTCGACAGCACTCCGCCCACGACGTTACGTTGAAAGCCGGTATCGTCGGGCAGGACGAGCCGCCCGGTCTTCGGCTGCGTGACGATCGTCACCCGATCGGCCGGGGTAAGGTCTAACCCGTCGCGCAGGACGAAACCGATCTTTACCTCGGGCACGAAATCCGCCTCCAGGATGGCGCGGGCCTCGGCCACCTGCACCACTTCCGGCGCCTCTTCCGGCGGCACGATCCGGGCAAGGCCGCGATTGATCCCGGCGCCGGCGCTGCTGACGAGGATCGGTTTCGTCAGCGCGTTGCCAAGGCCGAAGCTCGCCGGCTCGACGAGAGTGGAACTGTCCCACGGCACCTGTCGGCCGTTGGTCCGCGCGAACACCATGCGCCGCACGCCCTCGAAAACCTCCTTGACGAGTGCGTCGGGCGCGTCGCTGGCCTCTTCGATCAGCGCGGCGGTGAAGGGGCTGTTCGCCCCCTCGCCATCGAACGCGACCGAGCCGGGCGCGGTCGAGAAGATCAGCATCGAATTCAAGGGCGCCGCCTGCGAGGAAAACCCGGTGCGGGCCTCGCGCAATTCGTTCCCGATCCGGGTCAGAACGGATTTGCCCGCGAAGGGATTGTCGCGGCAGCTGTCGAGGATCACGACCTGAAGCCGCGCCCGTGCGCCGACGATGCCGACGAGCGAGCCGAGCGACACCGCCTCGAACGGCACATCGTAGATCGTGTCGAGATCGGCGTCTACCGGCACGAGGTAGTTCTCCGACCCGATCTGGAAGCCGTGCCCTGCGAAGAAGACGACCACCTCGGTTTCCTTGTCGACGTCGAAGAGGACGCGGCGCAGCGTGTCCTCGAAGCCGCGCTTGGTAATGTCGAGATGGGAATGCACCTCGTAGCCTTGCGCCTTGAAGAACTCCGCCATCGCGTTGGCGTCGGCATGGGCGTTCGGCAGGTCGGGGATCGCCGAGTACGCGGAATTGCCGATCACGATGGCATAGCGCTTGGCGGCGCGGGTCGAGGGGTCAAACCCGCGAAACGCCTGGTAGCCGGGGGTTTCGCCGAGCAGCCGATCCATCTCGCGGCCGCTTTGGGCGGCTGCCGTGCCGGCGGCAAGACTCGTGGAAAGAAGAAGACCTGCGAGAAGGCCGGAACCGATCCGCGTCATTGCGCCACCCTCCCGCCGGATTGCCGGAAATCGGTGGCACTCGGTGCCGTGGCGGACACGATGTCGGTGCAGGTCATCCTGTCGTCTCCTTGGGCTGGCTCAGGAACATCGGGGCGTCGGGGCGAGGATAATGTGGATGCCACTGGCCGCCCGGCACGTCGTTTACGATGCGAAGCGGGGGCCGCCCGCGTCCTTGATGCGTTTGATCAGCTTCAGCGTCTTGCCGGGATCGACGCGCTGCACCTCGTTCTGACCGGTCAGGCAGGCCGGTCTGGTGACGCTTTCGGCGGCCCGGACGGGCGCGGCAGCTGTGGCTGCGATGCTTGCGAGGATAATGATTTTGACCATCTCTTCACCCTGTCGATTGCGGAAAGAGCAACGCTCTTCGATAGGGAAAGGATGGCGCGCCGGCCCGCCGTCACGCTGTGACGGGCGGCACAGGGGAGGAGATTTTCAAGAAGACGTTTCGGACTATTCCGCTTACATCCGCCCTTTCCAGGGCACGGCCTTGCGCTCCACGAACCGCATCAGAAGGTCAAAGGCATAGGCGATGGCGGCGATCACCACGATCCCCATGATCACCGTCGACGTCTGCAGGAACTGAGAGGCGGAAAGCACCATGTAGCCGATCCCCTTCGTCGCCGCGACCATCTCGGCCGCGACGAGCGTCGTCCAGCCGAAGCCGATGCCGATCCGCATCGCGGTCAGGATCTCGGGCAAGGCCGAGGGCAGGATCACGTGCCGCATCACCTGCCAGCGCGACGCGCCGAAGGAATAGGCGGCGTGGATCTGCTCGATGGCCGCCGACTTCACGCCGGAGCGCGCGCCCAAGGCGACCGGTGCGAAGACCGAGAGGAAGATCAGGAGGACCTTCGACGTCTCTCCGATACCGAACCAGATGATCATCAGCGGCAGGTAGGCCAGGGGCGGGATCGGCCGGTAGAACTCGATTGGCGGATCGAAGATTCCGCGCACGACCGGACTCATCCCCATCGCGAGGCCAAGCGGGATGCCGACGGCGCAGGCCAGAAGGAAGGCGCCGAACACCCGCGCGGTCGAGATCGCGACATGTTCCAGGAACGAGGTGTTGGTGAAACCGTTCCGCGCGATGTCGATGAACTTCGTGACGATGGATCCCGGCGAGGGCACGAACAAGGGCTTCACCCAGCCCATCGCGGTCACGAGCCACCAGACGAAGATCAGCACGGCGATGGAGGCGAGCGACAGCCAGAGCGTCTCGCCCTGCCCCGGCACACCGTAGATTTCTCCCGGTTTCGTCGGCCGGCTCTTGCCGAACGACGCCAAGAAACCGCCGGACTTCGCCTCTGCCGGTTCTCTGGACGGGTCGCTCATGCCACGGCCTCCTCATCGGCGAAGATGATCCCGAGAACCTCCTCGCGCAGCTGGATGAACTCGGGCGACGCCTTGACTTCGCGGGCGGAGGCACCGGCCAGAAAACGGCGCGAGAATTGCAGATCGAAGCGGTGCGCGATGCGCCCCGGTCGCGGCGACATCACGATCAGCTTCGTGCCCATGAACAGCGCCTCCTCGACGCTGTGGGTGATGAAAAAAACGGATTTGTGGGTCTCGTCCCAGATCCTGAGAATCAGTTCCTGCGCCTTCTCCCGCGTCAACGCGTCGAGCGCACCCAGCGGTTCGTCCATCAGAAGGACCTTCGGATCACAGGTCAGCGCGCGGGCGATCCCCACCCGCTGCTGCATGCCGCCCGAGAGCTTGTAGACCGGCGACTTCTGGAACCCGTCAAGGCCGAGAAGCGCGATGAACTTCTCCGCTGTCGCGTGGCGCTCCCGCTCGGGCACCCCTTGCATCTTCAGCCCGAACGCGACGTTGTCGATGACGTTGAGCCAGGGCAAGAGGGCGTGTTTCTGAAACACGACCGACCGGTCGGCGCCGGGGCCGGCGACCCGGCGGCCGTCCAGCAGGATCTCTCCCGATGTCGGCGACAGAAACCCGGCGATGAGGTTGAGGAGGGTCGATTTCCCGCAGCCAGACGCCCCGAGAGCGACGACGAAATCGTCATTCTCGATATCGAGGTCGATCCCCGTTAGCGCTTCGACCGGCGGGCGGCCATCGGCGGCGGGATAGACGACCGATGCGTCGCTGATCTTCAGCCCCATGGGCAGACCCCCTTCCGGTTCGGTCCCGGCCCGCCATAATGCCGGCCGGGACCGGATAAGGTTACTTCGCCGCCTCGGCGAACTCGGCGTTGACGAAACCGGAATAGTCCTCCCCGACGGTGTCGATGCGGCCCGCCGCTTTCAGGAATTCGGCCGTCCCCTTGACCGTCGCGGCCGCGCCGCCCAACCAGGTGTCGCTGACCTGCGTGGCCATCGGCAGGAAGGTGAAGCCTTCGAGGATACCGGGCACCTGCGCGGGATCGGCGCCGGTCGCGGCCGCAAGGGTCTGGACCTCGGCGCTGTCGACCGTCCAGGCGGCCGGATCGCTCAGATAGGAGGCATTCGCCTTGTCGATCTCCTTCAGGAAGGCGACGATCTTGTCCTTGTTGGCCTGGCCGAATTCGCGGTCGACCACCCAGCCGTCAAAAGTAGGGAACCCCCATTCGGCCGTCTGGTCGGCACCGATGATCAGCGTGCCGGTCTTCAGGATCTCCGACTGAACCGGTTGCCAGATCCAGGCGGCGTCGATCACGCCCTGCTCCCAAGCCGCCGCGATCTGGTCGGGCGGCATGTTCATGATCGTGACGTCGGATTCGGCGATCCCCTCGTGCTGAAGCGCGCCCATGAGCGAGAAATGCGCGGTCGAGCCGACCGGCACCGCGATGCGCTTGCCCTTCAGATCGGCGATGCCCGCGATCCCGGAACCGTTATGCGCGATCAGCGATTCCGCCTTGCCGATCACGTCCGAGAAGGCGATCAGTTGCAGGTCGATGCCCTGGCTCGCCGCGATGGCGAGGGGCGACGATCCAAGCTCGGACAGGACCACGTCGCCCGAGGCCATCGCCGCGATGACATCGGTACCGGCGGCGAACTTGCGCCACTCGATCTCCCAGCCGGTTTCCTGTTGCAGCGCGTCCGACGACGCGACGAGCTGCATAGGCGTGGGGTTGCCGAAATGGCCGATGATAATCTTCTCGGCCGAAGCGGCTCCCGCGAACATCGCGAAGGTGGCGACACCGGCCATCAGACGGGTCAGACTGCGTTTCATATCCGGGTTCCTCTCTGTCGTTGTCGTTTAGGGACCGGCCACCTGTGGTGCCGTTGCCGGCCGTTCCTCAGCTCGATCCTGCGCGAAATCCTTGATCGCGGACACGAGCACGTCGAGCGTATCGAAGACGGTGGCACTTTGCGCCACCGATTCCGCGATCAGTGAAAACTCCGTGCAGGCGATCATCTGAACCCGCGCCCCGTTGCCCAGAAGCGCGGCAGAGGCCCCTTTCAGAACGACCCGTGCCGCGTCGGACGCACCCTCGGCCTTGATGCTTCGGATCGCGGCCAGCATCGCCGCCTCGTCATCGGGATAGACCGCCTTCAACCCCACCCGCGCCAGCGCGGCGTCGAACAAACCGACCTTGCGTACCGCAGGCGAGGCGAGAATGCCGACCTTGCCGCCCGAACCGGCCTCGGTGCGGGCCCGGTCCGCCGCCATTGCCACCATGTCCAGGAACGGTATCTCGACCGCCGCGCGGATCGCGGGCGCGAAGTGATGCGCGGTGTTGCAGGGCATCGCCAGCGCCTCGGCCCCGGCGCGTTCGAGCCCTGCTGCCATCGCGGCAAGCACCGGACCCGGATCCTCTCCCGTCCCCTCGATCAGGAACCTTATGCGTGACGGCACTTGCGGGTTCTGGTCGACGATGAGGGGGATGTGATCGGCATCGTCACGGGCCGGCACGGCGGCGATGAGCTTCTGCATCAGCAGCACCGTCGCTTCCGGCCCCATGCCGCCGAGGATGCCGATCCGCCTCATGCCGCCGCCCCCTTGGGCCAGGGGCGTCGGCGGGCATTGTCGATGAGCGGCGTCCCCGTCATCGCAACCGCTCACCCGGCCTGATCGGCCCGGATGACCGCGTCGTAACCGAAAAGCGCCGCCGAACCGCCGGTATGGATAAAGACCACCCGCTCCCCCTTCCTGAAGCGGCCCTTGCGGATGTAGTCGATGAGGCCGGCGGCGCCCTTCCCGGAATAGACCGGATCGAGAAGGATGCCCTCCAGCTCCGCGAACATGCGGATGGCTTCGAGCGTGTCCGCACGCGGGATGCCGTATCCGGCGCCAACGTAATCGCTGTCGGCCACCACATCCTCGCGGGTCACGACGCCGGGGCAGCCGAGTTTCTCGGCGGTCTTCTGGGCAAGGGCAAAGACCATATCTTCCTGCTTCGCCTTCGGCGCGCGGACCCCGAAGCCCTGAAGCGGAATGCCCGCGTTGATCGCCTTCAGCCCGACGATCAGCCCCGCCTGCGTGCCGGCGCTGCCTGTCGCGGTGATGATATGGTCAATCACGAGCCCGCGGTCATTCACTTGCGAGACAAGTTCGAACGCGCAATTGACATAGCCGAGCGCGCCCGTCGGGTTCGATCCGCCGCCGGGGATCGTGTAGACCTTCCGCCCGTCCTCGCGGAATCTGTCGGCCAAGGCCTCCATCTCGGCATTCATGTCGCCGCCGCCCGCGCGCTTTTCCGTCGTCGCCCCATGCAGGTGATCGAGCAGAACGTTGCCATTGGTGTTGTAGTTGGAATCGTTGGACCCGGTGCGGTCTTCCAGCAGGATGTGGCATTTCATCCCGAGCTTCGCCGCGAAGGCCGCGGTCTGGCGGGCATGGTTCGACTGCGTCGCGCCTTGGGTCATCACCATGTCCGCCCCCATCGCCTCGGCCTCGGCCATGAGGAATTCGAGCTTCCGGGTCTTGTTGCCGCCCGTCGACAACCCCGTGCAATCGTCGCGCTTGATCCAGATCTCCGGCCCGCCGAGTTCCTTCGACAGCCGGTCGAGGCGTTCGAGCGGCGTCGGCAGATGGGCAAGGAAATGACGGGGAAAGCGGGCGAGATGCATGGCGGGTCTTCCTGACAACTTGCGGTGTTCACAAGGTGTCGGGAATGGCTCCCCGATGCAAATTCGAAATTTCCAGCACGCTCTGCCGTGCGTTTGCCATTTTGGGGGCAATCCGAAACACCCGATGGGCATTCAGGATGACGGCGACTCAGAGGTCCAAAGGCGGCGGCGAATCCGCCAAGAACGGACAGACCCATACCCCGGCGACCCGTTCAGGGGCGACCCACCGGGACACCCGCGCGATTTCGGTGCCCGATCCGAGATGTCGATCCGGTCGACGAGAAGGACGATGTCGGCCGTTTCCGCAGAACCGGCGGCCCCGCGCGACAGGCGCACGGGCAGCGACCCCACCGGTCAATGCCGACGTGCCCATGAAGGCCATTTCGCAGGTCACCGTTCCGTCAACCGGCGGCAGGACCCCCTGCCGGACGAGAATCCGGTCGCCGTGCGCAACCGCGTCCAGAACCGCAGAAGGCGGTGCGCATCGGGCTTCGGGCGTATTTTGGGCGAACCTCCCCGGTTCAAGCGGGGGCCATCATCAGCGTTCCGTGCCGGCCCCCCCTAACGAAAGTCAAGGCGAACGCGCACCGCCTGTGGGAGGTTCCGGCCGTTCCGGGACCCGATCCGTGAGCGGCCCCGCCAAGAACACATAGCGGAAATGGAATTGAACCAGATCAAGGTAAAGCCGTCGGGGCCGTGCGATTCGAACGGAATGATTCGGCACGTTGGCATCTTCATCGCGGTTCTGTTTGCGCTGGCCGTGAGCCTTGCGGGCGGGCCGCGCCTGCACGCCATGGAAGCGGATTCGACCCTGACGGCGACCGTGCTCTGTTCCGAGAGCGGCGTGCAGATGATCTATATCGGTGCTGACGGCATTCCGGCCCGCCCCGGAACCGACTGTACCAAATGTCCCCAATGCCTCGCGCTTGCCGGTCCGGCCCTGACGGCGCCCGAGCATACCCTGCCGGTCCGCAGCGCACGCCGCCGGGGCGTGGTTCGCGCGAGGGACGCAATCATCCGGACTTCGCGCCGGCTGCGCCCGCAATCGAGAGGCCCCCCTTCCGTGACCATTTCATCGCCCGATCCGGCTTGCATGCCTGCCGCTCCGAAGAACCCGCGTTCCGCTGCGGCCGACTCGACAAAAGTCAATTCCGTCTCTCCCGAAATGTGGCACCGCACGGGGCGTTTCCTGAAGGACGCCCGCAGATGACCTGTTTCCGACTGCTCGTTTCCCTGATCTTCGTTCTATTTTCCCTGCCCGCGCTGGCGGAGCCGGTCCTGTCGAAATACCTCACGGAGGTGCCGGCCGCCGATCTCGTGCCGGGGGCGGACGGCTTCGGAGCGATCCACGAGGATGTTGCCGCCGCGCCGGTCCTGAAAGCCGGCGAAACCATCGGCTGGGCGTTCATCACCAGCGATTTCGTCGGGACGACCGGCTATTCCGGCAAGCCCATCCACACGATGGTCGCGGTCGACACGGACGCGAAGGTCATCGGTGTCTCGCTCGTCAAGCACTCCGAACCGATCGTTCTGATCGGCATCCCGGATGCCAAGATGAAGGCGATGGCGGCGGGCTATGTCGGCCTCGACCTCGTGGCCGAGGCGAATTCGGGCGGCACGTCGCATGAGGTCGACATCATCTCGGGCGCGACGGTCACGGTGATGGTGATCGACGATTCCATCGTCCGGTCCGGCCTCAAGGTCGCGCGCGCGCTCGGGCTCGGCGGTCTTCGCCCCGAGGAGAAATCCTCCGGCCCCGCCTTCGAGGTGAACCCCGAGGCGTCGGCGCCGGACAGCTGGATGGCGATGGAGGGCGATGGCACGCTCAGGCGCCTGTCGCTCGACGTCGGGCAGATCAACGCCGCCTTCGCGGCGCTGGAAGACAAGCGGGCCGCCGAGCGGCCGCAGGCCGAAGCGCCGGAAACGACCTTCATCGAGATGCAGACGGCGCTCGTCTCCGTCCCGGCCATCGGCAAGTCGATATTGGGCGAGGCGGAATACGCCAATCTTGCCAACTGGCTGCAACCGGGAGAGAACGCCATCGTCGTGGTCGGGCGCGGCCTCTACAGCTTCAAGGGCTCGGGCTACGTCCGCGGCGGCATCTTCGACCGGATCGTGCTGATCCAGGGCGACGTCTCGGTCCGGTTCCGCGACCGGATGCACAAGCGCCTTGTCGCGGTGGCCGCCGATGGCGCGCCGCAGTTCACCGAGGCGGATCTTTTCAAGATCCCCGCCGATGTCGGCTTCGACCCCACGCAGCCCTTCCGCATCCAGCTTCTGGTGCATCGCGAGGTCGGGCCGATCGAGAAGCTCTTCACCACGTTCGACCTCGGCTACCAGTTGCCACAGACATACCTGCGTCCGGTCGCGATGGCCCCGATGGCGGAGACTACGGCGGCAGAGGCGACGGCCTCACAGGAGGAAAGCGCGGCCCAGGCGCAGCTTTGGAAGAAGATCTGGCTCGGCTCCACGACCGAGATCGCGGGGCTCGGCGCGATGCTGCTTGTGCTGACGGCGACCTTCTTCTTCCAGACCTGGTTCACGCGGAACGAACGGTTCTTCTTCTGGTTCCGCATCAGCTACCTGACCGTGGCACTGGTGTTCCTCGGCTGGTACGCCAACGCCCAGCTTTCGGTCGTCAACCTGATGGCATTGTTCGGCGCGCTGGTGTCGGGGTTCAGCTGGCAGGCCTTCCTCCTCGATCCCCTCACCTTCATCCTGTGGTTCTCCGTCGCGGCCGCGCTGATCTTCTGGGGGCGCGGCGCCTATTGCGGCTGGCTTTGCCCGTTCGGCGCCTTGCAGGAGCTTCTGAACCGCATCGCAAAGGCCCTGCACATCCCGCAATGGACTCTGCCCTGGGGCCTGCACGAGCGCCTGTGGCCGGTCAAGTACATGATCTTCCTCGGTCTCTTCGGCGTCTCGCTGATGAGTATCGAACAGGCGGAGCACCTGGCGGAGGTGGAGCCCTTCAAGACCGCAATCATCCTGAAGTTCGTCCGGGCCTGGCCCTTCGTGGCCTATGCCGCGGCACTTCTGATCGCCGGGCTTTTCGTCGAACGCTTCTACTGCCGCTATCTCTGCCCGCTCGGCGCCGCCCTCGCCATTCCGGCGCGGATACGCATGTTCGACTGGCTGAAGCGCTACCACGAATGCGGCCACCCCTGTCAGACCTGCGCCAACCAATGCCCCGTTCAGGCGATCCATCCGACCGGAGAGATCAACCCGAACGAATGCGTCAACTGCCTGCACTGCCAGGTTCTCTACCAGTCCAAGACCATCTGCCCGGTGGTCATCAAGAAAGCGAAGCGCCGCGACGCCGTGGGCACGGCCGCGCCGCGCGATCTGACCGGGCATCCGAATTCACCCAAATCCCAACCTGCTGAATGAAAGGACAGACCATGTCTGAGGGACCCAAGACCGGAATCACGAGACGCGGCATTCTCGGCGCGACCGCCGGGGGCGCAGCGATCGCCGGCGCGCTCGGTGGGCGCGCGGCGCTGACCGGGGGCGCCATCGGCGCGGCCACGCTGGCCGGCACCAGCGCGGCGCGGGCAGCCGAAGCGACGAATGTCGCTCCGGGCCAGCTTGACGAATATTACGGCTTCTGGTCGTCTGGCCAGACCGGCGAGATGCGCATTCTCGGCATCCCCTCGATGCGCGAACTGATGCGTGTGCCGGTCTTCAACACCTGCTCGGCCACCGGCTGGGGCATCACCAACGAGTCCAAGAAGATCCTGACCGAGGGTCTGACCGAGAAGACGAAGAAGTACCTCGCGGCCAACGGGCTCGAGTTCCCGAGGAACGGCGACCTGCACCACGTCCACATGTCCTTCACCGAGGGCAAGTACGACGGCCGGTTCCTGTTCATGAACGACAAGGCCAACACCCGTGTCGCGCGGGTGCGCTGCGACGTCATGAAAACCGACAAGATCATCGAGATCCCGAACGCCAAGGGCATCCACGGCCTGCGTCCGCAAAAGTGGCCGCGCACCAACTACGTGTTCGCCAACGGCGAGGACGAGGTGCCGATGGTCAACGACGGCAAGATCCTCGACGATCCGGCGCAATACGTGAACTTCTACACGGCCATCAACGCCGACGACATGACCATCGCCTGGCAGGTCATGGTCACCGGCAACCTCGACAACACCGACGCCGACTATGACGGCAAATACGCCTTCTCGACCTCGTACAACTCCGAGATGGGGATGAACCTGGCCGACATGACGGCCGCCGAAATGGATCACGTCGTCGTATTCAACCTCGCCGAGATCGAAAAGGGCATCGAGGCAGGCGACTATCAGGAACTGAACGGCGTCAAGGTCATCGACGGGCGCAAGGGCAACAACAAGAACTACACCCGCTACGTCCCGGTGCCCAACAACCCGCACGGCTGCAACATGGCGCCGGACAAGATCCATCTGTGCATCGGGGGCAAGCTGTCGCCAACCGTGTCCCTCATCGACGTCCGCAAGCTCGACGACGTGTTCTACAACGGCGCCGATCCGCGTTCCGCTGTCGTCGCCGAGCCGGAACTGGGCCTCGGCCCCCTACACACCGCCTTCGACGGTCAGGGCCGCGCCTACACGACGCTCTTCCTCGACAGCCAGGTCGTGGTCTGGGACATCGCGAAGGCGGTGAACGGTGAAGACCCGATCATCACCAAGGCGGACGTGCACTACCAGCCCGGCCACAACTCCACCGCCGAGGGCGAAACGCTGGACGCTTCGGCGAAGTTCTACATCTCGATGAACAAGTTCTCGAAGGACCGGTTCCTCAACGTCGGGCCGCTGAAGCCCGAGAACGAGCAGGTCTTCGTGATCGAGGGCGACAAGCTGACGCTCGTCCATGACGGGCCGACCTTCGCCGAACCGCACGACTCCATCATCGTGCACGCATCGAAGGTGAACCCGCTCAACGTCTGGAACCGGCAGGACCCGATGTGGGCCGAGACCCGCAAGCAGGCCGAGGCGGACGGCGTCGATCTGGACGACTGGCAGGACACGGTGATCCGCGACGGCAACAAAGTGCGGGTCTACATCTCCAGCCAGGCGCCCGAGTTCGCGCTTCAGAGCTTCACGGTGAAGGAAGGCGACGAGGTAACGGTGAGCGTCACCAACCTCGACGACATCGACGACCTGACCCACGGCTTCACCATGGGCAACCACGGTGTCGCGATGGAGGTCGGGCCGCAGGCGACGAGTTCGGTCACTTTCATTGCCGGACAGCCGGGCGTTTACTGGTACTATTGCCAGTGGTTCTGCCACGCGCTCCACATGGAGATGCGCGGCCGGATGTTCGTGGAACCGAGGGCAAGCTGACCATGCCGACGCGCCTGCTTCCCGTCCTGATCCTGCTGGCCGCGCCCCTCTGGGCGGCGGAGGTGCAGGTCATCCCGGGCGCCGGCACGCTGAAGGACGCCATCGCCGGGGCGACTCCCGGCGATGTGCTGATGCTGAGGGACGGGGCCTATACGGGCCCCGTCACCATCGACCGTCCGCTGACGCTGACCGGCCCCGCCGGGGCCGTCGTCGACGGCGAAGGCCAGGGGACCGTGATCACCGTCGCGGCGGACGATGTCGCCGTGCGCGGCATCACCGTGACCGGTTCGGGCCGGCTGAACGCCGACATTGATTCCGGCATCAAGATCATGAAGGGCGCCGACCGGGCGCGGATCGAAGAGAACCGGATTGTCGGCAACCTGCACGGCGTCGATGTACATGGCGGCCATGACGCCGTCGTGCGCGGCAACACGATCGAAGGACTTCAACTCGACCGGATGAACGATCGCGGCAACGGCGTCTACATCTGGAACGCGCCGGGCACGGTGATCGAGGACAACGACATCCGCTACGGCCGCGACGGCATCTTTTCCAACACCTCCACCAAGGGGATCTACCGCAACAACCTCTTCCGCGACCTGCGCTTCGCGGTCCACTACATGTATACGCATGACAGCGAGGTTTCCGGCAACGTCTCGATCGGCAACCACCTCGGGTTCGCGATCATGTATTCGAACCGCGTCGTGGTGAAGGACAACCTGTCGCTCGGCGACCGCGAACATGGCGTGATGCTCAACTACGCCAACAACGCGGATGTCAGCGGCAACCTCGTCCGGGGCGGCACCAAGAAGTGTCTCTTCATCTACAATGCCCACAAGAACCTGATCTACGACAACCGCTTCGAAGGCTGCGGCATCGGCATCCATTTCACCGCAGGATCCGAACGCAACGTCCTGACCGGCAACGCCTTTATCGGCAACCGTGAACAGGTGAAATATGTCGGCACCAAACATGTCGAATGGAGCTTCGAGGGGCGCGGCAACTTCTGGTCCGATCACCCGGCCTTCGACCTCAACGGCGACGGCATCGCGGATGCCGTGTTCCGCCCGAACGATCTGATGGACCACATTCTCTGGTCGCAACCGGCTGCCGCGCTCCTGACCGGCTCTCCTGCGGTGCAGCTCGTTCGCTGGAGCCAGAAGAGCTTCCCCGCCACGCTGCCCGGCGGCGTTCTCGATTCCCACCCTTTGATGGCGGCCCGCGCCATTCCCGTCCCGCCCGCGATCCAAGGCATGGAAGCCGAGGTCGCAGGACGCTGGGCGGAAGGAACCTATGATGACCTCGACTCTGAACATATCGGAACTCACTAAGACTTTCTCAGGGGCCAGGGCGCTCGACGCCGTGTCGCTGTCCGTCGAACCGGGAAGCCGCGTCGCGCTTCTCGGCCATAACGGTGCGGGCAAGTCGACGATGATGAAGATCATCCTCGGCCTTATCCCGTTCGACAGCGGCACGGTCGAGGTCTGCGGCGCGGCCCCCGGCTCCGCCGCCGCGCGAGAGCGGGTGGCCTACCTGCCCGAAAACGCGGCCTTCCACCCCGCCCTGACCGGCGAGGAACAGATCCGCCATTTCCTATCCCTCCGGGGCGAGGATCCGGGCAAGGCGCGCGGGCTTCTGGACCGGGTCGGGCTCCATGACGCGGCCCGGCGCCGGATCGGAACCTATTCCAAGGGCATGCGCCAGCGCGTCGGCCTTGCGCAGGCGCTGATCGGCAAGCCGCGGCTTCTGGTGCTGGACGAGCCGACGTCGGGCCTCGACCCGGTGTCGCGCCGCGACTTCTACGCGCTCCTCGACGGTCTCGCGGCCGAGGGTGCTTCGGTCCTTCTCTCCTCGCACGCGCTGACCGAGGTTGAGGCGCGGACCGACCGCATCCTGATCCTGTCGCAGGGCCGCATGGTCGCGACCGGATCGCTGTCCGACCTGCGCCGGACGGCCGCCTTGCCGGTGACCATGCATGTCACCGCGAAGAACGGCTACGCGTCGGACATCGCCGCGGAACTCCCCGGCGCGATCCGGGTCGGGACGGATCTGCGCCTGTCCTGCGCGCAGGAAGACAAGCTCGGCATCCTCGCCCGCGTCGCGGGACTTGGCGAGAAGGTGGCCGACATCGAGGTCGTGCCGCCGAGCCTTGAGGATATCTACAGCCATTTCAGCCGGAGGGACGGGCAATGAACCGCATCCTCGCCACCGCCGCCGTTGAATTCCGCATCGCGCTCCGCAACCGTTGGGTCGCGATCGCGATCGGCCTCATGGGGCTTTTCGCGCTGGTCCTGTCCGCCGCGGGGTCCGCGCCGACCGGCGATCTTGGCGTCGACCGGCTGTCCGTCACCGTCGCCTCGCTGACCTCTCTGGCCGTCTATCTGGTGCCGCTCGTCGCGCTCCTGATGTCCTTCGACGCTGTCGCGGGCGAGGTCGAGCGCGGCACCCTGCCCCTCCTCCTGACCTATCCGGGCGCGCGGGTGGAGATCCTTCTCGGCAAGCTCGTCGCCCATCTTTGCGTCCTCGCGCTCGCCGTTGTGGCGGGCTACGGACTTGCCGCCGCCGCGGCCTTCTGGGCGGACCCGGCCTCCGCGTCCGGCCTGCCATCGCTTCTGCGCCTGACCTGGACGTCGGTTCTGCTCGGCGCGACGTTCCTCGGCGCGGGCTATGCGCTCTCCTCCCTTGCCCGGCGTCCGTCCGGGGCGGCCGGTCTGGCGATCGGGCTATGGCTCGGCGCGGTGGTGCTCTATGACCTCGGCCTTCTCGCCGCGGTCGTGGCGGACAATGGCGGCTGGTTCACGACCGACCTCTTCCCGCTCGCCCTTCTCGCCAATCCGGCCGATGCGTTCCGCCTGTTCAACCTTGCCGCGTCGGAGGCTTCGGCCGCGGCCGCCGGTGTCTCCGGCGCCTCGACCGCGATCCCGCTCTGGCAATCGGCCCTGTCCGTGGCCGCCTGGCCCCTTCTCGCGCTCATCCTGGCAGCCGCGGCCTTTCGCAAGGTGACACCATGAAACGCGCGCTTCTCATCATCCTGCTTCTCGCCGCCTGCAAGGAGGAGGCGCAGGACCTCTCGCCTGTCGCGCTGACGGAATCCGCGGTGGGCCATTTTTGCCAGATGAATGTCCTCGAACATCCCGGCCCCAAGGCGCAGGTGCATCTGGAAGGCTTTCCCGGCAAGCCCCTCTTTTTCAGCCAGGTTCGCGATGCCATCGCCTATGCCCGGCTTCCCGAACAGGATGGGGTGATCCTCGCCATCTATGTGAACGACATGGGCGCCGAGGGCGCGTCGTGGGACGAGCCGGGCGATACCAACTGGATCGCCGCCGCCAGCGCCCACTACGTCGTCGGGTCGAGTGTCGAGGGCGGCATGGGGGCGCCGGAACTCGTGCCGTTCACCGATCTCGCCGCCGCCGCCGCCTTCGCGGACCGGCGCGGCGGCACGGTCATGTCGCTGGCGGACGTCCCCGATTCCGCCGTGATCGCGCCGGTCACGATGGAGAGCGATATCACCGCCGGGGACGATGCCGATTTCAACGCCCGCCTCAAGGCCCTGTCCGAAAAGATCGAGGGATGACCAGATGCTGACCCGCCGCCGCTTTCTCACTGTCTCGGCCGCCGCACTTGCCTTCGCGCCATCGGCCCGCTCGGGCGAGACACCGATCCACACCTGGACCGGGATCGCGCTCGGGGCGCGGGCGACGATCCGCATCGCCCATCCGGACGCCGCCGCAATCTGCGCCCGGGCCGCCGCCGAGATCGACCGGCTCGAGGACGTGTTCAGCCTTTATCGGCCGGACAGCGCCCTCATGCGCCTGAACGCCGCCGGCCGTATTGACGCCCCGCCGGCGGAGCTTCTGGAATGCCTGACGCTTGCCGGTTCTGCGCACCGCGCGACGGACGGGTTTTTCGATCCGACGGTGCAGCCGCTCTGGTCGCTTTGGGCCGAACATGCCGCCCGCGGGACCCGCCCGAGCGTCGGCGCCCTTGCCGAGGCGCGGGCATCGGGCGGCTGGCCCGATCTGCGCTTCGACACGGCCGGAATTCGACTTAGAGCCGGGATGGGGCTCACCCTGAACGGCATAGGTCAGGGCTACATCGCCGATCGGGTTGCCGGGCTTCTGGAGGCCGAGGGTCTGACCGACATCCTGATCGACACGGGCGAACATCGTGCGCTCGGCGGGCATCCCGGCGGCGGCGACTGGCCGATCCGTCTGGCGCAGGGCGGCGATGTCGGCCTCAGGAACCGCGCCCTCGCCACGTCCGCCCCGCTTGGCACCGTCTTCGACGTCGCCGGGCGTGCGGGCCATATTCTCGACCCCAAATCGGGTGAGCCGGCCCTGCCCGTCTGGCGCGCCGTTTCGGTTTCGGCCCCTTCGGCGGCGCTCGCAGACGCCCTCTCGACGGCTGCCTGCCTTGGCGCCGACAGAACCACGATCGACCGGTGGTTGTCAGCCTTCGCTGGCGCCCGCTGTGAGTCGGCCGTGCTTGCCTGAAGACGCGTCGGGCCGCGCCCGATCCCCGGGGGAGGAGGATCGGGCGCGGCCCAGCGATCTTGCGGGCGAGCACAAGGGTCCGGGCGGCGCTCCGCCCGGACCCGTTGGTCATGCGACGAGGTCGAACCTGTCGGCGTTCATGACCTTCGTCCAGGCCGCGACGAAATCGCGGACGAACTTCCCGGCATTGTCGTCCTGGGCGTAGACCTCGGCATAGGCCCTCAGGATCGAGTTGGAGCCGAAGACGAGATCGGCGCTGGTCGCCGTCCACTTGGCCTTGCCGGTCTTGCGGTCGCGGATCTCGTAGGTGCCATCCGCCGACGGGTGCCAGCTATTGGCCATGTCGGTCAGGTTGACGAAGAAGTCGGTCGTCAACTGGCCCTTGCGGTCGGTGAACACGCCGAGGTTCGAGCCCCCGTGGTTCGCGCCGAGCACGCGGAGCCCGCCCACGAGGACAGTCATCTCCGCCGCCGTGAGGCCGAGAAGCTGCGCCTTGTCGAGCATCAACTCTTCGGGCGCGACCGCGTACTTTTCCTTCTGCCAGTTGCGGAAACCGCAGACCAGGGGTTCGAGGACGTCGAAGCTGTCGGCGTCGGTCTGCTCGTCGGTCGCATCGCCCCGGCCCGGTGCGAACGGCACGGCGACGTCGTGGCCAGCCGCCTTGATCGCCTGTTCGAGACCGACATTGCCGGCCAGGACGATCACGTCGGCCACCGAGGCGCCCGCCGCCTTGGCGATCGGTTCGAGAATGCCGAGAACCTTGGCCAGACGCTCGGGCTCATTGGCGGCCCAGTCCTTCTGCGGGGCAAGCCGGATGCGCGCGCCGTTGGCGCCGCCGCGCTTGTCCGAGCCACGGAAGGTGCGGGCGCTGTCCCAGGCGGTCGCGATCATCTCCGCCGGGGAAAGGCCGCTCGCCGCGATCTTCGCCTTCACGGCCGCCACGTCGTAGCCGGTCTTGCCGGCCGGGATCGGATCCTGCCAGATCAGGTCTTCCGCCGGCACGTCGGGGCCATAGTAATTGGCCTTCGGTCCCATGTCGCGGTGCGTCAGCTTGAACCAGGCCCGGCCGAAAGTGTCGGCGAAGTAGTCGGGATCGGCCATGAACTTCCGGCAGATCGCGTTGTAGATCGGGTCGACCTTCATCGCCATGTCGGCGTCGGTCATGATCGGGTTGTGCCGGATCGACGGGTCGGAGGCATCGACCGGCTTCACGTCCTCCGGCATGTTCACCGGCTCCCACTGCCACGCGCCGGCGGGCGATTTCCTCAGCTCCCACTCGTAGTTGAAGAGGTAGTCGAAATAGCCCATGTCCCACTGCGTCGGATGCTGGGTCCAGGCACCCTCGATCCCCGAGGTGAAGGCGTTCGCGGCCTTGCCTTCGAGGCCCGGATTGTCCCAGCCGAAGCCCTGCGAATGCACAGGACAGCCTTCGGGCGCGGCACCGATCTTGCCGATCGCGCCGCGACCATGCGCCTTGCCGACCGTGTGGCCGCCGCAGGTCAGCGCCGCGGTTTCCTCGTCGTTCATCGCCATGCGCGAGAAGGTCACGCGGACATGCATCGCGGTCCTTGCCGGATCGGGATTGCCATTCACGCCTTCCGGGTTGACGTAGATGAGGCCCATATGAACGGCGGCCAGCGGGTTGAAGAGCGTCGCGGCATCGCCGAGATCGTCATAGCGGTTCTCCGACGGCGCCAGCCATTCGTTTTCCGCGCCCCAGTTCACGTCCTGTTCGGGCCCCCAGATATCCTCGCGGCCAAAGCCGAAGCCGAAGGTCTTCAATCCCATCGACTCGTAGGCCATGTTGCCCGCAAGGATGATCAGGTCCGCCCAGGAGAGGGCGTTTCCATACTTCTTCTTGACCGGCCACAGAAGACGGCGCGCCTTGTCGAGGCTGGCATTGTCCGGCCAGGAGTTCAGGGGCGCGAAACGGATGTTCCCCGACCCCGCGCCGCCGCGCCCGTCGCCCATCCGGTAAGACCCGGCCGAATGCCAGGCAAGACGGATCATCAGGCCGCCGTAATGGCCCCAGTCTGCCGGCCACCATTCCTGGCTGTCGGTCATCAGCGCCTTGACGTCCGCCTTGACCGCCTCGAAGTCCAGAGCCTTCACAGCCTCACGATGGTTGTAGTCCGGATCCATCGGGTTCGTACGCGCACCATGCTGGTGCAGGATGTCGAGGTTCAGGGCGCGCGGCCACCACTTGGTGACACTGTTGCCCGTTTCGGTATTGCCGCCGTGCATGACGGGGCAGCCGCCGGTCGGATTGATATCGTTTCCGTCCATGGTTTTCTCCCTTGGGTGACGCTGCCGAAGCAGTTTTGCGCGATCTGGAATGCTTCTAACGACGCAGTGCGATTAACGCCAATTGGTTCTCCAAAAGAATGTGATAAGTAAATCAAATGATAGGATTGACCCTGAAACAACTCCGCTACTTCGAGGCGCTGGCGCGCTGTCAGCACTTCGGACGCGCCGCCGAGGCCTGTTCGATCTCGCAGCCGGCCCTCTCCTTGCAGATCAAGGAGCTGGAAGGCATGTTCGGTGCCCCCCTCGTCGAACGGGGCGCGCGCCAGGTCCGCCTGACCCCGGTCGGAGAGGGCTTGTTGCAGAAAGCGCGCCAGATCCTCCTGGCCGTGGAAGAGCTGGACGATCTGGTCCGCGCCTCGAAGGGCCCCCTCGCGGGGCGCCTTCGGCTTGGCATCATTCCCACCGCCGCGCCCTACCTCTTGCCCGGCATCATCTCGGCCCTCTCGCAACGGTTTCCCGACCTCGACCTGAAACTGCGCGAGGCGATCACCGGAAGCCTGATCCACGATCTTCTCGAAGGACGGCTCGACCTTGCCGTCGTCGCCTTGCCGGTTTCGGAACCGGGCCTCACCGAATTCGCTCTTTTCGACGAGGATTTCGTCCTCGTGCGCCCCGCCGAGGACGCTGCAAAGCCGGTTCCAAGCCCGAAGATGCTGCAAACGATGCGCCTCCTCCTTCTCGAGGAAGGCCATTGCTTTCGCGATCAGGCGCTGTCGTTCTGCGACATGACGGAGAGCGAGCCTCGCCAGATCATGGAGGGCAGTTCCCTTTCGACCCTCGTCCAGATGGTCGGGGCCGGCATGGGCGTCACCCTCATCCCCGAAATGGCCGTCACCCTCGAAACCCGCTCGACCGACGTGTCGGTCTGCCGGTTCCCCGCCCCGCGCCCGTCCCGCACCATCGGAATGGTGTGGCGGGCGACCAATCCGCTCTCCGATCAACTGATGCAGATCGGGTCGATCGTTCGGGCGGTCGGGAACCGGACCGGCGCGGACACCGGAAGCGGAGGCGCGGACAAGGCCGCAACGCCGGCGCCCGATCACCAGCGATAAAAGACGGTGCGGCTTGCGATCTCAGACCCGTTTCCTCCTCGGGTTTGAGGCAGTGTCCGTCCCAACGAAGGAGATGGACAAAATGAAGGGACCACGGTGCAGCGAAGGGCAGATCATCGCGATCCTGAAGCAGCGGGAGAGCGGCTGGGCGACGGCGGAGATGTGCCGGGAGCATGGGATCAGCTCGGCGACGTTCTTCAAGTGGACGGGCAAGTTCGGTGGGCTTGAGGTGTCAGATGCCCGGCGGCTCAAGGCGCCCGAGGATGAGGACGCCAAGCTGAAGAAGCTGCAGGTGAGGAAGCGCGGCGGTCGCAAGCGATCTCCGGACACGCGCAGGCCGATGCCGGTGCCAGAGCGACCCAACGAACGCTGGAGCCTGGACTTCGTATCTCACGCTTTCGCCGACGGGCGTCGGTTCCGCGTGTTGGCCATCGTGGACGACTTCAGCCAGGACTGCCTGGCGCTGGTCGCGGACACGTCGCTCTCCGGGCTGCGCGTCACGCGCGGGCTGACAGGGATCATGGCGCGACGCGGGCGGCCCAAGACCATCGTCAGCGACAACGGGACGGAACTGACCAGTTTGGCGGTGCTCAGATGGTGCCAGGAAACGCGGATCGACTGGCATTACATCGCGCCAGGAAAGCCGGTGCAGAACGCCTTCGTCGAGAGCTTCAACGGCAGCTTTCGGGACGAGCTTCTCAACGAAACCCGGTTCTCATCGCTGGCCGAGGCCCGCGTGAAGATCACGGCCCGGAATGAAGACTACAACTGCAACAGACCTCACTCATCCCTCGGAAATCTCACGTCGCAGGCATATGCAATGAAATCGAGATTGGAAACCAGGGCCGCATGAGGCCAAATATCAACCAACGGGTTCTCCCACGGGCTGGAGGGAAGTCGGGTCTCTGGTCAAAAACAACAGTAATTCACTGTTACTTTCCCTGTTTGCCGGGAATTTTGCGGAGACGGGATAGCTCCAGACTGGCTCCTCCGCCACGTCATTTCAATTAATTTTGTTATTTCAAAAGGCGGGCGACAGGAAGGTGACTTCCGCCCCTGATTTTTTCCGCCATACTTATTTTGTCGCCCTCCCTGTTTGAGCAGCGACCGCCGTTTGGACCACCCCGCTGGAGATCTTCCGGGGGTTGCGGTTCAGTTCGGCGACGGTCGAACGGTCGTCGGCGGCGAGCGTTCAGATCGCACGGCCAAGATCGCAACGCGGTCGAGGTCCGTCCTTTCCAAGCCTTCGGCGGCAAGGACGTCGCTGATCGAGGTTGCCGGCTTCGCCCGCTTCATCGACAGGCTGGTCAAGACGTAGCGCGCCGGAGGGCCGACGCGGCGGTGCCGAAGCGGGCGCGGAAGGCGCGGGCGAAGGCGACCTGGCTGGAAAAACCGGTGCGGAGGGCGATTTCCTGCACCGGCAGCACCGTGTCGGTGACCATCCGCCGCGCCTCGTCCAGCCGGAGATCGAGAAAGAACCGACCTGGGCTGATGCCGAGCCGGTCAGAGAAGAGCATCTCCAGGCGCCGCTGCGACAGGCCGATCCGCCGGGCGATCGCGGCGATGGCGGGCGGCTCCTCGATCCCCGCCTCCATCAGCGCGATGGCGCGGCCGAGCGCCGGATCGGTCCGCGACAGCCGCGCGGCGGAGACCGCTTGCTGCGGCACGGTCGCGGCATGGACCGGCTCGTACAGGAAGGCGCCCGCGACGCGGAGCGCCAGTTCCGCCCCGTTCCGGCTGCGGATGAGGTCCAGCATCATGTCGAGGCAGGGCGCCGCACCGCCCGTCGTGACCATCGGCCCCGAGATCACGTAACGGTCGCGGCGCACATCGACGGCGGGGAAGCGATCCGCGAAGGTCTCCAGATCCTCCCAATGCACGGTCGCGGCGCGGTGGTCGAGAAGCCCGGCATAGGCGAGGAACCAGCTTCCGCCGTCGATGCCGACCATCGCCCTGAGCCGGGGCGCGAGCCGGCGCAGCCGGGAAAGTAGCGCCGGCGTCGCCTGTTCGGCGAGCCGGAATCCGGCGACGATCATCAGCACGTCGACGTCGGGCCGGTCGCCGAGCGGGTCCGTCGCAACCTCGAACCCGGCGGTGATCGGCACCGCGCCGCCGGTGGCCGAATAGTAGCGCCAGGAGAAAAGCGTCTTTCCCGCGCGCCGGTTCGCCGCCCGCATCGGATCGACCGAGGCGGCCAGCGACAGAGCATTGGTATCGGCCATCACGAGGATGCCGACCGACAGCGGCCCCGGTTCGGGTGCAAAGATGGTTCTTTCGCTTTTCATCAGGCCTTTCGTATTTCGCAAAACCGGGACCGGCAAGCCGTATCCCCTGCCCTTGCGCTTGCCGCGCGACTCGCCGACAGTTCCGGCCAACCCCAAACCGGAGCCGGCAATGCGCCAAGGACCCTCAATATTGCTGTGCCTTCTCGCCCTCGCCGGTTGCGCCGGCACGCCTGCGCCGACGGGATTGCGGGACGGGGCAAAACCGATCTCCTCCGCCGCCGCGTTCGATCCGGGCCGCTTCGCGGATGTCTGGCATATCGCGGCCGCCTACGGGTCCGAGACACGCTGCGGCCCGCTGGCCGAGACATGGACACCGACGGCGCCGGACCGCTACCGCGTCACCGGTATCGCTTGTGGACCGAACGGCGCCCGGGCCTTTGTCACGGAGGCCCGCGTGACGGGGCCGGGGCGGATCACGCGGAACGGCGAGGAGCTTTGGGTGCTCTGGACAGATGCCGACTACCGGGTGGCGGTCGTCGGCACACCGTCGGGCGGCTTCGCCCGGCTTCTGTCGCGCACACCCGAGGTGCGCCCCGACCTCATGATCGCGGCGCGGCGCGTACTGGAATTCAACGGCTACGATCCGGCCGGACTTGCCCCGCTCTGAGGCGGCGCCGCAACGACCTCAACTGGAGAGGTCGACTTCCAGATCGAGGAACGGCGCATATTGCTGGGCCCCGAAGATGTCGCCGTCTCCCGCGCTGCCGCTCGGCCGCATGCGCAGGATCGTGAACTTGATCGCATAGGCCGGATCGTATTCCACGAAGTCGGTCAGCCGCGCGGGATCGACATTCAGTACATCGCAGACGCTTTCGCGGGTCAGCGCGCCGGAGCGCTTGACCATCTCGTAGGTTTCTTTCTCGCGGAAGATGATGTCGAAGGTGATCTTGTCCGTCCCGGCGTTCTTGGAGCGGATGGTCTTGGCCAGCTCGGCCAGTGTCTTGCGGGTGTTCATGGCAACCTCAGCCGATCGTGGCGGTATGGGTGGGGAAAAGCTCGAGCGGGTCGCTGACGGCCATCGTGTGGTTCACCGTCCAGCGGTAGGCAGGGCTCGCGTGGAGGACCTCGTCAAGCACGAACGACACACCGCCGGCGGTGCCTTTCACATCCGGCAGGCGGGCGTAGAACAGCTGGCGCGTGCCGGTCATGGTCAGTTCCTCGGCCATCTCCTTTGTCGGCGCGATGCCCTGGACGACGACGCAAAGCTCGTGGCCCGGCTGGTCCTTCAGGGGCTCCATGTCGCCCATGACGCCGTTGCGGCCGAAGACGTTGTAGTGCAGTTCCCAGCCGTCCTTGCCGAAGCGTTCCTCGGCCTGCGCTCGGGCCCAGGCGATGACCTCGTCGACATGGGCGATGGTGTATGGGTCGCGGATGCCGGCCATGCCGACATAGCGTTCGCCGACCTTGCCGGAGCCTTCGAGCTTCACCCGGAACTCCTCGGCCGGGACGAACTCCATCCCGGTCACGCGCGTCGTCTTGTCGGCGGCCTGTTCGTAATGGCAGTTCGTCATGTCGAGCATGCCGCCCGCGACGAATTCGTGGAACGGGTTGGAGCGTTCGTACATCGCGTGACCCGCGACAGAGGCGATGGTGCAGCTCTGGAACGGGGCCATCGCCGTGACTTCGACCGCGTCCCTGGTGATCTCACCAAGAACGGTTTCCTTGGCGCCGTAGGGCTCGGCGCAGAAGGACGCGCATTCGAGGACCTTGCCGAGATAGTACGACTGCGGCTCCGGGTAGCCCTTGAAGAGCGCCGCGGCGGCGAAGATTGCGCTGTCCGAGGACCGGCCGCCGATGATGACGTCGCAGCCTTCCTCGAGGAGCTTGACGAAGGGGTGAACCCCGGCCATGGCGACGATGCGGTCGGTCGCGTCCAGCTCGGCCTCCGTCAGGTCCTCGCGCGCGTCGAGCCCCCTGATCGGCGATCCGCCCCTGATCTTGGCACGGACCATGTCCTTCCCGACCTCGGAATAGAACCAGCCGATCTTGAAGGGCGGCAGCTTGTGCTTCGCGGCGATGCGGCGGATCGTGTCGACATACATGTCGACCCGGCTGTTCGTGCCGGTATCCCCTGCCGAGCCGATCATCATCGGCACGCCGATCCGGCGCGCGGCGAGCAGCATCTCTTCGAGGTCATGCTCCTGCCAGGCTTTCGGGCTGGCACAGGTATCGGTGCCAAGCGGCACCGGGCCGATGTCGTCGCTGCCGGAGTCGGCCGCGATGAAATCGGGCCCCGCATCGACGCCGAGGTGGAAACTTCCGGTCTTCAACGGGGCGAAGCCGAGGTGTCCGTTAGGACAGATGATCTTCAGGGACGACATGGGAACCTCGCGCAGAGAGAAATCGTTGCCCTCTTACATGCAATTCCCGTGCCGCAATCTATGATTACCATAACCCGTTGGTAAATATAATAAAAGCCCCCGGAGCCGGTGACACCCAAACGACACCGCGTTGAATTCACGCGGGGTGCGGACGTAATCCACGCAGGTCAGAGACCGAGCTTCATCATCTGGTGGCGGAGGGCATGGCGGCTGATCCGCAGCGCGGCCGCCGCCTGCTGGACGTTCCCCCCCGCCTCGACCATCGCCCGCGCGATGAGCTTCCGCTGGAAGTCGGCGGTGGCTTCGTGGAATCCCGAGATCCCTGCCCCGCCCGCAGGTCCCGCGATAGCCGCGCCGCCGCCGCGCACCGAGCGGATGATCCGGTCGGGAAGATGGCGCGGCAGAATCACGTCGTCATCCTCGAGGATGAAGATCCGCTCCAGCAGGTTTTCAAGTTCGCGCACGTTGCCCGGCCAGCCGTAGCGCAGGAATATGTCCGCCGTCTCATCGGCCAGACCCCGGATCGTCCGCTTGTAGAAGGCATTGTAGCGGTCGATGAAGTGCTGGGAGAGGTTGAGCACATCTTCGCCGCGCTCACGCAGCGTCGGAAGGTTGATCGCGACGACCTGAAGCCTGTAGTAGAGGTCTTCCCGAAACCGACCGTCGTTCACCTCGGACAAGAGCACCTTGTTCGTCGCGGCGATGAAGCGGACATCGACCGATGTCGTCTTCACCGCGCCCACCCGACGGAACTGGCGCGTGTCGAGAAGGCTGAGGAGCTTGGCCTGAAGCGTCAGGTCCATCTCGCGGATCTCGTCGAGGAAAACCGTGCCGTAATTGGCGGCCTCGATCAGACCGAGCTTGCGTTCGACCGCGCCGGTGAAGGCGCCGCGCTCATGGCCGAAAAGCTCGGATTCAAGCAGGCTCGCCGGGATCGCGGCACAGTTGATATCGACGAATTCCTTTTGCGCCCGGCTGGACAGCCGGTGGATCATCCGCGCGACAAGTCCCTTGCCGGTGCCGGTCTCCCCGTAGATCAGAACGCGCTGCGCCGGGCTCGTGGCGACCCGCGCGACGAGGTGTCTGAGGCTTTCCGTGCTCGGGTGGGTCCCGACCAGTTCGTTCTTGTAATCGGCCATGCCCGGTCCCGGTTCAGCACCTCAGAACGGCATCGGATAGGCCTGCCAGTTCCCGGTGCAGGGATTGCCTTCGCTGAATGTCAGCGTGCCGAGCCTACACGAATAAATCGCGGTGGAAAGTGTCTGGCTGGCCTCGCTCTCGCCATGCTGGCAGAGCGGCGCGGCACCGGGCGCGGTGTCCCGGTGCGTCTGCATGAGGCGCGCGGCCACAGTCACGCTCGGAGTCAGGTCGGGCAGGACACGTTCGAGATAGGCGAACCGTTCCCCTGAATTGCCGGCGATCCGGTCGCCCTCGGGAAAGAGGGTGTCGGCGGCGTGACCGGGCAGGACGTAATGGTTGGTGCGAAGCACCCGGCCGCCCCGAGTCACGCCGGGGCCCGACGCCCCGAGTTCCACGGCAGCAGTGTCCCCTGACCGATCCGCGAGGATCAGCGTTCCGCCACCCGCATGCGGCTTGCTCGCGATCAGCGCGAGCGCGTCGGCGACAGTTGCACAGGATGCGAGAATACGAGTCATCAGGAAATAGCGTAGCCAGCCGACACGGTGGGTGCGGACCGCGACCTGCGTATCGGCGAGGGCAAGCCCCCTGGCGTTGACGCCGCTCGAATAGGCGGAAGGGCTGCCGAGGCTGCCGACGCAGAGCATCGCGCCGGTCGTCACATCCGGGCCGGTATGATGCGTGACGCGCTGGATACCCCGATGGAGACCGGAATAGTCGCGGTTCTTCACGACGATCGGGCCCTCGGGTCCGTCCGGCACCGCCCAGGCGCTGCACCCGTCGCTTTCGAGCCGCGCACCCGATTTGAGGTCGTTCAGCGTGCCGAGGTGAAGGTGGGTAAAAAGGTCGTCTTCTGCGAGCCCGAAGCCTTCGGCGATCCCGGCGAGTTCCGCCATCCCGTCCGGGTCGTGGGCCAGGTGAAAATCGCGCTGCCGGCTGAGGTAGTCCAGGGCCGCCGCGTCTATGATGCCGGCGGTACGGGCGGCCTCGACCCGACCGACCGTCGCCTCGCGGACCCGGGCCGGATCGGCACGTGGATCGGTGGCCTGCGCCCTGCCCCGCGCCGTCGCATCGCCGGTGAGGACAAGCGCCTCAGCCGGGAATGGGGAAAAGCCGCTCATGCCTCGGTGCTTTCGAGCAGCGACAGGTGTTCGGCCAACCGGTGGCAGGCGGCCACATGACCCTCGCCGACCGTCTCGATCATTGGCGCCTTGCTGCGGCAGGCGTCGATGGCCAGCGGGCAGCGGGTATGAAACTTGCAGCCCGACGGCGGATTGAGCGGCGATGGCAGATCGCCCTTGAGCCGCACCCGGTTCTTGTGGCCCACCGCGTCGACCTCGGGCACTGCCGACATCAGGCTTTGCGTATAGGGATGCCGGGGGCGCGAGAGGACCGAGTCGACCGGTCCCATCTCGACGATCTCGCCCAGATACATCACCGCCACGCGGTCCGAGAGATAGCCGATCACCGAGATATCGTGCGAGATGAAAAGGTAGGTCAGGCCAAACTCGGACTTCAGTTCTTGCAACAGCTCGATGATCTGCGCCTGGATCGAGACATCGAGGGCCGAGACGGGTTCGTCGCAGACGATGAATTCGGGGTTGGAGATCAGAGCGCGGGCGATGCCGATCCGCTGGCGCTGACCGCCCGAGAACTGATGCGGATAGCGGTCAAGCTGGTTGGCCTTCAGGCCGACCTTCTCGATCATCGCGGCGGTCTTCGCGCGCACCTCGTCCTCGGACGCGGCAAGGTCGTGCAGCTTCAGCGGCAATCCGACAATCTCCGCCACCGTGCGGCGGGGATTGAGCGAGGCATAGGGGTCCTGAAAGATGATCTGCATCCGCCGCCGCATCGCCTTCAGATCGTCGGCCCCGAGCGCCGTCACATCGGTGCCATCGAAGACGATCTTCCCGGACGTCGGTTCGTGGAGCCGCAGGATCGCCCGCCCGAGCGTCGATTTCCCGCAACCGCTTTCCCCGATCAGGCCAAGGATTTCCCCGCGCCGGACCGAGAGGGAGACGTCGTTCACCGCCCGGACGACGGTCTGGGGCACACCGGAAAGCCGTTGCCCAAGGCTGCGGTGGCCGGAATAGTGCTTGGTCAGGCCCGTGACCTGCAAGAGTGGCGCGTCCGTCATTGACTGTCCTTTCCGACACGGACGCAGCGCGCCTGATGGCCCGGCGCCGCTTCCCGCATGGAGATGAGCGACTTGCAGACCTCCTTGCGGACCGTGCAGCGCGAATAGAACCGGCATTGCGGCGGCAGGCCGATCAGGTCGGGCACCTGGCCCTCGATGGGCTTGATCGGCTGGCCGCGCAGCGACAGGCGCGGGATCGAGCCGAGCAGCCCTTTCGTGTAGGGATGCGCCGGATTGCCGATGACGTCGCGGGTCGTCCCCTCCTCGACCACCTGGCCGGCATACATCACCATCACGCGGTCGCAGTGTTCCGCGACGACGCCAAGGTCGTGGGTGATGAGAACCACGCTCATCCCGAGCTTCGAGCGGATGTCGGTGATGAGTTCGAGGACCTGCGCCTGGATCGTCACGTCGAGCGCGGTCGTGGGTTCGTCCGCGATCAGGAGTTTCGGCCGGCAGGCAAGCGCGATGGCGATCATGATCCGCTGCCGCATCCCGCCCGAGAATTCGTGCGGGTACTGCCGCAGGCGGCTCTCTGCGGAGGGGATGCCGACAAGCGACAGCATCTCGACCGAACGCTCCCTGATCGCGCGCTGCCGCGCGCCGCGCGCCGTGGGCAAGGTCTCGTCATGCGCTTCCAGAACCTCGCCGATCTGTTCGCCCACGTTCAGCGCCGGGTTGAGCGCGGTCAGCGCGTCCTGCATGGTCATCGCGATGTCACGCCCCCGCACCGCGCGCATGGCCTGCGGAGAGAGACCGCGCAGGTCGCGCCCGTCGAAGACGATCTCTCCGCCGTCGATCCTGCCCGGCGACCGCACGAGGCCCATGACGGAGGAGAACGTCACGCTCTTGCCGGAACCGCTTTCGCCGACGACGCCGAGACATTCGCCGCGCCTGACCTCGACGTTCACCCCATCGACCGCATAGACCCGGCCGGCGCGGGTGTCGAAGACGGTGCGCAGGTCCTTCACGGAGAGAAGCGGGGCGTTCATTCGTGGAACCTCGGATCGAAGGCATCGCGCAGACCCTGGCTTGCGACGTTGATCGCGAGAACCAGAAGCAGGATCGCGAGGCCGGGGAAGGTGGAAACCCACCAGGCTTCGAGGATGAAGGCGCGGCCATCGGCGACCATCGAGCCCCAGGAGGCCGTCGGCGGCTGCACCCCGAGGCCGAGGAACGACAGCGAGGCCTCGAGGATGATGACATGGGCCATCCGGATCGTCGCGACCACAATGACGGGCGACAGGATGTTGGGCAGGATCTCCCGCATCATGATATGTCCGCGCGACGCACCCAGCGCCCGCGCCGCCTCCACATATTCAAGTTCCCGCGTCACCAGCGTCTCACCGCGCACCACGCGGCAGGGGATCACCCATTCCTTGTAGGCAAGGGCGAGGATGATGTTGACGAGCCCGGGCCCCATCATCGCCATCAGCCCGATGGCGAAGATCAGGTAGGGAAAGCCGAGAAGGATATCGACGAGACGGGAGATGACGATATCGACCCAGCCACGCAGATATCCCGAGGCGAGGCCGGCGAGAATGCCGATGGTGGTCGCGACAAGGATCACCGCCGCGCCGATGAAGATCGAGATCCGCGTGCCGTAGATGATCCGCGACAGGATATCCCGTCCGAGCGCGTCGCAGCCGAGGAAATAGGACCACTCGCCCCCGGCAGCCCATCCCGGCGGTTGAAGCCTGCGGAACAGGTCGGTCTCGTTCGGGTCGTGCGGCGCGATCAGCGGCGCGAAGATCGCCATCACGACGAAGAGGACGACGACGGCGGCGCTTCCGACGGCCAGCCGGTTGCCGAGGAAATTGCGAACGTTCTGGCGGAAGATGGAGTCCGCCCGGACGGGCATGTCGGCAGCGAGCGTCACAGCTTCACCCTCGGGTTCAGGACAGTGTAGAGAATATCGGCCACGAAGTTCAAAAGAACGTAGGTGACGGCATAGAAGAGCACCGCCGCCTGGACGAGCGGGTAGTTCCTGAGAAAGATGCTCTCGACCACGAGCCGACCGAGGCCGGGCCAGCCGAAGACCGTCTCCACGATCATGTTGCCACCCAGAAGGCTGCCGGTCTCGATCGCGGCGACCGAGACGGTCGGGATCAGCGCATTCTTCAAGGCGTGGCGGAAAATGACCCGGCGCCGCGACAGCCCCTTCGCTTCGGCGAAGGTGACATAGTCCTGACGCATGACTTCCAGCATCGAGGTTCGCGTCACCCGCATCAGGATCGCCGTCATCGGCAGACCGAGCGTGATCGCCGGAAGGATGATGTGCGAGAGCGCGTCGAGGAAGGCGTCGAACCGGCCGCGCAGCAGGGTGTCGATCAAAAGAAGATGCGTGATCGGTTCGATTTCCGCCGAATAACCGATCCGGCCGGAGACCGGCAGGATGTGGAGGTGCACGGCGAAGAGCATCAGCAGCAGGATGCCGAACCAGAAACCGGGTAGCGACACACCCAGAAGCGAGCCGACCGTGGCGATCCTGTCGAAGATGGAGTTCTTGCGGATCGCCGCCAGAACCCCAAGCGGTATCGAGGTGAGCAGCGCCACGATCAGCGCGACGAGGCTCAACTCGATCGTCGCGGGCAGGCGTTCGGCGATGACTTCGAGGACCGGGCGCCTGTGATAGAAACTTGTTCCGAAATCGCCCGTTGCGGCATTGCCGAGGAAGACGAAGAAGCGTTCGACGATTGGCCGGTCCAGCCCGAGGTCGCGGCGCATCGCCGCTTCCTGTTCCGGCGTGACCGCCTGATCGCCGATCATGATCTGCACCGGGTCACCCGGCGTCAGCGTCATCATCACGAAGACGATGAGGCTGACGCCGAGTAGGACCGGCACAAGCTGGATCAGCCGTTCGATCAGCTTGCCAAGGCTCATGTCCGGTCCTCCCGATCAGGTCCGCTTCACTCGACGCAGGCGTCGTGCAGGTTGATGCGGCTGTCGGCACTGGGTTTCCAGCCCTTCAGACGCTTCGAGACACCATAGATGTCCTGCGGCACCCAGAGGTAGATGTAGGGCAGTTCCGCGTTCACGATGGTCTCGGCCTGATGGTACATGTCGGCCCGCTTCGCGGTATCGAGTTCGACCGCCGCCTCGTCCAGAAGCTTGTCCACCTCGGGATTCGAGTAGCCGGCGGAGTTGCCGCGGTCGTTGGTCTTGTGGGTCGGCGTGAAGATGTCATAGGGGTCGAGCGAGCCGTTGCCCCAGCTGGTGAAGTACATGTCGCCGGATTTTGGCGCCCCCTTTGTCCGCCACTTGTCGGAAAGCTGCGCGCCCTCGCCGACCTGAACGGTGGTCTTGATACCGCCCTTGGTCAGGAGCGAGGCGATGGCTTCGGCCGTGTCCTTGAACGCGCCCTCGGTATCCATCGTCACCTCGATCCCGTCGGGGAAGCCGGCCTCGGCCAGAAGCTTCTTCGACAGTTCCGGGTCGTAATCGTAGCGTGTCAGGTCGGGCGATGCCGCGAAGGCGTCGGGCGACAGGATGCCCTCGATCCGCGCCGCGTTGCCGCCGAGGATCTTGTCGATGATCAGGTCCTTGTCCACGGCATGGGCGGCGGCCTCGCGGACCTTCGGGTCGTCGAAATACTCGCCCTGCATGTTCATCGCAATGAAAAAGCTGCGGGTGCCGTTCACCGTCATCACGTCGGTGCCCTCGTTGTTCTTGACCTGATCGACCGAGAAGGGCGGCAATTCGTTGATGATGTCGACGTCGCCGGCCAGAAGGGCGGCAACGCGGCTGGCGCTTTCCGGAATGATCTTGAAGATCACGCGGTCGACGCAGGCTTTTCCCACGGGCGGGATGTCGGCCGCGCCGCCATAGTA
Source organism: Defluviimonas sp. SAOS-178_SWC (assembly GCF_039830135.1). Classification (NCBI taxonomy): domain Bacteria; kingdom Pseudomonadati; phylum Pseudomonadota; class Alphaproteobacteria; order Rhodobacterales; family Paracoccaceae; genus Albidovulum; species Defluviimonas sp. SAOS-178_SWC. The sequence goes on along the minus strand of NZ_CP156081.1, from coordinate 1,880,650 downwards.
ATCGTCGAAGCGTTCCATGATGATCGCGTCACCCTTGCGCCATTCGACCAGCTTGAAGGGACCGGCTCCGTTTTCCATCGTCGCCAGACCGGCGGAGCCGACCTTCTCGACGAAGGCTTTCGAGACGACTTCCTGGAAGGGGAGCATCGCAGGCAGGATCGGCCACGGCTCCTTCAGGGTGATGCGGACGGTATCCCCATCGACGACCTCGGCAGAGGCGACGGGCCCCATGAGGCTCTGACGCGGGCTCGTCTGGCCGTCGCCCATGGCACCTTCCTGGGTGATGCGGTCGATGGTGAACTTAACGTCTTCGGCGGTCAGGTCGCTGCCGTCATGGAACTTGATGCCGGAGCGGATCTTGAAGTCATAGACGGTCGGCGAGACTTGCGTCATCGACTCGGCGATCTCGGGCACCACCTTCATGTTGGAATCCCGGGTGAGGATACCGTCATACATGTTACGGATGATGGTTTCGGTCTCGCGCTTGCGGTGGTTCGCCGGATCAAGCGTATCGGCGTCGAGCGTGAAACCGACGGTCAGATCCGCCGCCGGGACGACGGGCGCGGTCACGAGGAAGACTGCTGTTGACGCCAGGAGGGCGCGGGTGATGGATGTCATTTTCGTTCTCCCTGTTTTCGTTCGTCGGCGGACAGGCGCCGCGGCTATCCGCTTGGCGGACACAATCTTACATGCAAATCCTGTGCCGCACTCGATCTGTATGCTGAAAGCGCTTAAACGGGCGTTTTTCCAATGCCTTGACCGAAACCATTCCCCAAGTCCCCAACCGCCGCATTCCGGCGCGCGTGTGTTCCACGCGATGCGGGCGCATTCCGCGCAACGCCTTCGATCATGAAAACCGACCGCCTAGCCTCGACGCGGATGATTGGCCCGCCCTCGCTTGGCGGCCCCAGCTATACGAAGCTCATCCCGGTACTTTGCAACCGTCCGCCGCGCGATCCGGATGCCCGCCTCCGACAATCGGGCCGCGATATCCCGATCAGTCAGCGGGCGTGCCGGATCTTCGGCTTCTATCATGTCGCCGATACGCGCCCGCACCGCGACAGTGGACACCGGCCCGCCTTCTGTGGACAGCGCGCCGCTGAATAGATCACGCAGTCCCATCGGGCCGCGGGGCGTGTCTATCCTGAGGCCGGCCGTCACCCGGCTGACCGTGCTTTCGTGCATGCCGACCACATCGGCGACATCGCGCAGCGCGAGCGGCCGGAGGGCGGCCGGCCCGTCCCTCAGAAAGTCGGACTGCCTGCGGATGATCTCCGCCGCGATCTGCAAGGTCGAGATGTTCCGCCGCTCGACGGCCCGCGCTACCGCCTTCGCGGCGTCAAGCATGCCAAGGTTGGACCCGTCCAGACCTTTCACGTCCCTGACGGTGAGCGTCGGCAGGGTGGAGCGGTTGAGTTCCACATCGAGGCCGTCTTCGCCCACGGATACGACGAGATCCGGGGGGGCTGATCGGGGTGTTTCGACGCCAAGGGCAAGGCCGGGCTTCGGGTTGAACCCCCGGATGGTCGCGAAATGGTCGGAAATCTCCCCGCGGCCGCACCCGCACAGCTTGGCGAGAGCGTCGAATTCGCCCCGCGCGAGCATGGGGAGGTTGTCGAGCAGGCAGGACAGCTGGTCGGACAGAACCCCCGCATCCTCGGCCTGAAGCCGCAGGCATTCAGCCAGCGACCGTGCGAACAGCCCCGGCGGATCGATCCGCTGGATCTTCGCAAGCACCGTTTCCGCCTCGGTCCGATCGCAACCGGCGTCACGCGCGATGTCTTCGACAGACCGGCCGAGCCAGCCGGTCGGTTCCAGCGCCGCGACGAACTGGTCCCCGATGGCACGCTCGTGCTCGGACCTCAGAACCAGCCCGATTTCCCGTTTCGCGTGCTCGTGAATGCTGGCCGGCGGGCCGGCGATCTGGTCGACGGGGAACGCCTCCGCCGCGCTGCCCGTCGGCGCGCATCCACGCGCGGAAGCGCGGGCCGGAGGATTGCGGTCGGCTTGCAGCGAGAGATGGGGGTTCACGGCTTCCTGAAAGGCGAGGAAGGCCGCGAGTTCGCGGTTGCTGAACTTGAGGAGGTTGATCGCCTGACCAAGCGACCGCGTGATCCGCAAGGCGCCGCTTTGCTGAAGAGCCGATGTGGGTGAGTTGGCCAAGTTATTGAAACGCCTGACGTCAGATGGCTCGGGACGCTCCCAGGATACACTCCCGGCGGCGACATGCCAGCCTTTCGCGGGCGCGCCTCCCGGTATTGGGGCACCGCGGCCCATCGTGAGCGTCGCGGTTTTGACCATTCAGAAGAAAATTCGGTTGCCCCGATTGCGGCGCGCGCATAGCCTGTCAAAAAACTGTTACAAAAAATTTACAATGGGAGGAGCCAATGCGGCACATAGTCGTCGGAGTATCCATGTTCGCGCTTTCGGCCGGTATGGCCGAGGCGGCCGGCAAGCTTAGTCTTTACTGTGCGGCCCAGGAGGAGTGGTGCCAGGTCATGGCCCGCGGCTTCGAGGATGCCACCGGGATCGATGTCGACATGACCCGGAAATCCTCCGGTGAGACTTTCGCGCAGGTGAAGGCCGAGGCCTCGAACCCCAAGGGCGACGTCTGGTGGGGCGGAACCGGTGATCCGCACCTCCAGGCGGCCGAAGAGGGGCTGACGGAGCCTTACGAAAGCCCGATGCGCGCCGAACTTCAACCCTGGGCCATCGCCCAGGCCGAAAGCGCCGGCAATCGCACGATCGGGATCTATTCTGGCGCGCTCGGCTTCGGCTACAACTCCGACCTTCTGAAGGCGAATGGCCTCGATGCACCGGCTTGCTGGGAAGACCTGACCAAGCCCGAATACAAAGGGCAGGTCCAAATGGCGAACCCGAATTCGTCGGGCACCGCCTATACGACTTTGGCCACGATGGTGCAGCTCTTTGGCGAGGATGGCGGCTTCGACTACATGAAGCGGCTTCATGCCAACATCAACCAGTACACCAAGTCCGGCTCCGCTCCGATCAAGGCTGCGGGACAGGGCGAAACCACGATCGGCATCGTCTTCATGCATGACGCCGTCGCGCAGACGGTGGCCGGGTTCCCGATCGTCACCGTCGCCCCGTGCGAGGGCACCGGATACGAGATCGGGTCAATGTCGATCATCGCCGGCGCGCGCAACATGGACGAGGCCAAGCAGTTCTACGACTGGGCGCTGACTGCGGATGCGCAGAACCTCGCGCTGCAGGTCAATGCCTTCCAGGTGCCGTCGAACAAGAACGCCCAGACCTCGGACAAGGCACCCGACCTCGCCTCGATCAAGCTGATCGACTACGACTTCAAGACCTACGGGTCGAGCGACGAGCGCAAGCGGCTTCTGGCCAAGTGGGATAGCGACGTCTCCACCCTGCCCCAATAAGTCTTTGCGGGATATCACGTCTGAAAAGACCACCCACCCGGTCCTGATCTTCTGGATCATCGCCGGGTGGGTCGGGTTCTCCCTGCTCCCCTGGTACGGGGTGGAGGATTTCTGGCAATTCGAGTGGCTCGTGGACGGCTGGCCGGTCGATACCGACTATGCGCCCGCGGCCTTCCTTCTGGCGCAGGGCGAAAAACTCTGGCTCCTGCCGCTCGTGCCCGCGCTGATCGCACCGGTCCTGATCCTGCGGCGGCGCAAGACCGATCCCGTCTTCGCGAAGGTTCTCCTGGCCGCCGGCGGATTCGGCTTTGCCTGGCTCACGGCTCAAGGGCTCGGCATCGGCATCCGCGGCTGGAGCGCGGGCTGGCTCGAGGCCCTGTTCGGCCCGCTCGGCGACCGGCAATACGGGATGGGCTATGGCGCGCTGATCGTCGCCTCGGCCTTTCTGTTTCTCTTCACGCAAGGCATCGCCGCGCGCGGCGCGATCAACGGCGATGTGTTCGTAACGGGGGCTATCGGCGGGGTGATCGCGGTCGTCACGATCTTCGTCTTCTTTCCCATCGCGAAACTGATGGTGGCGGCGTTCATCACGGAAGAGGGCAGCTATTCCATCCTCACCTTCCTCGGGAAGTTCTTCGACGACCGGATCTGGGGTTTGGGCTGCCTGACGGGTGCGCGCTGCGGGGTGGCGTGGAACTCTCTGTTCCTCGCCGTGCTCGTCGGCCTCCTCACGACGCTTCTCGGCCTCGTCTTCGCGCTGGTCCTCACCCGCTCGGGCTTCCGCTTCAAGCGCGGGCTCAGGGCGCTCACGGTGCTGCCGATCATCACCCCCCCCTTCGTGATCGGCCTTGCCATCATCCTGCTCTTCGGTCTTTCGGGCGCGGTGACGACATGGGTCGCCGACCTGATCGGGGTCCGCCCTACCCGCTGGGTCTATGGCCTGCCGGGCATCCTGATCGCGCAGGTTCTCGCCTTCACGCCGATCGCCTTTCTGGTGCTGATCGGGGTCGTAGAAGGCGTCTCGCCCTCGATGGAGGAGGCCGCGCAGACGCTCCGGGCCGACCGCTGGCAGACCTTCCGCACCGTCTCGCTGCCGCTGATGCGGCCGGGGCTCGCGAATGCCTTCCTGCTCGGCTTCATCGAGAGCATGGCGGATTTCGGCAATCCGCTGGTGCTCGGCGGCAATTACGATGTCCTCTCGACCGAGATCTTCTTCGCCATCGTCGGCGCGCAATACGATCAGGGGCGGGCGGCGGTGCTGGCCATCGTCCTTCTCGGCTTCACGCTCGCCGCCTTCTACATCCAGCGCTTCTGGCTCGGCCGGAAAAGCTACACCACGGTCACCGGCAAGGGGGATGCCGGCGTCCACCCCGAAATGCCCAAAGGGCTGGCCATTCCCGTCTATGCGATTGCCGCGCTCTGGGCGGCCTTTACGGTCGTGATCTACGGGATGATCCTCTACGGCTCGGTCGTGCAGCTTTGGGGCGTCGACAATACGCTGACCTTCAAGCACTACCTCACCGCCTTCTCGATCCGCCTCGACGACGGCGGCATCCGCTGGACCGGCTCGGCCTGGGACAGCTTCTGGACGACGATGCTGATCTCGACCGTCGCCGCCCCGCTGACGGCGGCGGTCGGTCTCATCACCGCCTACCTGCTGACACGTCAGGACTTCGCCGGAAAACGCAGCTTCGAATTCGGAACGATGCTGAGTTTCGCGATCCCCGGCACCGTCATCGGCGTGAGCTACATCCTCGCCTTCAACGTGCCGCCGATCGAGATCACAGGGACGGGCCTGATCCTCGTCATCAGCTTCATCTTCCGCAACATGCCCGTCGGTGTCCGCGCCGGCATCGCCTCGATGAGCCAGCTCGACCGCTCGCTCGATGAAAGCTCCCTGACCCTCGGCGCCAACAGCTGGCAGACATTCCGCCGGGTGATCCTGCCGCTTCTGCGCCCCGCGATCCTCGCGGCGCTCGTCTATTCCTTCGTCCGCGCGATGACGGCGATCTCGGCGGTGATCTTTCTCGTTTCCGCCCGCTACGACATGGCGACGAGCTACATCATCGGCCGGGTCGAGAACAACGATTACGGTCTGGCCATCGCCTATTCGACCGCGCTCATCTTCGTGATGCTCGCGGCGGTCGGATTGCTCCAGCTCCTCGTCGGCCGCACGAAGATCGGGCGCAGGCTCGCCCACGAACAGGGAGGGGGATGATGGCCAATACAAGCTCCAAGGCCGCCTCGGTCGTTTTCGAGAACGTAACGAAGGTCTATGGCAAGGACGTGGTGGCGGTGGACGATGTCAGCCTGACGATCCCGACCGGCCGTCTCGTAACGCTTCTCGGCCCCTCGGGCTGCGGCAAGACGACGACGCTCAGGATGATCGCGGGCCTCGAGATGGCGACGAGGGGCAGGATCCTCATCGGCGACAAGGATGTGACCACCCTGCCCGCGACCGACCGCGACGTGTCGATGGTGTTCCAGTCCTACGCGCTCTTCCCACATATGACCGTGATGGAAAATGTCAGCTACGGGCTGAAGTTCTCCGGCTTCTCCAAGACGGAAACGGCGGAGCGCGCCGCGGCCGGCCTGTCGCTGGTGGGGCTCGACGGTTATGGCGGCCGGCTGCCGTCCGAACTTTCGGGCGGCCAGCAGCAGCGCGTCGCGGTCGCGCGGGCGCTGGTGCTCGAACCGCAGGTACTTCTCTTCGACGAGCCGCTCTCGAACCTCGACGCCAAGCTTCGCCGTCATGTCCGCGAGGAGATCCGCGAGATCCAGCAGAACCTCGGCCTCACGGTGGTCTATGTCACCCATGACCAGGAAGAGGCACTCGCCGTCTCGGACGAGATCGTGGTGATGCGGAACGCCGCCATCGCCCAGATCGGGCCGCCGCGCGCACTCTACGACGCGCCGGCGGACACGTTCGTCGCGGATTTCATCGGCGAGGCGAATCTTGTCGCCTGCGAGATCGTGTCTGTCGAGGGCGACAGTGCCGAGATCGCCGTCGGCGCCATGCGTCACCGCCTGCCGTCGCGCGGGCTTCGGCCCGGCAAGGCGACGCTGGCGATCCGGCCCTCGCGTGTGCGGATCGTGCCGGGCGCCGGTCTTCCCGCCACGGTGGAGAAGGTCACTTATGTCGGCGCGCGCATGGAATATTCGCTGGCCGGCGATTTCGGCCGCATTTTCGCGGTCAGCGACAATATAGATAACCCCTATACCGCCGGCGACACGGTCGCCATCGGCCTTTCGGAATCCGGCCCGGTTCTGGTCGCCGATGTCTGAGCTGTCCGAAATCCGCCGATCAGTCGGCGCCGTCCGCATAGGACCGTTCGGCGATCACGACGAGATCGGCGAAGACCTCGGGCGTGCCGACGATCACCCGACCGCCCTGCGCCACCATGTCGGCGGCATCCTGATCCTCGACGACGCCCCCGGCGCCCGCCACCAGAAGCTGGCCGGCAAGACAGTCCCAGGCGTTCATATGCTCCTCGACATAGCCGAGAAGCTTGCCGCTCGCGACATAGGCCAGCGACAGGGCGCCGGACGCGTTGCGGTAGAAGACGCCGCCGGCACCGATGATCTCGTTGACGAGCCGCTTGATCCCGCCCGCGCGCGTGCGCCCGGAAAAGCCGACGCCAACCGATCCGGTCCGGATGTCACGGCCGCGGAGAACGCCGATCCTGCGGTCGTTGCAGAAGGCCGGCCCGCCCCGGCGGACATGGTAGGTCTCGTCGTGGTTGGGGTCATGGATGACGCCGACCTCGGTCCTTTTGCCGACCACGCCGGCCAGGACCACCGTCCAGCCGGGAATCCCGTGGATGAAGTTCGTCGTGCCGTCGATCGGGTCGATCACCCAGGTGAACCCGCTCGTCCCGGGCTTCGGCGCGTCCTCCTCCCCGACGATGCCGTCTTCGGGGAAGGCGGCGGCAATTTCCCCGCGCACGAAGGCCTCAACGTTCTTGTCGGCCTCGGACACGAAGTCCTGATGGCTCTTGACCTCGACCGTCAACCCGTCGAAGCGCCGAAAATAATCGAGCGCGAGAGCACCTGCCTCTTGCGCGATGCGGCGTGCTTCGGCGTATCTTCTGTCGATGTCGTCCGCGTTCATTTCCGTCCCCGTTCACCCGCTCGTGTCACGGCGAGGCTAGCAGCATGACCACGCCTGCGCGAGACGCGATATTCGACCCGACGCGATTCCGGGCGGCGATCTTCGATCTCGACGGCACACTCGTGCACAGCGAGCATGTCTGGGAACAGGCGAAGATCGAAGTGACGGCGCGCTACGGCAAGCGCCCCAGCCGTGCGCTGCTCGACGCCCATGTCGGGCGGGGGTTGAAGGATTTTCTCGACGAACTCTTCGGGATGCCGCTGACGCCCGAGATGCGCCGCGTCATCGGCGACCAGATCGGCGCGGAGGCCGATCTCTGGCTCGACCGGCTGCGCGAACCGGTGCCGGGAGCCCGCAATTGGCTTCTTTCCCACGCCGAGGCGGGTCGCAGGATCGCGGTCTGCTCGTCGTCGCCGCGCCGGCATATCGACGGCGCGCTGGAGATGCTCGACCTTCGCGACATCGTCGAACTGTCGGTATCCGGTGCCGAACTGCCGGTCGGCAAGCCCGACCCTCTTCCCTTCGTGACGACGCTCAGAACGCTCGGTCTCGCCGCCGAAGACGCATTCGCGGTCGAGGATTCCGTGGCCGGCGCCCGCTCCGCCACCGGCGCCGGGCTATTCACCGTCGCCGTCGGCCCCGGCTGCACCGGCCCCGCCTACGATTTCTGCCAGATCCGCGCCGAAATCTATGCAGATCTGCCCCCCGCCCTCGCCACAGCAACAGGAGTACGCGACTAGCCCCGCCGGTTCGCCGGCACCTTTATTCAAAAAAGACCAACCAACGAGGAGGAGAAAATGACCCTATCCAAGCTGCTTTCATCGGTGGCCGTCGCCGCCGCCTTCGCCTGGACGGCATTGCCAGCCGCCGCGCAAGATTGTCCGCGCGGCGATCTCGACGAACGCTTCTGCGACGTCGACGGCGACCTGGTCGCCGATATCCCCACCGACCCGGCCCAGCAGATCGACCCCGACGAGTTGATCTTCGCCTACACGCCCGTCGAGGATCCCGCCGTCTACAAGACCGCCTGGTCGGATTTCCTCACCCATCTCGAAGCGAAGACCGGCAAGAAGGTCATCTTCTTCCCCGTCCAGTCGAACGCCGCCCAGATCGAGGCGATGCGCTCGGGCCGCCTGCACATCGCGGGCTTCAATACCGGCTCTAATCCGCTTGCCGTGAACTGCGCCGGCTTCCGTCCCTTCACCATCATGGCAAGCCTCGACGGCGGCTTCGGCTACGAGATGGAGATCATCACCTATCCCGGTTCCGGGGTCGAGAAGGTCGAGGACATCAAGGGCAAGCAACTCGCCTTTTCGTCCGAAACCTCGAATTCCGGCTACAAGGCGCCCTCGGCAATCCTCAAGGCCGATTACGACATGATCGCCGGCCGCGATTTCGAGCCGGTGTTCTCGGGCAAGCACGACAACACGATCCTTGGCGTGGCGAACAAGGACTACCCCGCCGGCGCCATCGCCAACTCGGTCATGGCCCGCATGATCGAGCGCGACGTCATCACCCCGGATCAGGTCGTCTCGATCTACAAGTCGCAGACCTTCCCGACGACCGGCTTCGGCGTCGTCTACAACCTCAAGCCCGAGCTTCAGGAGCAGATCCGGCAAGCCTTCTTCGACTTCAACTGGGACGGCACCACCCTTCAGACGGAGTTCGAGAAGTCCGGCGAAGGCCAGTTCCTTGAGATGAACTACAAGGATTTCTGGGACGTGATCCGCAAGATCGACGCGGCCAACGGCGTCAGCTACGCCTGCGAATGATCCGGACCGGCGGCGGCCTCCGGGTCGCCGCCTCTCTTGCAAGACATAGGGGCAGGCATGCTGAAGCTGGAAAAGCTGACCAAGACCTATCGCACCGGCGATCAGGCATTGAAGGCGGTCGATCTGGAGGTGCCGAAGGGGCAGGTCCTCGCATTGATCGGACCGTCGGGCGCGGGCAAATCGACTCTCATACGCTGCATCAACCGGCTGGTCGAACCGACCAGCGGCAAGGTCTGGCTCGGCGATGTGGAACTGAGCGGGCTCGGCGCCACCGCCTTGCGCCGCGAGCGGCGGCGGATGGGGATGATCTTTCAGGAATACGCACTCGTCGAACGGCTGACGGTGATGGAGAACGTGCTTTCCGGCCGGCTCGGCTATGTCGGCTTCTGGCGCAGCTTCACCCGGCACTATCCGCAATCGGACGTGGACGAGGCGTTCCGGCTTCTTGACCGCGTGGGCCTCGTGGAGATGGCCGACAAGCGCGCTGACGAACTCTCGGGCGGCCAGCGCCAGCGGGTCGGCATCTGCCGGGCGCTGATCCAGAACCCGGCGCTCCTTTTGGTCGACGAACCGACCGCCAGCCTCGACCCCAAGACCTCGCGCCAGATCATGCGGCTGATCTGCGAGCTTTGCGCCGAACGCGGGCTTGCCGCGATCATCAACATCCATGACGTGGCGCTCGCCCAGATGTTCGTCTCTCGAGTCATCGGGCTGCGCTTCGGCGCGGTCGAATTCGACGGCGCGCCCGAGGCGCTGACGCCCGACGTGCTGACCACGATCTATGGCGAGGAAGACTGGCAGGCCACGATCCGCAAGATCGAGGAAGACGAGGAGGTGCCGGCATGAACACAGCCCTCGACACCCGCCTCGGCCGCCCCTGGAAGAAACCGCCGCTGATAAAGCGCGCCTGGCTGCGATGGTCTCTGGCTGCCGGCGCGGTCATCTATCTCGTCCTCGCCATCGCCTCGATCAAGGTGAACTGGAGCCGGGTCTGGGAAGGCCTCGACCGTGGCGCGGCTTTCATCGCCTCTTTCGCGACGCCGGATTTCCTCACCCGTTGGGGCGATATCCGCGACGGGATGCTTGAGAGCGTCATCATGACGGTCGCCGCCTCTGTCGTCGGCATCCTGATCTCGATCCCCATTGGCCTCGGGGCCGCGCGCAACATCGCACCCCTGCCCGTCTACGTCGTCTGCCGGGGCATCGTCGCGATCAGCCGCGCTTTGCAGGAAGTCATCGTGGCGATCCTCCTCGTCGCGATCTTCGGCTTCGGCCCGCTCGCCGGGTTCCTGACGCTCAGCTTCGCGACCATCGGTTTCCTGTCGAAACTCTTGGCCGAAGATATCGAGAGCATGGACCGGGTCCAGGCCGAGGCGATCCGCGCCACGGGATCGAGCTGGATGCAGTGGATCAACTACGGTGTCCAGCCGCAGGTCATGCCGCGCCTCATCGGGCTGTCGATGTACCGGCTCGACATCAACTTCCGCGAAAGCGCGATCCTCGGCCTTGTCGGCGCGGGCGGCATCGGGGCGACGCTCAACACCGCGTTCGATCGTTACGAGTTCGACACGGCGGCGGCGATCCTTCTTCTGATCATCGGCACGGTCATGGCGCTTGAATACCTGTCGGGGATCATCCGGGCGAGGGTTCAGTAATGCCGGTCACAAGCTCCTCCGCCGGACAGAAGGTCTGGCAGCTTCGCACCCGCAACGAAAGCCTGATCCGCTGGGCGGCATGGCTCACCGGAACGGCGATCTTCCTCGTGTGCTGGAAACAGATATCGGACGCCACCACGTGGTTCTTCGTGTGGGATGCGCCCGCCATCGCCGGCGACATCCTCGACCGGGCCACGCCGCCACGCTGGAGCTACATGGACAAGCTCTGGTGGCCGATCTGGGACACGCTGAACATCGCCACCCTCGGCACGATCGGCGCGCTCTTTCTCGCCGTGCCGGTCGCGTTCCTCGCCGCGCGCAACACGACCCCCTCGACCCGCTTCGTGCGGCCCATAGCACTGCTGATCATCGTCTCGACCCGCTCGATCAACTCGCTGATCTGGGCGCTTCTCCTCATCGCGATCATCGGGCCCGGCGTGTTCGCCGGCATCATCGCCATCGCCATCCGCTCCATCGGCTTTTGCGCGAAACTGCTCTACGAGGCGATCGAGGAAATCGACAAGTCGCAGGTGGAGGCCGTCAGCGCGACGGGCGCCAGCCCGATGCAGGTCATGGCCTATGGGATCGTGCCGCAGATCCTGCCCGCCTTCGCCGGGGTCGCGGTCTTCCGCTGGGACATCAATATCCGCGAGTCGACCGTTCTCGGCCTTGTCGGCGCGGGCGGTATCGGGTTGCAGCTTCAGGCGTCGCTGAACACGCTCGCCTGGCCGCAGGTCTCGCTGATTCTTCTGGTGATCCTGTTCGCGGTCGTCGTCTCCGAATGGGTCTCTGCCAAGGTCAGGGGCGCGATCATCTGATGCGGACCGGAACCGACGCCGCCGCCGCCTTTGCGGCCTACGAGGCGGTGCGCCACCGCCTTCCCGGCGCTGCCTTTCCGCAGGCGCCAAGAGAGGTGGAGACCCTCGTCGCCCTGAGCGATGAGGCGGACGCCTTCCTCCTCGACGCCTTCGGCGTCCTCAATGTCGGCAACCGCGCGATCCCCCGCGCGCGTGAAACCGTCGATGTGCTTCGACGGGCGGGCAAGCGGGTGATCGTCGTCTCGAACGCGGCGAGCTATTGCAAGCGCGTGCTGCTCGACCGCTACCGCCGGATCGGCTTCGACTTCACGGCAGAGGATGTGATCTCCTCCCGAGACGCATTGCTGTCGGCGCTCGAAACCCAGCCACGACGGCGCTGGGGCATGATGGCGCCGCGCGCGGAGGGGCGTGAAGGGATCGAGCATCTCGACGCGGAGTTCCTTGAAGACGACCCCGACGCCTACGAGGCTGCCGAAGCGTTCCTGCTTTTCGGCTCCGGCGAGTGGACAGAAGCACGGCAGCAGCTCCTGCTCAGGAGCCTTGAACGGCGGCCCCGGCCTATCCTCGTCGGAAACCCCGACCTCGTCGCCCCGCGCGAACATGGCCTGACGCATGAACCCGGCTATTTTGCCCACCGGATCGCAGACGCCACGGGGATCGAGCCGGAATTCTTCGGAAAGCCCTTCGGCAATGTCTTCGACCTTGCGCTGTCGCGGTTGCCCGGCGTGCGCCCCCGGCGGATCATCATGGTCGGCGACACGCTTCAAACCGACATCCTCGGCGGTGCCGCGGCGGGCCTCAGGACCGCGCTCGTCACCGGGCATGGCGCGCTTCTGGGGCTGAACCCGCGAACGGCGATGGAGGCGTCGGGGATCGTGCCTGATTTCGTCATGCACGCGATCTGATCGGCGGCATCTGCCCGATGAAAGGTGAGTCGTCCCGTCGGACTCCGCCCGCCAAGGGACCGGACTTCCGGGCTTCCCGCGCCCGGATTTCAGGAAAAACGCTGTGTTTCCAATAAGTAGACGGCGCATTTGGGCAATTCCGCCATAATCTAATACATCTTTAAGGTTAGTTCGTCGCAGCGGCCTGTGAACAATCCAACAGCAAGAATACCGCCCCTGAACGCGGATCTCCGGTTTGGCCCCCGCATTGTTTCCGCCACCCCGTTATCGCACACGCATAGGTTAAGTCACGCCGTGCGGCAGGCATTAACCTTGCCCGATTTCGGAAAAAATACGCCACAGACCGGCCCGATTCACCCGTAGTTTACCGTCTTGTCGGCGGCGCAACTGCCGACGGGTTATGTGAGTGTCTTTGGTTTGATCGTACGAGTGTGGCCGGCACCTTTCCCGTCGGCCAGCATCTCCATGTCGGGGCGCGCAGCTCCGCCCCGGCATGCGAGTGTATGTGGGTATGCGTGAGTGTGAAAGGTTTAGTAGGTAAGAATGGAACACAACAATATTTCAACGAGTGCGTCGGGCACGGTATTGAAGCCCGCAGGAATGGCGACCCGGTCCGAGCCGGGTCGCCGCCCCCCCCGTCAAGAACCGATCCGCTGGACCCTTCCCGGCTTTTGCGGAAGCGCGCGGGTCACGACCTCGTTCGGCGACCTGCCGATCCAGGCCCTGCGCCGGCGCGATCCGCTGCGCACCGTCCAAGGCACACTCGCCACAGTCGACTGGATCGATTGCATCCAGCTCGAAGAAGATTTCCTTCATGCCAATCCCGATGCGCTTCCGGTCCGCATCAGCGCCGGCGCCCTCGGCAACGGGAGGCCGGAACGGGACGTGATCGTTTCACCGCATCAGGTGGTGAATGTCGCACCCGGCCAGTTCCAGCAGGATTTCCGCCGGGCGCGCGACCTCACCGACAAGCCGGGCATCATGCGGCAGCCCGAGATGTTGATCAGCTACTATGTCTTCCACTGCGCGGCCCCGGCCGCCGTGATGGTCGAAGGCCTTTGCGTCAGCGTCAGTCCCTGAGCGGGATCACTCCTCGACGTCCTTCGCGTCGGGCACGCCACGAAAGCCCGTCGCCACAACGAACTTTTCCGAACTGTCCGCCCGGCTTGCAGGCGGTTTCACATTCGCGACCTTGGTGAACGCCCGCTTCAGAAGCGCCTGCAATTCGTTCTCGGCGCCGCCCGCGAGGACCTTGGCGACGAAGGTGCCGCCCTCTTCCAGAACATCGAAAGCGAAATGCGCCGCCGCCTCGCACAGGGCGACGATGCGGAGGTGGTCGGTGCCCTTGTGGCCCGACGAGGCCGCCGCCATGTCAGACATGACGACGTCGGCCCGGCCGCCGAGCCAGGCTTTCACCTTCTCGTCGGCATCGTCGGACAGGAAATCGAGCTGGTGGATCTCCGCCCCCGCGATCGGCTCGACCTCCTGCAGGTCGACGCCGAGCACGCGGCCCACCTTCTTGCCGGACTTCTGGCCAAGGGCGTTGACCCGCTCCACCGCGACCTGGCACCAGCCGCCCGGCGCGCAGCCGAGATCGACGACCCGCGCGCCGGGGACGAGGAAGCGGAACTTGTCGTCCAGTTCGAGGATCTTGAAGGCCGCGCGGCCGCGATAGCCCTCTTTCTTCGCCCGCTGCACATAAGGATCGTTGAGTTGACGTTCCAGCCAGAGCGTCGAGGACAGCTTCCGGCCCTTCGCGGTCTTCACCCTAACGCGGAGGTCGCGCTGCCCGCGTCCCGATGTCTTGCCCGAAGGTGTCTTTGCCATGTCACTCCGCCCGGGCACGTCCCGCCGCACCCCGCCCTTTTTCGTTGGCCCAGTTAAGCAAAATACGCCCGGGCCGCAATCGTGCGAGAGTGCCTGACGATCAGAACGGTCCGTCTTCCAGAACGCCATCCGCCGACATCTGCGCATAAAGCAGACCCTCGCGCAGACCACGGTCCGCGACAGAGAGTCGGTTGGTCGGCCAGATCCGCATGAGCGCCTGAAGAATCGCGGCCCCCGACATGATCAGCGAATGCCGGTCACGGCCGATCCGGGGATCGTTGCGCCGCCCCGCCGGCCCCATGCTGAGATAGTCGCGGATCACCCGGTCGATCTGGTCGGAGGTCATCCTGAGCCCGTCGACCTTGGTCCGGTCGTAGCGCTTCAGCCCCAGATGGCTCGCCGCGACCGTGGTCACGGTACCGGACGTGCCGATGATCTGGAACCCCTCGCGCGGTTGCGAGGCATTGTAGGGCGAGAAATCCGACAGGTTCTCCTCGAAGTACCAGCTCATCAGCGCGAAGCGCGCCGCGTCGTCCTCGACATCCGAAAACTGGTCCTTCAGCGTCGCGACGCCAAGCGGCACAGAAATCCAGTCGACCACTTTCGCCGCCGGGAACGGGCTCTCCGGTGGGTGAAATCCGGCATGAAGCCGCATGATCGCCCGCGGACGCTCGCTTCGCGGCACGGCGGAGAGGTCGATCCAGACAAGCTCGGTCGAGCCGCCGCCGATATCCACGACCAGAAGCTGCTCGGTCTTGGTTGAGACCAGGGGGGCGCAGGACACGACGGCCAGCCGCGCCTCTTCCTCCGGCTGGATGATCTCCAGCGGCAGGGCGGTTTCCCGGGCGACGAGACGCAGGAATTCGCCGGCATTCTTGGCACGCCTGCAGGCTTCCGTCGCCACGAGCCGCATCCGCTTCACCTCGTGCTGCTCGATCTTGCGGCGGCAGATCTGAAGTGCCTGAACCGTCCGCGACATCGAAGACCGGCTGAGCCGCCCCGACGCCTCGAGGCCCTGGCCGAGTTGAACCGATTTGGAGAAGCTGTCCACGACATGAAACTGACTGCCCTTCGGCTGGGCAATCAGCATGCGACAACTGTTTGTTCCAAGATCCAGCGCCGCATAAAGCTGCGCGGAATCTGGCCTTGGGGTGCCGGGCGGCTCGACCGATCTCGGGAACGCGCCCGCACCTCCGGGACGCCTGGGCGCCATATTCGCGCCCTCCGATATGATGTTGGGTCCAATCTAGTGCCGCTACCGCATCCGTGCAAGCGACGTGGCGCTGCCCCGCCGCGATATTTGCGATCCTCCGGGCAGGTCGGCCGCGCGGCTCATGGTCTTCATGAAGATTTTTGGCATTCGCGGGCAACCCGCGCTGTGGCATCGAGGGCGCGCTCGCGCTATCCATGAAACGTAGGTCGCTCCGGTCGCGCACAATGTCGAAAAACGTCATCGGCGGTCGTGAAACCGGGAGTATTGAGGGCGCCAGAAAAGAGGAATCGTCATGGCAGATGTGACCATCGTCTATTGGCGCGACATTCCGGCCCAGGTCATCGTGGGCAAGGGTCGCCGAGGCGTGAAGAAACCGCTGCCGGAGCGGTTCGAACAGGCGATCGACCGTTGCGCCATGAAGACCGGCGCGGCTGGGACCGATGCCTATCTGGCCGAATGGCGCAAGGCGCCCCCGGTCGAGGTCGCGGGCGAGGATGCCGCAGTGGCCGCGGCCGAAGCCGCGCGGATCGACGCGGAATACGACACCGAGCGTCTCAAGACGCTCATCGCGAATGATGGCTGGGCGTGATACCCAATCGTTTTTGGAGGACGGCAATGGCGCTTCTGAACTTCCGCCGCAAGGAAACCCCGGCCCCCGCCGGCGTATCGGCCCCGGTCGAGGCCTTCCTGAAAGGCTATTCGATCGAGGTGATGCCCCGCACCGCCGAGAAGGTCGAGAGCTTCCGCGACCTGCTGCCTGCGGGAACGCGGGTCTACATCGCCCATATCGAAGGCACACCCATCGAGGACATGGTGGTGACGGCGAAGCGGCTGAACGCCGAGGGCTTCCCGGTCATGCCGCACTTCCCGGCGCGGATCGTCAAGGACAAGGCGACGCTCGCCGACTGGATCGCCCGCTATCAGGGCGAGGCCGACGTGAAGCAGGGCCTGATGCTCGCCGGCGGCGTTGCCGAACCGGTGGGTGAGTTCAACTCGTCCATGCAGCTTCTTGAGACCGGCCTCTTCGGCGGGTTCGAGCGCCTGCATGTCGCCGGCCACCCCGAAGGCAATCGCGACATCGACCCTGACGGGTCGGACAAGATGGTCATGGAAGCCGCGCGCTGGAAACAGGATTTCGCGAACCGCACGGACGCGAAAATGGCGATGGCCACGCAATTCTGCTTCGACGCCAAACCGGTCATCTCCTGGGTCAACCGGCTGAACGCC
Organism: Defluviimonas sp. SAOS-178_SWC; assembly: GCF_039830135.1. Taxonomy (NCBI): domain Bacteria; kingdom Pseudomonadati; phylum Pseudomonadota; class Alphaproteobacteria; order Rhodobacterales; family Paracoccaceae; genus Albidovulum; species Defluviimonas sp. SAOS-178_SWC. Next base: position 1,863,718 of record NZ_CP156081.1, on the reverse strand, counting down.
GAAGGCGTGAAGCTGCCGGTCCATATCGGTGTCGCCGGCCCGGCGAAGCTCCAGACCCTGATCAAGTTTGCCATCGCCTGCGGCGTCGGCCCCTCGCTCAAGGTGCTGCAGAAGCGGGCGATGGACGTGACAAAGCTGCTCCTGCCCTACGAGCCGACCGAGGTCGTGTCCGAACTCGCCGCGCACAAGGCCGCGAATCCGGATTTCGGCATCGAGGCCGTGCATTTCTTCCCGCTCGGCGGGATCAAGACCAACGCCACCTGGGCCATCGAGAATGGTGGCAAGTCCACCGTTCCGGCCGCGCAATCCTAAGAAATTGAGGGAAGTATGACCCGCACCGTCCTTGAATCGAAATCGAAAACCGTTGTCATCGGCTTTGACGAGCCGTTCTGCGTCATCGGCGAGCGGATCAACCCCACGGGCCGCAAGAAACTCGCGGCCGAGCTGGAGGCCGGCGATTTCTCCACCGTCGAGAAGGACGCGCTGGAGCAGGTCGCCTGCGGCGCGATGGTTCTCGATGTGAACGCGGGCGTGGTCTACAACTCCAACCCGAACCCGAACGAAACCGAACCGCCGCTGATGACGAAGATGATCAACATCGTCCAGGGGCTGGTCGATGTGCCGCTGTGCATCGACTCGTCGGTTCCGGGTGCGCTCGAGGCCGGGCTCGCGGCCGCCGAGGGACGCCCGCTTCTGAACTCGGTCACGGGCGAGGAAGATCGGCTGGAACTCGTCCTGCCGCTGGTGAAGAAGTACAACGTGCCGGTCGTGGCGATCTCCAACGACGACACCGGGATTTCCGAAGACCCGGATGTCCGCTTCGAAGTGGCCAGGAAGATCGTGCAGCGCGCCGCCGATTTCGGCATTCCCGCGCATGACATCGTGGTCGATCCCCTCGTCATGCCGGTTGGCGCGATGGGCACCGCCGGCCGTCAGGTCTTCGCGCTGGTGAAACGCCTGCGCGATGAGCTTGGTGTCAACACGACCTGCGGCGCCTCGAACATCTCGTTCGGCCTGCCGAACCGTCACGGCATCAATGCCGCCTTCCTGCCGATGGCGATCGGCGCCGGCATGACCTCGGCGATCATGAACCCGGTCCGCCAGATGGAGATGGAGGCGATCCGCGCCGCCAACTTCCTGATGAACCACGACGCCAATGGCGGCGAGTGGATCCGCTTCGCCAAGGTCCTGGAAGCGGTGGAGGGCGGCATGAGCTTCGCCGAAGCCTCCGCCAGCCAGACCAGCGCCGCGTCGGGCCGCCGCGGCGGCCGCCGTGCCCGCGGCTGATCGGCAAGAGCCAAAGGGATGACAAAAAACCCCGCGCAACGCGGGGTTTTTCTTTTTTCGGACATTCAGCTTTGGGACGCGCCCGACCTCGTCAGGGGGCCGCGCCCCTTCAGACCGGCCCGTAAAGCCGCTTCGCCTGCGAGAAGGACAAAAGCCGCCGCTCGCGCGCGTCCCAGAGGTGCAGCCTCGCGCATTCGAAGCTTTCGCGTAGCGTCATCCGCTGGGCTTGCGCCAAATCCGCGTGATCGCGCAGCACCTCGGTCAGCCGGTAGAACGGGATACGGCTGTAGAGGTGATGGACGTGATGAATCCCGATATTCGCCGTCATCCAGCGCAGGACACCGGGAAGGACGTAGTGCGAGCTGCCGTGAAGTGCTGCGTCATGCAGATCCCAGTCGGTATCCTTGTCCCAATAGGCTTCCTCGAACTGGTGCTGGATGTAGAACAGCCAGACCCCGGCCGCACCGGCGATAATCGACGTCGGCAGGAAAACCATCAGGACAGGCATCACGCCGCCGAACCAGATGATCAGCGCCAATGCGGCGGCAATCGCGACATTCGTCGCCATCGCGCTCGTCCAGTAGCGGGCGCCGGAGTGCATCAACCCGATCGGCAGCCGGTTCTGCAGAAGGAACAGGTAGCTCGGCCCCAGACCGAAAAGGACAAGCGGGTGCCGGTAGAGCCGATAGCGAAACCGTCCGAACGGCGTCAGCGCGCGGTACTCCTCGACCGTCAGCGTCGTCACGTCGCCCATCCCGCGCTTGTCGAGGTTACCCGCCGAGGCGTGATGCTCGGAATGCGTGCGCCGCCAGACGTCGTAAGGCGTCAGCGTCAGCACACCGAGCGCCCGCCCGACCCAGTCGCTCACCGTCCGGTTCCGGAAGAAGGCGCCGTGGCCGCAATCGTGCTGGATCGCGAAGATCCGCACCAGGAATCCCGCGTTCAGGACCGCAAGGCCAAGCGCGAGCCAGAGGCTGACCGAAAGCGCCCACCATGCCAGCGCCCAGATCAGGAAGAACGGAATCAGCGTGACTCCGAGTTCGAAAATGCTGCGTCCGGTTCGCGGTTCGCGGTAGCGTGCAAGCACCTGCACCCAGCGCCGCGCGGGTTGATCGGATGGGTTCGCGCATTTCCGCGCCGTTTCTTTGTTTCTCACGCCCGGGAAGCTCCTGCCTGACGGGTGTTCCGATATACTAAAGACAGGATTCCGCAACCCCGCGCAGTGTCCGGGCCCGCGCGGCGGGAATTCGATTGACCTCAAGCGCGGTGAAGACATGGATCGTCCCGAGGTCGGGATCGACGACGGCATGATCACTGACCCAGCCGCCCATCGCCACATAGGACCGAAGAAGCGGCGGCAGGCCCTGCATGGCCCGCCGGCGGTCCGGGACCCGTCCGCGAAGCCGCGCCGCAAAGCGGAAGAGATCGGGCGCTTTTTCCTTCGGCAGCCAGCGCTCCGGCCCAAGATGCCGGGCGCAGAGAAGTGCGAACGCGTCGAGATGCGCTTCGACATCGGTGCCCTGAAAGGACGAACACCCGAACAGCATCTCGACCCGTTCCTCGTCCACATGGCGGGCCATCGCGCCCCAGGCGACGCGCAGGATGTCGGGATCGTGCCACTCCGGATCGAGGCAGAAGCGCCCCATCTCCACCATCCGGCCGGGATAGGCCGCAAGCGCCGAAAGGTCGTAGAACTGCGCGGAATAGCTGCGCCCCGCCTCGGCCCCGTTCCTCAGGTCAAGCAGCCGGAACGCCGCGACGGGCGCGCCGCTCCACCTGTCCTCGACGAGCACATGACGACAGATCGCGTCGAAGGAATCCGCGTCGGTCGCGACCACCTTGCCACGGCCTCTCGCCGCCCGGAACGCCCGCCAGCGCAGGCCCTGGGCGCGCCGGATGTCGTCTTCTGTCTCGGCGAGGCGCGCCTCGTAGCGGCCTGCCCTGAATGCCCGCATCGTGAGCGTTCTCCGGCTTGGCGGGAACCGTTTCGCCGCCTACATTCAGCCCGAGCAACACTCTATCCGATCCGGATGGCGAAACGACAAAGAAATGAGGGAATGTCATGGCTGCGAAGATCCACAAGACCGATGAGGAATGGCAGTCACAACTCTCGGACCTTGCCTACAAGGTCACACGCAAACACGCCACCGAGCGGGCGTTCACCCACGATGATTTCCCCAAGGGGCCGGCAACCTATCACTGCGTCTGCTGCGGCGCGCCGCTGTTCGACTCCGAAACCAAGTTCGATTCCGGCACCGGATGGCCCAGCTTCTACCGGCCGATGGACGCCGACGCGATCGGAGAAACCGAGGACCGGAGCTGGTTCATGCGTCGGACCGAGGTCCACTGCGCCGCCTGCGACGCCCATCTCGGCCATGTCTTCCCCGACGGGCCGAAACCGACGGGCCTGCGCTACTGCGTCAATGGCGTGGCGTTGACGCACCGGCCGAAGGAATGATGGCACATGCCGGGGCCGGGACACCGCCCCTGCGAACGCCGCCGGTCAAGTGTCGTTCAGGAGCTGCCCGGCGCTGATATTGCCGATATTGCCCAGAAGCTGACGCAGGAAGCCGAGGCCCTTGATGTTGCTGTCCGTGACCCGGCGCGAGATCACCACCGCCTGGCCGTTCTCCAGCCCGAAACGCTCGACATTCTCGACCGTCCCGCCCTCGTCGAAGCTGATCGCGACGACCTCGCGGTCGATCTCCTGAGGCTCGCGCGGACCGTAATGACGGAAGCGGCTGCCGACATAGTACCAGGCCCCACCGGTCAGCAGCCCGGTCGAGGACGGCCGGCCAACCGCTTGCGCGACGTCCTCCCGCGTGGAATCTCCGACGACAATCTTTTCAAGATCCTGATCGCGCGGAACGTAGCCGTGGTTCTGGTAGAGTGCGGTGCAGGCGGAAAGCGCCATCAGCAGCAGCACGACCGCGCCGCGCCTTACCCCGAAACCGAGCCTGCCCATACCACCCTCTTGCCTTGACGCCTCAAGCCTTCTATCCCGCTTACAACATGCCGGGCCGGTCCTTCAAGGACGAAGCACCCTGCCCGAACTGGTCCCCTGAACGCGAGCCGCAGATGACGTTCGACGCCCCGCCCTTTTCGCATCCCGTCCGTGTCACCGAACTCGCCGGACGAAAACCGACGCGGTTCGACATTGCCCCCGATGCCGGGGCGCGGGCGCGGATCGCGGCGGCGCTCGACATCCTGTCCGTCGAGATGGCGCGCCTTCAGGGAGAGTTGCGCCCCGCGGGCCGGCACGACTGGACGCTCGACGCCCGGCTGACGGCGACGGTCACGCAAGCCTGTATCGTCACCCTTGCCCCCGTCACGATCGAAATCGACGAAGCGGTGGTGCGGCGCTTCCTGTCCGACATGCCTGAGCCCGAAGGCGACGAGGTTGAGATGCCGGAAGACGACAGCCTGGAACCCCTGCCCGAGACCATCGACCTCGGCGCCATCCTGGTCGAGGCGCTGGCCCTCGCGCTGCCGGCCTATCCCCGCGCCGATGGTGCCAAACTCGGCACCATGACGGCGGCCGCACCGGGCGCGGAACCGCTCGACGACGACGCGATAAAGCCCTTCGCGGGGCTTGCGGATCTCATGAAAAAGGCCGATAGGGACGAATGATCGCGGTCGGGATCGACCCTGCCTCCGCAGCGCCAGAAAAGACTTGCGCCCGCGCGGAATCGCAGTATGTTCCCGGCCTCGCTTGAACGTTGGGTTCGCACCCGGTCGCTTTGCGGCAACCTGTGACGAAACCCCAGGAAAACCGGGCCACGGCCCCAAATAGCCCGAGGTTGAGACATGGCTGTCCCTCAGAACCGGACCACGCGGTCCCGCCGCAACATGCGCCGCGCACACGATGCTCTGGTCGCCGCGAATCCGAACGAATGCCCGAACTGTGGCGAACTGAAGCGTCCGCACCACGTTTGCGGCGCCTGCGGTCATTACAATGACCGCGAGATCGTCGCCCAGACCGCCGAAGTCGACCTGGACGAAGACGCGGCGTAAGGCCGCGTCCGAACGGCCGGCGCGATGCCGTCACCGAATGCCATGCAGCCCGAGGCCCCCGGACACGGGACCTCGGGCCGTATCGTTATTTCCGTCGACGCGATGGGCGGTGACCGGGGGCCGTCGGCCGTCGTCGCCGGCATGGCCGAATCCGCCGTCAGAAACCCCGAGATCGAATTCATCGTTCATGGCCCCGAAGCCGAACTGGCGCAGCTTGTCGGCAAGCGCCCGGAACTCGCCGGCCGCTGCACGATCCGGCATGCGGCGGGCGTCGTCACGATGGACGACAAGCCCGGTCAGGTCATGCGCCACGGCGAAGGCACGTCGATGTGGTCGGCGATCGAAAGCGTGCGCAACAAGGAAGCGACCGTCGCGGTAAGCTGCGGCAATACCGGGGCACTCATGGCGCTTTCGGTGATCCGGCTGCGGAAACTTCCCGGCGTCAACCGGCCCGCCATCGCCTGCCTCTGGCCGTCACGAAATCCCGGCGGTTTCAACCTCATGCTCGACGTCGGAGCCGACATCAAGGCCGACGCGCCCGACCTTCTGCAATTCGCGCTGATGGGCGCATCCTACGCCCGTAACGGGCTTGGCATCGACCGGCCACGGATCGGGCTTTTGAATGTCGGGACCGAAGATCACAAGGGCCGGGCCGAGTTGAAGCAGGCCCAGGATCTGATTCAGGCGGCGACCGAGACCGGCGGCTTCGACTATGCCGGCTTCGTCGAGGGCGGGGATCTGCCCTCTGCCCGCGTCGATGTGATCGTGACTGATGGCTTTACCGGCAATATCGCCCTGAAAACCGGGGAAGGCACGGCGAAACTCGTCGGCGACTTCCTGAAGGAGGCGTTCAACGCCAGCATCCTTTCGCGCTTCGCCGCGCTTCTCGCGCTTGGCTCGCTGCGCCGGTTGCAGGCCCGGATCGACCCTCGGCGGCAGAATGGCGGTGTCTTCCTCGGGCTGAACGGCACGATCGTCAAGTCGCATGGCTCGGCCGACGAGACCGGCGTGTCGGCGGCGATCAAGCTCGCGTTCAAACTCGCCAAGTCCGGCTTCCAGGAACGCCTCGCGGCACGGGTTGCCTCTGCCGCGCAGGCGGGGCAGGATGCCGCGCAAGTTGGTGAAGCAGGCGGAACACATTCATGACAATCCGTGCCGTGGTCCGGGGCGTCGGGCATTATCTGCCCGAGCGCGTGGTGCCGAATTCCGAGTTCGAGGCACGGGTCGACACCACCGATGAATGGATCCGCGCGCGAACCGGAATCGAGCAGCGCCATTTCGCCGCCGATGGCGAAACGACGTCCGACCTTGGCGCCAAGGCCGCGACAGCGGCTCTGTCCGATGCCGGCATGTCGGCGGACGATCTCGACGCGATCATCGTCGCGACCTCGACGCCCGACCTGACCTTTCCCTCCGCCGCGACGATGGTTCAGGCGAAGATCGGCATGAAAAAAGGCTTTGCCTTCGACGTGCAGGCGGTCTGCGCCGGCTTCGTCTTCGCATTGGCCAATGCCAACGCCCTGATCCTTTCCGGGCAGGCAAGGCGGATTCTCGTCATCGGGGCGGAGACGTTCAGCCGCATTCTCGATTTCACCGACCGCTCGACGTGCGTCCTTTTCGGCGACGGCGCCGGCGCCGTGGTGCTTGAGGCGGCGACCGGCACCGGCCGTCCGGACGACCGGGGCATCCTCGCGACCGACCTTCACAGCGACGGCAGCCACCGGGAGCTTCTCTACGTCGATGGCGGCGTTTCCACGACCGGCACGGCGGGCCATCTGAGGATGCAGGGCAACCAGGTCTTCCGCCACGCGGTCGAGAAACTGGCCGAGACGGCACATGCCGCGCTCGACAAGGCGGGGCTGACCAGTGGCGATGTCGACTGGATCGTGCCGCATCAGGCGAACCTGCGCATCATCAGCGCCACGGCGAACCGGATGCAGGTCCCGATGGAGCGTGTCGTCGTCACCGTGCAGGATCACGGCAACACCTCGGCCGCGTCGATCCCCCTCGCCCTGTCGGTCGGCAAGGAGCGTGGACAGATCAAGCAAGGCGACCTTCTCGTCACCGAAGCGATCGGCGGCGGGCTGAGCTGGGGGTCGGTCGTTCTCAGGTGGTGAAATCCCGCTTGAAAGCCCCTCCCCAAGCCATTGATATTGACTCGGAAATTTAATCCGACCATCCTCCCCCAAACAACAGGGGGACGAGATGACCGAAAAGACGTTGACTCGCATGGATCTGAGCGAAGCGGTTTTCCGCGAAGTCGGCCTTTCGCGCAATGAATCGGCGCAGTTGGTCGAAGGTGTCCTGCAACACATGTCGGACGCTCTGGTGGACGGCGAGACGGTCAAGATCTCGTCTTTCGGCACCTTCTCGGTGCGCGACAAGGCGGCCCGCGTCGGCCGCAACCCCAAGACCGGCGACGAAGTTCCGATCCACCCCAGGCGGGTCCTGACCTTCCGGCCCTCGCATCTGATGAAAGACCGCGTCGCGGCAGGCAACAGAAGCTGAGGCCCCACGTCATGGAGAAATCGGCCGAGGCCTTTCGCACGATCAGCGAAGTCTCTGAGTACCTGGATACGCCCGCGCATGTCCTACGGTTCTGGGAAAGCCGATTCTCGCAGGTGAAGCCGGTGAAGCGCGCCGGCGGGCGCCGGTACTACCGGCCCACCGATCTCGCGCTTCTCGGCGGCATCAAGAAGCTTCTCCACGAGGACGGGCTGACGATCCGTGGGGTTCAGAAGATCCTGAAGGAACAGGGCGTGCGCCACGTCGCGAGCCTCTCGGATGTCGACATCACGCGGGGCGACAGGGCCGATACCTCCGAAGCGGCCAAGTCCGCGACGATTCCGGCGGCGGCGTCCCAGCCAGAGGCCGGCCATTGGCCGGCCGCGCCCTCGCCGGACGCGGCGGCCGACGGCGACGACCTCGTGCCCGATCCCGAAGACGACGCCGAAGCATCGCCTACGGCCACCACGCCACCGCCATCGCGGCCCGCGGTCTCGCCCGGGGCGGAGCGTCGGGACGAACTCGACCGCCAGCGCCGCGCGCCCGAGGCGCCGATGCAGGTCGATGTTCCGACGCTGCCCAAGGGAACGGCCGACAATGTCCTTCCCCTTGGCAACGACACTGCGGCGCGCCCGCGCGCCGACCAGCCGATCGTGGCGCCACGACCCGCCCCGACCAATCCCCCCGCCGCCGCGATGCTGCGGGCGATGGATGCATTGCGCGCGCGCGACAAGAGGAGCGAGCTGACCTCGGTCTATCTCAGGCTCGTCGACCTCAAGGAACGTCTGGCGCAAAGCGACCGGCCCGCGCAGAAGTAAGCCCCGATCCGTGGCCCGAATTTTCATCGCTTCCGGATTGCGTTTTGGCGCTTGCCCCCGCCCCGCCAATCGGCCTATACCGCGCAGCGTCGGGCCGTGGCGCAGCCTGGTTAGCGCGTCCGTCTGGGGGGCGGAAGGTCGTGAGTTCGAATCTCACCGGCCCGACCATCACCGAACCGCCCACTCCGTTCGCGGGGTGGGCGTTCGCATGTCAGGAGCGTGCAGATGACCGGCACCGGCGTTCTTGCCGACGGGGCGATCCGCAGGATGATCGCGGAGGGCGCAATCGCCGCCGATCCCGCCGTGACCGATGCGCAGGTCCAGCCGGCGAGCCTTGATCTGCGCCTTGGGCATGTTGCGTACCGCGTCCGCGCCTCCTTCCTTGCCGGCAAGGGCCGCACGGTTCAGAACCGCATCGCCGAGTTCGAGATGCACCGGGTCGACCTGCGCGAGGGCGCCGTGCTCGAAAAGGGCTGCGTCTATGTCGTGCCGCTGATGGAGCGTCTCTCGCTGCCGCGCGGCCTTACCGCCGTCGCCAATGCGAAAAGCTCGACCGGGCGGCTCGACCTCCTCACCCGGACCATTGCCGATGGCGGCGAGGAATTCGACCGCATTCCGGACGGCTATTCCGGCCCCCTCTACGCGGAAATCTGCCCCCGGTCCTTCTCGGTCCTCGTCCGGCCGGGGATGCGGCTCAACCAGATCCGCTTCCGGCAGGGGCAGGCAGTTCTCTCCGACGCCGAACTCGGCGACCTGCACCGGCGCGATCAACTGGTCTCCGGGACAGCACTGATTTCGGACGGTCTTGGATTCTCGGTCGATCTGAAGCCGGCCGAGGGTGACCTTGTCGGCTACCGCGCCAAACCGCATACCGGGGTAATCGACCTCGACCTTATCGGCCATTACGCGCCTGCGGATTTCTGGGAGGAGGTCCGGACCACCGAGGCGCGGATCATCCTCGACCCCGGCGCCTTTTACATCCTCGTCAGCCGCGAGGCGGTGACGATCCCGCCCGATTACGCGGCCGAAATGGCCCCCTATCTGGCGATGGTCGGCGAATTCAGGGTCCATTACGCCGGATTCTTCGATCCCGGTTTCGGCTGGGCGGAAGCCGGCGGCGCCGGATCGCGCGGGGTGCTGGAGGTGCGCTGCCACGAAGCCCCCTTCGTGCTGGAACATGGCCAGGTCGTCGGGCGGCTGGTCTACGAACGCATGGCCGCGCGCCCGGACCGGATGTATGGCGCCGGCATCGCGTCCAACTACCAGGGACAGGGCCTCAAGCTCTCCAAGCACTTCCGGGCGGCGTAACGCGCGGCCTTCTACCGCCCGAGCCGCCGCGTGATCCTCGCCGCCTTCCGGGCGCGCTTGGCCAGCGCCCGCGCATCGCGCGCCTGTCCGTGATCCGCAGTCTTCGCGCCGCCCTTGCGGCTCGCGTAGCCGACGCCTTTGTTGATACCGAAATTGACCAGGCGGCGCACGACCGTGTTGATCACGATGTTCAGAAGACGGTTCAGGTTCATATTCCAACGCCCTCTCAATCCTCGAAGAGCTCGCTCTGCCCGATCTGGTCCTCCGCCTCGTCGTCCGGCAGGGCCGCGCTGCCCGGCAGCGGACGATTGTCGAGAAGCCCGGCCGCCCGAAGCTCCTTCAACCCCGGCAGGTCGCGCGCCGACTCAAGGCCGAAATGGTCGAGGAATTGCTGCGTGACGACATAGGTCACCGGCCGGCCCGGCGTCATCCGCCGTCGGCCGAAGCGGATCCATTCAAGCTCCAGCAACTGGTCGACGGTCCCGCGGCTGACCGCGACACCGCGGATCTCCTCGATCTCCGCCCGCGTTGCGGGCTGGTGATAAGCGATGATCGCCAGCGTCTCGATCGCCGCGCGGCTGAGTTTGCGGGTCTCGACGGTTTCCTTCTGCATCAGGAAGCCAAGATCGGGGGCCGTCCGCATCGCCCAGGCGTCGCCGACCTTGACGACCCGCACGCCGCGCCCCTCGTAGCGCTTTCGCAGATGCACCAGCGCCTCCGCCGGGTCGGCGCCATGCGGCATCCGCGCCTCCAGCTCGGCAACCGTCACAGGATCGGCGGAGGCGAAGAGGATGGCCTCCACCATGCGCTCCTGCTCGGCGATGGGCGGCGCCTCGAAAAGGCTCTTCTCGGCGGTGCTCGTCTCGGTCACGTTTCTTTCCGTCTGATGGCGATGGGCGCGAAGGTGTCGGCCTGTCTCAACTCGATCCGTCCCTGTTTGGCAAGTTCGAGGGAGGCCGCGAAGGTCGCGGCGGTGGCGGAACGTCGCCGGGCGGGATCCGCAGTCCAGCCGTCGGGAAGATAGGACGAAAGATCGGTCCAGTCACCGGCGAAACCGATGAGCCCGCGCATCCGCTCCAGCGCCTGCTCCATAGTGAAGACATGGTGGCGGTCCATCGCGTAGGGCCGGAATTCGTCATGGGTGCGGATGCGTGCATAGGCTTGCATGAGGTCAAGCAGCGTTGCGCTGTAGGTGACCTTCCTCAGGCGCGTCACATCCTCGGGAATGCCGCGCTCAAAGAAATCGCGCCCCTTCTGGTCGCGTCCCATGAGCCGCGCCGCCGCCTCGCGCATCGCCTGAAGGCGTTCGAGCTGAAAGGCGAGATGTGCGGCCAGTTCCTCGCCCGACGGGCCTTCGTCGGTGGGATCGGGCGGCAGGAGTAGGCGCGACTTCAGGAAGGCGAGCCAGGCCGCCATCACCAGGTAATCCGCCGCAAGCTCGATGCGCAGGGCCTTGGCCTGATTGACGAAATTCAGATACTGCTCGGCCAGTTGCAGGACCGATATCTTCCGCAGATCGACCTTCTGGGTCCGCGACAGGGTCAGCAGGATGTCGAGCGGGCCCTCGAACCCGTCAACATCGACGATCAGCGCCTCGGCCGCGAGCCGGTCGCTGACCGTGACCGTGTCTTCCTGAAAGCCGTCCGGCTCAGCCATACGCCCGTCCCTTCGAAAGCGCCTCAAATTCGGCCTCCAGAAGGGCGGTGTCAATGGGATCAGGTGTCTGCCGGCAGGCCAGTGCCGCCTCGGCGCGGATCGAGGCGGCCGGACCGAGGCGGCCGGCGGCGGCGACCACCGCCTCCATCTCCGGCCGCTTGCCGTTGCAATGAAGCGCGATATCGCACCCCGCCGCGATGGCCGAACCCGCCCGTTCGCCGATCGACCCGGACAGCGCTTCCATCGACAGGTCGTCGCTGAGAAGCAATCCGCCGAACCCGATCCGGTCGCGGATCATGGCGATGACGGCGGGAGAGGAGGTGGCCGGACGGCCGGGATCGAGGGCGTCGAAGACGATATGCGCGGTCATCGCCATCGGCAGATCGGCGAGTGCCGAGAAGGGCGCGAAATCCGTGACTGCAAGGTCGTCGAGCGGTGCCGAGACGCGCGGCAGGTGGAGGTGGCTGTCCACGACCGCACGACCGTGACCGGGCATGTGCTTCACCACCGGAAGAACGCCGCCCGACAGGAGCCCCTCGGCCGCCGCCCGCGCCGCCCTGGCTACCGTGGCCGCGTTGTCGCCGAAGCACCGGTTTCGCAGGAAAGGATGGGTGTCCGGCCCGGCAATGTCGGCGCTCGGCGCGCAATCGGCGTCGATCCCGACGGCGCGCAACTCCTCCGCGATCAACCGGTAGCGGAGCCAGAGCGCACGCTCATAGCGCGCCGCCCCGGCCGCCGCGACCTCGTCCAGCGGCGGCTGCCATTCGCGCCAGTGCGGCGCGCGCAATCGCTGCACGCGCCCGCCCTCCTGATCGACCAGCACCGGCGTGTCGCGGCCGACGCTTGCCCTGAGGTCTGCGGTCAGGCGGCGAAGCTGCCCGGGCGTCTCGACGTTCCGGGCGAAAAGGATGAAGCCCCAGGGGTCCGAGTCGCGAAAGAACGCGGCCTCGTCCTTTGACAGGACGGGGCCTTCGCACCCAAGGACCGTGGCCGAAGCCGCTTCGGGCATCAGCGCACCACGGCGGGCACGCATTCGGCGTTGTCGGCCTTGAGCGCGGCGCAGAAGCGCCGCGCGTCGTCGAGATCGGAAAACCCTTCGACCCGAAGCCGGTAGAAGGTCTGGCCGCCGCTCGTCGCAGCCTCGATCACCCGGCGCTTGCCGTCGAGAAGCGCACCGAAGCGGGCGGAAGCTTTGTCCCATTCGAGCCGGGCCCGCGCCTCGTCCGGATAGGCGCCGATCTGCACCAGCCGCGTGCCCTCGGCCAAAGTGTCGGGCGCGACGTCGAGAGACTGCGGCGCGAGCGCGGCCGCGACGGCGGCGGCGGCCGCTTCGGCCATTGCGTCGATATCGACATCGGATGCGGGCCGAGCCGCCGGGCGCAGCGACGCCGACACGCCGGGGATGTCGGCGGAAATCGCCTCTGCAGAGGCGCGTGGTTCCTCGATTCCGGCATCCAGCGGTACGCCCTCGACCGGGCCGTCCGGCAAGGGTTCATCCGGGCGCAGCGCGGCGAGCACCGGCGCCTCCACGCCAGGGGCGTCGGCCACCGGCGCTTCGGTGAAGTCGCTGCCCGGCGCGGTCAACGGCAGCAAGGTCGGCGGAACACTGTCTTCCGCGGAGGCAGCAAGCTCCCCCATCGGCTGGTCTTCCTCGGCAAGTCCGTCGGGACGCGGCGCGAGGGTCAGCCGGTCGGCCGGATCGCCCGCCGTCCCGTCGGCCGCGATCTCGTTCACAGCCATGCCCTGATGGACGGCAAGTTCGCCGCCCGGATCGTCCGGGGCCACCCGCGCCGGGCCTTCCAGCGCCTGGATCACCGGTACACCCCGCACGTCGCGGACGGCGAGGTTGTAGGCCCACAAGCCAAGCCCGGCGATCAGCGCGACCGAAGTCACCGCGCCGGCGCCGTTCATCCATCTCTGCATCCGTCCACCCTGCCCCGCCGAAGCCGGCCGATGGGCACGATAGGCGTCAAATTCGTCGAAATCCGCGTCCGCCATGCTCTGCCTCGCTCGTCGACCGCCACCGTTGGGCCGGTGGGGTCCGCGTCTTGCCTGCCTTGCCCCGGCGGCGGCGCCTGTCGGTCAGCGCATTTCTTCCACTGGGGTCACGCCAAGGATAGCAAGACCTGCGGAAATGACAACGCCCGCCGCCCGCGCAAGGGCGATTTTGGCCTGACTCGTCTCCGCATCCGCCTGAAGGAACCGCAAGGAGGCATCGTCGTTCCCCCGGTTCCAGAGCGCGTGGAGGTCGGACGCGATCTCGTAGAGGTAGAAGGCCACCCGATGCGGCTCCTGCCCGCGCGCGGCGATCTCCACCAGGCGCGGCCACTCGGCGATCTTCCTGGCAAGCCCGATCTCGGCCTCGTGCGAGAGCAGGGTGAGGTCGGCCCCGGCAAGGGTCGCGTCGTCGGCGGCGATGCCGGCCTCCCCCGCCTTGCGGATCACCGAACACACGCGCGCATGGGCATACTGGACGTAGAAGACCGGATTGTCCTTCGACTGCTCCAGCACCTTGTCGAAATCGAAATCGAGCGCGGCATCGTTCTTCCGCGTGAGCATCACGAACCGGGTCACGTCGGCGCCCGCCTGTTCGACCACGTCGCGAAGCGTGACGAAGGTTCCGGCCCGCTTCGACATCTTGAACGGCTCGCCGTTCTTCCAGAGCTTCACGAGTTGGATAAGCTTGACCTCAAGCGGCACCCTGCCGTCCGACAGCGCCGAGACCACCGCCTTCAGCCGCTTCACGTATCCGCCGTGATCGGCGCCGAGAACGTCGATCAGCTGATCGAAGCCGCGCGTGACCTTGTCGTAGTGATAGGCGATGTCGGGCGCGAAATAGGTCCAGGAGCCGTCCGACTTTTTCACCGGCCGGTCCACGTCGTCGCCATGCGCGGTTGAGCGGAAGAGCGTCTGTTCGCGCTCTTCCCAATCCTCGGGCAGTTTGCCCTTCGGCGGTTCCAGCGTGCCCTCGTAGATGAGGCCCATGCCGCGCAACGTCTCGATCGCGGCCTCGATCTTGCCGGTGCCGTAAAGCGCCTTTTCCGAGGAGTAGACATCCATCGTCACGCCAAGAAGCGCCAGATCCTCGCGGATCATCGACATCATCGCCGCGGTCGCGAATTCGCGGACATCGGCCAGCCATACGCTTTCGGGCTTGTCGAGAAGGCTGTCGCCGTATTTCGCCTTTAGCGCCTCCCCCACGGGAATAAGATAATCGCCGGGATAAAGCCCCTCGGCGATCTCGGGCGAAAGGCCGTTCGCCTCGCGGTAACGCTCATAGGCGGAGCGGGCGAGCACATCGACCTGGGCGCCGCCGTCGTTGATGTAGTATTCGCGCGTGACGGCGTAGCCGGCGAAGTCGAGAAGGCTCGCCAGCGCATCGCCGAAGACCGCGCCGCGGGTATGGCCGACATGCATCGGGCCGGTCGGGTTGGCTGACACGAACTCCACATTGACGCGCGCGCCCTGCCCGAGCGTCGAGCGGCCGAAGTCGCGCCCCTCGACCAGCGTCGCCTTGACCAGGCCCTGCCAGACGGCGGGCGCGAGGCGGAGGTTGAGGAAACCGGGGCCCGCCGCTTCAGCGGTGACTACGCGGGGATCGGACACGAGCCGCGCGGCGAGAGCGTCGGCGATGGCGCGGGGCGCCATCCCGGCGGGCTTGGCGAGCACCATCGCGGCGTTGGTCGCCATGTCGCCATGCGCGGCGTCGCGCGGCGGCTCCACCGCGACGTTGGCGGTGTCGAGCCCTGCGGGCAACTCGCCCGCCGTGACCATGTCGTCCAGGCTGGCGATCACCAGCGACCGGATTTCGGCAAAAAGGTTCATGTCATACCTCTGTGATTGGCTCGGCCATGCCAGAGGCGGGCAGCCGCGTCAATCCTTGGCCCCGTTCAGGCCCCGTTCGCGCGCCTCTCCGATATCCTCGCCGGGCGGGCCGGGGAAGATGACCCCGGTGCCGGGCAGAGGTCTCTCAGCCTTCTGACGACCGAGCCGCACGATGTTGTCGCGGCTTAATTCGGGCACGAGGCCGGTGGCGCGCGAAGGCCGAAACCGGGGTCAAACCTTCGCTCGCAACCGCTTCGACCGCCCCGGATCGCTCCCCGGTCAGCCCGGCGAGGGGCCGCAAAGCCGCTCGTGTTCCTGAATGGCGAAACGATCCGTCATTCCGGCGACATAATCCAGCACCACGCGCGCAAGCTGCGTTCGGTCCTTTGCCCGCGCCACGTCGGCCCGCCATTCGGCCGGCAAAAGCGCGGGATCGTCGAGAAAGAGCGGGAAAAGGTCGTTGATCATCGCGGTGACGCGCCGCCGCTCGGCGACGACCGAGGGCGCACGATACATCCGGGTGAAGAGGAAGCCCTTGATCGCCTTGAGGTTCTGATAAAGCGGCTTCGAGAAGCGGATGATCGGCCCGTCCATCTCGCGGATCGCCTGCGCCGACTGCGGCTGGCTCGATTGAAGCCGGTTCTGGGCGACGGCGATCACGTCCTCCACCATCACCCCGAACACCCGCCGCAGCGCCTCGTGCCGCCGGCGCGAGGGATCGAGGTTCGGGTAGAGCCTGTCCACCTCCTCGAAGGCCGGGCCGGTGACGGGAAGCTCCATCAGATCCGCTTCGGTAAAAAGCCCCGCGCGCAGGCCGTCATGCAGGTCGTGGTGGTTGTAGGCCACATCGTCCGCGACGGCGGCGACCTGCGCCTCGGCCGAGGCATGGGTATGGAGTTCCAGATCGTATCCCGCGTTGAACTCGGCCAGCGCATAGGGCATCTCGCCGCCCTCCTTCACCGCATGCGACCCGCTGGCATGGGGGCCGATGACCGGGCCGTTGTGCTTGGCGATGCCTTCGAGCGTTTCCCATGTCAGGTTCAGCCCGTCGAAATCGGCATAATGCCGTTCGAGGCGGGTAACGATCCGGATCGCCTGCGCGTTGTGATCGAACCCGCCGTAGGGCGCCATCAGTTCGGCCAGCGCATCCTCGCCGGTATGGCCGAAGGGCGGATGGCCGAGATCGTGGGCGAGCGCCACGGCCTCGGCCAGTTCGACATTGAGCCCGAGCGTCCCCGCGATGGTCCGGGCGACCTGCGCGACCTCGATCGTGTGGGTCAGGCGGGTGCGGTAATAATCGCCCTCATGCTCCACGAACACCTGCGTCTTGTGCTTCAGCCGCCGGAAGGCCGAGGAATGGATGATCCGGTCGCGGTCGCGCTGGAACGGCGAGCGGAAGGTGGACATGGTTTCGCGGAACTGCCGGCCCCGGCTGTCGTCGGGATGGCAGGCATAGGGGGCTAGGGTCATCGGGTCCGGTTCTTGTAGCGTATCGGCTTCGTCATATATGATGGGGTGAGGAATTGACACAGGTTGCCGCGATGGAGCTGACCCTGCCCCCGAAAGTGACCCCGCGCGCCTTCGCGCGGCTGGCCGAAATCAACGCGGCAGCCGGCGAGGCCAAGGCGCTTCGCGTCGCGGTCGAGGGAGGCGGTTGTTCCGGGTTTCAATACGACATCCGGCTCGACGATGCCGCGCCGGACGATCTCATCCTCGAAGGGGGCGGACAAAAGGTGCTTGTCGACAGCGTGTCGCTGCCCTTCCTGCAAAATGCCGTCATCGACTACACCGAGGAACTGATCGGCGCGCGCTTCGTGGTTGACAACCCGAACGCCACGTCGAGTTGCGGCTGCGGGACGAGTTTCTCGATCTGACGCGCGTCGCGTGGGTTCAATTTCCGACGGCGACCAGAACTGCCCCTGCCGTTATGAGCCCAATCCCGGTCCAGGCGGTCAGCGACAGGCGCTCACCCAGAAACGCAACGCCCAGAAGCGCGACGAAGACGACGCTCAGCTTGTCGATGGGCGCGACCTGAGAGGCGGGGCCGAGCTTCAGTGCGCGGAAATAGCACAGCCACGAGGCCCCGGTCGCGAAGCCCGACAGCGTCAGGAACAGCCAGGACCGCGGTGCGATGGCGCCCAGCCCGCGCCCCTGCCCGGTCGCGAGAACAAGTCCCGTCAGCAGGACAGCGACGACCACAGTGCGGATCAGCGTCGCGAGGTCCGGCGCAATCGAATCGACACCGATCTTGGCGAGGATCGCGGTCGCGGCGGCGAACAGCGCCGCAAGGATCGCCCAGATCTGCCAGCTTGACGTCAGGAATGCCATGTCTGCCCTACCTCCGTTCCCTTGTGCCCGTCGTGCGGCCGGGGCAGGATAGGCCGCAACCAGCGGGGAAGACCATGAAAATCGCGACCTTCAACATCAACGGCATAAAAGCGCGCGCCGAGGCCCTTCCCGCCTGGCTCGACGAAGCCAGCCCCGATGTCGTTCTCGTGCAAGAGATCAAATCGGTCGACGAGGCCTTTCCGCGCGATCTGTTCGAAGATCGCGGCTATTTCGTCGAGACCCACGGGCAAAAAAGCTTCAACGGGGTGGCGATCCTGTCGAAGCTGCCACTCGAGGATGTAACGCGCGGCCTTCCGGGCGACGAGGCGGACGAACAGGCCCGGTGGATCGAGGCGACGGTGGTGGGCAAGACCGCGGTCCGCCTCTGCGGGCTGTACCTGCCGAACGGCAATCCGGCGCCGGGGCCGAAATACGATTACAAGCTGTCGTGGATGGCGCGGATGAAGACCCGCGCGGCCGAGTTTCTGGCCGAGGAAATGCCGGTCGTCATGGGGGGCGACTACAACGTGATCCCGCAGGCCGAGGATGCGGCCAGGCCCGACGCCTGGGTCGAGGATGCACTGTTCCGCCCCGAGAGCCGCGCCGCGTTCCGGCGCATCCTTCATCTCGGCTATACCGAGGCGTTCCGCACCCGCGAACCCCGGCCCGGCCACTATTCCTTCTGGGACTATCAGGCCGGCGCCTGGGCGAAGAACAACGGCATTCGCATCGACCATCTGTTGCTCAGCCCGCAGGCGGCCGACCTGATGCGCGATGTCGGGATCGACAAGGCGGTGCGCGGTGGCGACAAGCCGTCCGACCATGTCCCGGTCTGGGTCGACCTCGACGCCTGAATTCTCAGCCGGCCGTCACATCGTGGCCATAGAGCCAGTCGAACCGGCCGAGAAGGCGGTCCGGTGCGAAACGACCCGCGAGACGCAGGCCGGCATGGGCGATGTCGCGCCGGATCCCTGACAGGTGATAGTTGCGCGCGTTGGTATTCGCGGCCTCGACGATGCGCCGCACCCGGGCCATGCGCCCCGCCTGGTAGGTGGCGAAGGCGGCGTCGGGTTCGTCTTCGGCCAGACAGCCGGCCAGCACCCAGGCATCTTCCAGCGCCATGTTCGCCCCCTGGGCGAGGAAGGGCAGCGTCGGATGCGCGGCATCGCCGAGGATCGCCGCCCCCTGCCCGTGCCATTTCGGCGCCACCGGATGGCGGAAAAGGCCCCAGAGATTTGGCCGCTCGATCCGGTCGAGCCAGCCGCGCACTTCCGGCACGAACCCCTCGAACGCGATGCGCAGGGCGAGCGGGTCGTCGGTCAAGGACCAGCTTTCCTCGGCCCATTTTCCCCGCTCCTCGACCGCGACGATATTTCTGAGCGTCCCGCCCCGCAGCGGATAGGTCACGAGATGGCGGCCCGGTCCGAGATAGACCTTGGCGACCGGCGCGATACCCGGTTCCGCCGGAAGGGTCGCGCGCCACGCGACCTGCCGGGTGAAGAACGGCGCCACCGTGCCGTTGAGGGCGGCGCGGAGCTTCGAATGGAGCCCGTCGGCGCCGATGAGAAGGCCCGCCTCGATCTCCGCCCCCTGCGAAGTGGTGACCCGTGGCGGGTGCTTGCCGAGCGTGACGGTTTCCACCTTCTGCAAGAGCCGGATCGTGACGCCCGCGGCCCGGGCACCCGTTGCGAGGCAATTTATCAGGTCGGCACGGTGGACGAAGCGGAACGCCTGATCGGGCCGGTCGCGCAAGAGGTCGAGGCGAACGACCCGCCCCCCAGTCTCGCCGTCGATCAACTCCACCGCCCTCGCCCGCATGCCGGCGCTTGAGAGGGCATCGCCAAGCCCGAGCACCTCAAGCACACGCGCCCCGTTCGGCGAAATCTGCAAACCTGCGCCGACCTCGCCGATCTCGGGCGCCTGTTCCAGCACCGTCACTTCGGCCCCGCGCAGCGCCAGCGCCCGGGCGACGGCAAGTCCCGCGATCCCGGCCCCGAGCACCGTCACCTGTCGTCCGTCGAGCATCGCCACTCCTTCAAAAGCAACGGCACCGGAGTCCTGCGACCCCGGTGCCGGAATTCCACATCCCCTGGCTCCGGGGATCAGTCGTCGCGGTGAACGCGCTCGCGCCGCTCGTGCTTTTCCTGGGCCTCGAGGGTCATCGTGGCGATCGGCCGCGCATCGAGGCGCTTGAGCGAGATCTGTTCGCCGGTCATCTCGCAGTACCCGTATTCGCCGTTGTCGATCCGCCGGAGCGCCGCGTCGATCTTCGACACCAGCTTGCGCTGGCGATCACGGGTCCTGAGCTCCAGAGCCCGGTCGGTTTCCTCGCTGGCGCGGTCGGCGATGTCGGGCACGTTGCGGGCGCTGTCCTGCAAGCCTTCCAGCGTCTCGGCCGACTGTTCCAGCAGTTCTTCCTTCCAGACCTGAAGCTTCCGGCGGAAATATTCGAGCTGACGCTCATTCATAAAGGGTTCGTCTTCGGCCGGACGGTAGTCATCGGGTAGAAAGATTTCTGCCTTCATATCTGCTCCGTTCTTCGGTCCGGACTTGGAATTTAGGTCGCTGATATTCATCCGGCACTCCTTGCGCGCTCCCATAGCCCAAGCGGCGGGGGATGTCACTAGTGCACGGCCCGACTTGCGGCAAATTGATCGCGGGGGTAAGACTGCGCCGAGCATCCCCCTCCATCTTATCAGAAATGTTATGAAATTTACCGGAACCGATCAGTACGTCGCGACGGAGGACCTGACTGTCGCCGTAAACGCATCAGTCACGCTGGAACGCCCGCTATTGGTGAAGGGGGAACCGGGGACCGGCAAGACCGAACTGGCCCGCCAGGTGGCAACCGCTCTCGGCCTGCCGATGGTCGAATGGCATGTGAAATCCACGACCAAGGCGGCGCAGGGCCTTTACGAATACGACGCCGTCAGCCGGCTTCGAGACAGCCAGCTCGGCGACGAGCGCGTCCACGACGTGAAGAACTACATCCGCAAGGGCAAGCTCTGGCAGGCCTTCGAAGCCGAGACCAAGGTCGTCCTTCTCATCGACGAGATCGACAAGGCCGATATCGAGTTCCCGAACGACCTTCTGCAGGAACTCGACCGGATGGAGTTCCATGTCTACGAAACCGGCGAAACGATCCGCGCCAGGCACCGGCCGGTGATCATCATCACCTCGAACAACGAAAAGGAACTGCCCGACGCGTTCCTCCGCCGCTGCTTCTTCCACTACATTCGCTTTCCCGAGGCCGAGACCCTGAAGCGCATCGTCGACGTCCACTTCCCCGGCATCAAGGATGACCTGCTGGCCACCGCGCTGACCCAGTTCTACGAGATCCGCGAAACGCCTGGCCTGAAAAAGAAGCCCTCGACCTCGGAAGTGCTGGATTGGCTGAAGCTGATCCTCGCCGAAGACCTCGCGCCCGCGGACCTGAAGCGCGACAGCGCGAGTCTGCTGCCAAAGCTGCACGGCGCGCTCCTGAAGAACGAACAGGACGTGCATCTCTTCGAACGCCTCGCCTTTCTTGCCCGAAACCGGGGCTGAAGGCAGGCGGAAAATCGCGCCCCGCCGGGCTGGTCGGCGCGATGAAGGCAGGCTAGCCTGCGTCAACCGCAAGAGGGAAGGCATGGCCCGTCCAGACACGCTCGTGATCCGCCCGATCGAACCAGGCGATGCCGCCGACTGGCGCCGGCTTTGGCGCGCCTATCTCGCCTTCTACGAGACCGAACTGCCCGATGCGGTCTACGAGGAAACCTTCGCCCGGCTGCTCTCCGGCGGCGCCGGCGAGTTCCGGGGGTTCCTGGCGGTTCTCGACGGAAAGCCGGTCGGGCTGACCCATTACCTCTTCCACCGCACCTGTTGGGCCGTCGCCGATACCTGCTACCTCCAGGACCTTTTCGCCGACCCCGAGGCGCGCGGGCAAGGAATCGGACGGGCGCTGATCGAGGCGGTCTATGCGGCGGCCGATGCCGAAGGCGCCGCCTCCGTCTACTGGCTGACGCAGGATTTCAACACGACCGCGCGGCAGCTTTACGACCGGATCGGCGAGAAGACCCCCTTCATCAAGTACAAACGGGTGTGAGCCTTTGCGCCGCCTCCTGACCGTCTGCCTCGCCGCCCTCCTTCTGTCGTCCTGCGGCGGGGTGCCAACGGCTGGTGTTAAGCCCGGCGCCACGGCCGTTCCCGACCTCCCGCCGATGCGGCGCTTTCCGGCAACCGCAGCCCCACCACCGCAACGATCGAACGCCGAGATGGCGCGCGATTTCATGGACTTGTCCTTCTCTCTTGAAAGCGGCCGCGCGCTGCCCGTCCTGACGCGGTTCGAGGAACCGATCCATGTCCGGATGACCGGCGTGGCGCCGCCGACGGCAGCCGAGGATCTCGGCCGGCTGCTGGCCCGGTTGCGGAACGAGGCCGGCATCGACATTTCCTCGGCCCCGGACGGGCCGGCGCAGATCACCGTGGAGTTCCTGCCGCGAAAGGTCATGCAGCGGCTGGTGCCGCGCGCGGCCTGTTTCGTTGCCCCCCGCGTCGGGTCCTGGGAAGCCTACCGCCGGGCGCCACGGGCGGACCTCGACTGGGCCACCCTGACCCACCGCGACGTGGCGGCGATCTTCATCCCGAACGATACCGCCCCGCAGGAGGTCCGCGACTGCCTTCACGAGGAACTCGCCCAGGCGCTCGGTCCCCTGAACGACCTCTACCGTCTCCCTGATTCCGTGTTCAACGACGATAACATCCATACCGTCCTGACCGGTTTCGACATGCTGATGCTGCGCGTGACCTATGCGCCCGAGCTCAGAAGCGGCATGACGGCGCCCGAGGTCGCGGCCAGGCTCCCGGCCCTCCTGGCGCGCCTCAACCCGGCAGGAGAGCGCGGGCGCGCGCCGCTTCCCGACCCGACGCCGAGGGCCTATTCCGAAGCGATCGAAACCGCGCTCGGTCCGGGAACCTTTGCGCCGCGCCGGCGCGTGGCCGCGCGCGAGGCGCTCGACATCGCCGAAGCGCGCGGATGGCGCGACACCCGCACCGGCTTTGCCTGGCTGGCGCTCGGCCGGCTTTCCCTGGGCCATGACGCGGAAACCGCGCAGATCGCCTTCCGCGAAGCCGCGGCGATCTATGAAAGCCGCCCCGAACTGGCGCTGCAAGCGGCCCATGCCGACATGCAGCTCGCCGCCTTCGCGCTGTCCAACGGGGAGGCCGAGGAGGTGATCCTGCGCGCCAACCGTTCATTGCCCCTTGCCGCCGCGGCCGAGAACGCGGCCCTTCTCTCAAGCCTCCTTATGGTCAAGGCGGAAGCGCTCGACCTCGTCGGCCGCGCCTCCGAAGCGCGGCAAGTGCGGCTCGACAGTCTCGGCTGGGCACGGTATGGCTTTGCCTCCGACGCCGAGGTGCGCCTTCGGCTGATGAACATCGCGGCGCTGTCGCCGGCGACGAGAATGAGGCAGAAATGATCTTCTTCGCAGCCATTGTCGCGGGCGCCGCGATCGGATGGGTCCGTGCCGCGCGCCGGGGCGGCAACCGCTTCGACAAGCTGCAATATGCGATCGCCCATGCGATTTTCTTTGCGATTCTGGGACTTTTCACGACGATCCTCTACTATCGCATGAGCTGAGGCGGATGTTCCTGCGCTTCTTCGAAACCCTGCGCAAGACCGGTATCCCGGTCTCCTTGCGCGAATATCTGGGGTTCCTGGAAAGCATGGCGGCGGGCCTCGTCACCTATGACATCGACGGGTTCTACTACCTCGCCCGCACCGCGATGGTGAAGGATGAACGCCATCTCGACCGGTTCGACCGCGCCTTCGCGGAAGCCTTCAAGGGGCTTGAAGCGATCAGCGCCGATCAGGTGCTCGACGCCATAGACCTGCCGCGCGAATGGCTCGAAAAGATGCTGGAACGCACACTGACAGCCAAGGAGAAGGCCGAGGTCGAAGCCTTGGGCGGGTTCGACAAGCTCATGGAAACGCTGAAGAAGCGGCTTGAGGAGCAGAAGGGCCGGCATCAGGGCGGATCGAAGTGGATCGGCACCGCGGGCACCTCGCCCTACGGCGCTTATGGCTACAATCCCGAAGGTGTGCGGATCGGCCAGAAGGAGAGCCGCCACCAGCGCGCGGTGAAGGTCTGGGACAAGCGCGATTTTCGCAACCTCGACGACCAGGTCGAGCTTGGCACCCGCAACATCAAGGTCGCGCTGAAACGCCTCCGCCGCTGGGCGCGCGAAGGCGCCGCCGAAGAGCTGGACCTGCCCGGCACGATCCGCGCGACGGCCGAGCATGGCTATCTCGACGTGAAGACCCGGCCCGAGCGGCACAACGCGGTGAAGGTCCTTCTCTTTCTCGATGTCGGCGGCTCGATGGACCCGTTCATCAAGGTCGTGGAGGAGCTGTTTTCCGCCGCGCGGGCCGAGTTCAAGCATCTCGAATATTACTACTTCCACAACTGCCTTTACGAAGGCGTCTGGCGCGACAACCGGCGGCGCTGGGACCGGCAGACCCCGACGGCGGAGGTCCTCAGGACCTATGGCGGCGACTACAAGGCGATCTTCGTGGGCGACGCCTCGATGTCGCCGTACGAGATTGCCCATCCCGGCGGCGCGAACGAACACTGGAACGCGGAATCCGGGCAGGTCTGGCTCGGCCGCGCCCGCGACCAGTGGCCGTCCAATGTCTGGCTGAACCCCCTGCCCGAGCGGGAGTGGCAATACACGCAGTCCGTCGCCATGATTCGGCAGATCTTCGAGAACCGGATGTTCCCGCTGACGCTCGACGGGATCGGCCGGGCGGTTAAGGCGTTGACGTGACGGTTGTCACCCGCCTCTGGCATGGCCATCGGGCCGTCTTCCTGGCCTTCCTTGCCGCCGCTGCCGTCACACTCTTCTTCGCTGCCCGCCTTCTGTTTTTCGCGCTTTACTGGTCGGACCCGGCGCATCGCGATCAGCACCCGGCGGGATGGATGACGCCCGGCTATGTCGCGCGGAGCTGGAACGTCCCGCGCGACGATCTGGCCGCCGTTCTGGGCATTGCTCCGTCACCCGGACGGCCAAGCACGCTGGCCGAAATCGCCGCGGCGCGGGGCGAGCCGGTCGCGACCGTGATTGCCGATGTCGAGGCCGCCCTTGCCGCGCTCAGGGCCGGACAGGCGGGGCAATGACCGACTGGCTTCTGTCGCTCGTTCCCCAATACGGGCTCTGGCTTCTGGCCGCGACGACGTTTCTCTCTTGCCTTGCGCTGCCCGTGCCGTCCTCGATGATGATGCTCGCCGCTGGCGGGTTCGCGGCCTCCGGCGATCTCGGGCTTGTATCGACGATCGCCGCCGCCCTTTTCGGCGCGGTTATCGGCGATCAGGCTGGCTTTGCCGCGGGCCGCGCCGGTGGGCCGGGGCTTTTGTCCCGGCTTGGGCGCAAGCCGTCACGGGCCAAGGCGCTGGACCGCGCCCGCGCGATCCTCGACCGGCGCGGCGATGTCGCGATCTTTCTCACCCGCTGGCTCTTCAGCCCGGTCGGGCCCTGGGCGAACTTCGCCGCCGGCGCCGGCGGACTGCGGTGGCTGCGGTTCACGCTTTGGAGCATCGCGGGAGAAGCGGTCTGGGTCGCGCTCTACATCGGGATGGGACACGCATTCGCCGGCAATCTTGAAGCGGCGGGCGATCTTCTCTCCTCCGGCCTTGGCCTCGTCGGCGGGCTGGCCGCGATGCTCGGGCTCGGCCTGTGGCTGAAGGCGAGCCTTCGCGATCACGCGCATTGAGCGGCGGGCGGGAATGCCCATATTGGTGCCATGCTGAGATTCCTGCCCATCCTCCTGGCCCTCCTCTACGCCCTCGCCTGCTGGCGCTTCTCGGCCTGGCGGACGGCGCGCGAGCTTGATGCCCGCTCCTCGCCGCTCGCGGACCCGGCACTTCTCGCCGTGACGTCGCGGCTGGCAAAGGCGCTCGGTGTGGCACGCGTGCCGGTTCATATCTACGAGATCGCGCCGGTGAACGGGCTTGCGGCACCAGATGGCCGGATCTTCCTGACGCGCGGTTTTTACCAGAAGTTCCGCGAGGGCGCGGTGACAGCCGAGGAACTGGCCAGCGTCATCGCCCATGAGCTTGGACATGTCGCCCTCGGCCATTCCCGGCGGCGGATGATCGACTTCACCGGCCAGAACGCGATCCGGGTGCTGCTGGCGACGGTGCTCGGCCGCCTTCTGCCCGGCATCGGCGTCTGGCTCGCCGGGCTCGTCACCTCGCTTCTCGCCGCGCGGCTCAGCCGCCAAGACGAATACGAGGCGGACGAGTGGGCCTCGGCGCTTCTCGTCAAGGCCGGGATCGGGACCGGGCCGCAGAAGTCGCTGTTCGACAAGCTCGGCCACCTGACCGGCATGGGCGGCGCGGGTAGCCCGGCCTGGCTGATGAGCCATCCGAAGACCGAGGACCGGATCGCCGCGATCGTCGCGAACGAGCGGAAATGGGGCGTGACGCCGTAAGGCAGGCGCAATAACCGCGTCGGATCACGTCGCCTGCATGCGGGCCTCGCCGCCTGGCGGATCAGCGGTCAAGCGCCTTGCCAAGGCGCGGCAGGCGGGCGCGCTTGAGAAGCGGACGAAGGGGCTGAGCCTCGCCCGACAGACGCTCCGCCTCCGCCCGCACCGCCTCGACAACGCCCTTGATCGCCTCGGGACGGTCATTCCAGAGCGACAGGAGAAACGCGTCGGGGTCTTCGCGCCGAAGCCC
Source organism: Defluviimonas sp. SAOS-178_SWC (assembly GCF_039830135.1). Taxonomy (NCBI): domain Bacteria; kingdom Pseudomonadati; phylum Pseudomonadota; class Alphaproteobacteria; order Rhodobacterales; family Paracoccaceae; genus Albidovulum; species Defluviimonas sp. SAOS-178_SWC. The sequence continues at coordinate 1,837,263 of NZ_CP156081.1, read as the reverse complement.
TTCCTCGCCGAGCGTGTTGCGCGGAAAATCGGCGGCGTTGAAGGTCAGGATCTGGTCGGCATTGCCGGCGATGGCGGCGGCGAGAACGTGGATATCGGCCGGGTCGGGCAGCCAGAGCCGCGCTTCCAGCCCCTCGCGCGGCGCCACGGCGGCCTTCGGGAACTCGGCCCGGAGCGCGGCGATCTCGCCCCGCGCCACCAGTTCGGCGCCGGGGCCAAGCTTCACCGTCGCCCGCGCCCATTCCTCCAGAATGCGCTCCGACCAGAGCGGGGTGAAAAGCCCCGCCCGCGCGACCCCGATGAGGATCTCGCGCAGGACCGTCGGATAGAGGACGCAGGCGTCCAGCAGCACCTTCATCCGTCGAGCCGGAAGAAGAGCGCCTTCAGGTAACCGCTCTCGGCCAGTTGCGGCAATTGCGGGTGATCGGGCCCGGCAAATCCGGTGTGGAGCAGTTGTCCCCGCCGCCCGCCGCGCCCGATGCCGCGCGCTGAGGCATTGCGGAACTGCGCGAGATCGGCCGCATGAGAGCAGGAACAGAGCCCGAGAAAGCCCCCCGGCGCCACGAGCGGCGCGGCGAGCTTCGCCACCCGCTCATAGGCACGGAGCCCGGCCTGAAGCGCCGGCTTCGACGGCGCGAAGGCCGGCGGATCGCAGACCACGAGATCGAAGACCGCCCCTTCCTCCGCCAGTGCCTCCATCACCGCAAAGGCATCGCCCTTGCGCGTCGTGAAACGGTCGGCCCTGCCAGACGCCCCTGCCCCGGCTTCCGCAAGCTCAAGCGCCGACGCAGAGGCATCGACCGCAAGCGCGCGCTCTGCCCCCGCCGCGAGCGCCGCGAGCGAGAACCCGCCGACATGGGAAAAGACGTCGAGAACCCGCGCCCCCCTGGCCAGCGACGCCGCGAAGGCGTGGTTCGGGCGCTGATCGAAGAAAAGCCCGGTCTTCTGCCCGCCGAGAAGGTCGGCCATGTAGGTGGCGCCATTCATCGGCACCGGAACCGGACCATCGAGTGCCCCTGAAAGGATCTGCGTCTCCTCCGACAATCCTTCCAGGCCCCGCGCGCGGCCGGTTCCGTTCTTGATGATCGTCGTGACGCCGGCGACGGAGGCGAGCGCGTCCGCGAGGTCGCCGATCATCGCCTCGGCCCAGGCCGCGTTCGGTTGCACCACCGCCGCATCGCCGAAACGGTCGATCACGACGCCCGGAAGCCCGTCCGCCTCGGCATGGACAAGCCGGTAGAAGGGCGCCCCGTAGAGCCGTTCGCGCAGCGAAAGCGCACGGGCCAGCCGTGCCGCGATCCAGCCGCCGTCGATCACCGCCGCCGGATCGCGGTCGAGCATCCGGGCGATGATCTTCGACTTCGGATTGACCGTGACGATGCCAAGCGGATGGCGCTCTGCGTCCTCCAGCCGCGCGATGGCGCCGGGGGCGAGCGCTTGCGTGCGCCGGTCGGTCACCAGCTCGTCGGCATAGACCCAGGGAAATCCGTGGCGGATCGCGCGCACCTCGGCCTTGGGCCGGAGGCGGACGGTAGGCATGTCATGGGCGTCGGTCATCTGGCGCGTCCGTCTGAAAAGGGTGTCAGACACCTAGCCCCAAGGCGGTCGCGACGGAAGAGCGGAGTGCCAAAAAAGCAGCGCCCCCGGCCTTTCAGCCGGGGGCATCGACCGAGCAATCCTGCGGATCAGTGCGCCGCCTGACTCCGGGTATGGAGCCGCGCCCACAGGCGCAGGATCCCACGGCCGGCGTCACGCAGCAGTTCGGCCACAGCCTCGGACTGCCGGGCGCGCGCGGCGATCACGACGGCATTGATATCCACCGCTTTCGGCATTTCAGTCTTGATTTGGGAGGCCATGTCAGGCTCCTTTGATTACGCTATCATTGATATCAAAGCTAGGTGATGCTGCGGCGCAGCACTACGAACAGATCCGAAACCCCGCCATGTGCGCCCGGCATGGCTGCACCGGTGCGCATCGGCCCGGAGCTTTCTGTTGTTAGCGCTAACAACATGTGCTAGAGCCGAACCCGCCGCCATGTCCACCCGGATCCGGACAGCCGAGGAGTAAAGCCATGCCCGCCAACCCGCGTCCCGTCAGCCCCCGCCTTACCGAGATCACCGACCGCATCCGCGCCCGCTCGGCCACCTCCCGCGCCGCCTATCTCGACCGCATCCGGCGCGCTGCCGAGGACGGCCCGGCCCGGGCGCATCTGAGCTGCGGCAACCAGGCCCATGCCTATGCCGCGATGGGCGATGACAAGGCCGAGCTCGCGGGCGGACGGGCGCCCAATCTGGGGGTGGTGACGGCCTACAACGACATGCTCTCCGCCCATCAGCCTTTCGAGGACTACCCCAAACTGATCCGCGCCGCCGCGCGCAAGGCGGGCGCCACCGCGCAGGTGGCGGGCGGCGTGCCGGCGATGTGCGACGGGGTCACGCAAGGCCGCGCCGGAATGGAACTGTCGCTCTTCTCGCGCGACGTGATCGCGCTCGCGGCGGGCGTGGCGCTCAGCCACAACTGCTTCGACGCGGCGCTTTATCTCGGGGTCTGCGACAAGATCGTGCCGGGCCTCGTGATCGCGGCGGCGACCTTCGGCCATGTCCCGGCGGTCTTCGTCCCGGCGGGACCGATGACCTCGGGCATGCCAAATGACGAGAAATCGAGGGTCCGCCAGCAATTCGCCGCGGGCGAGGTGGGGCGCGACAAGCTCATGGAGGCCGAGATGGCCTCCTACCACGGCCCCGGCACCTGTACCTTCTACGGCACCGCCAACACCAACCAGATGCTGATGGAATTCATGGGCCTCCACCTGCCGGGGGCGAGCTTCGTCAACCCCGGCACCCCCTTGCGCGAGGCGCTGACGGCGGCGGCGGTGGAGCGCGCCGCGGCAATCACCGCGCTCGGCAACGACTACCGTCCGGCCGGGGAGATCCTCGACGAGCGCGCCTTCGTCAACGGCATCGTCGGGCTGATGGCGACCGGCGGCTCGACCAACCTGATCCTGCATCTGCCGGCAATGGCGCGGGCGGCGGGTGTGCTGCTGGAGCTTGAGGATTTCGACGCGATCTCGGGGATCGTCCCCTTGATGGCCAAGGTCTATCCGAACGGGCTGGCGGATGTGAACCACTTCCACGCTGCGGGCGGGCTCGCCTATATGGTGGGGGAGCTTCTCGACGCCGGTCTGCTCCACCCCGATGTCCGCACGGTCGCGGGCGACGGTCTTGCGCGATACGCCGAGGAACCCGTCCTGACCGGCGGCAGCCTCGGCTGGCGCGCCGGCCCCAAGGAAAGCCTGAACGACCGTATCCTGCGCCCGGCCGGCGATCCCTTCGCCGCCTCGGGCGGGCTGAAGGAACTGACCGGCAATCTCGGCCGTGCCGTCATCAAGATCTCGGCCGTCGCCGAAGAACACCGGGTGATCGAGGCCCCCGCGCGCCTCTTCTCCAGCCAGGATGAGGTCAAGGCGGCCTTCCAGCGTGATGAATTCACCTCCGACACCGTCGTCGTCGTCCGCTTCCAGGGGCCGCAGGCGAACGGGATGCCGGAACTCCATTCGCTGACGCCGATCCTGTCGGTCCTCCTCGGCCGCGGGCTAAAGGTGGCGCTCGTCACCGACGGGCGCATGTCCGGGGCGTCCGGAAAGGTGCCGGCGGCGATCCATGTCAGCCCCGAGGCCGCGTGCGGCGGCCCCCTGTCGCGGCTCCGGGACGGCGACATCGTCCGGCTCGACGCGACGGCCGGAACGCTCGACGCGACGGGCATCGACCTCGCCGCCCGCGCGCCCCTGGTTCCCGACCTCTCCGCGAACCGCCACGGCACCGGCCGCGAACTTTTCGAAGCCTTCCGCCGCAATGTCGGCCCAGCCACCGAAGGCGCCTCGGCGCTCTTTTGACTTATGCCCTTCATCTTGCTCCAAATATTCCCGCCGGAGGCAACCGCCCTCCCCGCCCAAGCGACCGAAAGGACGATGCGATGACCCCAGCCGAACAAAGCCGCCACGCCGCCGGGATCTGCGCGCTCGCCCCGGTCGTCCCCGTCCTCGTGATCGAGCGCGTCGAGGATGCCGCCCCCCTCGCCCGCGCGCTCGTCGCGGGCGGACTTCCAGCGCTCGAGGTCACGCTTCGCACCCCGGCCGCGCTCGACGCGATCCGTGCGATGGCCGAGGTGCCGGGCGGGATGGTCGGCGCCGGCACTCTGCTCACGCCCGCCGATGTGAAGGCCGCGAAAGCAGCCGGCGCGCGGTTCGGCGTCTCGCCGGGCGCGACAGACCGGCTTCTCGCCGCCTGCGAGGCGGAGAATCTGCCGCTCCTGCCGGGGGCCGCCACGGCGACCGAGGTCATGGCGCTGCTCGAAAAGGGCTACACCGTGCAGAAATTCTTCCCCGCCGAGGCTTCGGGCGGGGCGCTGGCGCTTGCCTCGATCGGCGCGCCGATCCCGCAGGTGCGGTTCTGCCCCACCGGCGGCATCGGCCCCGGGAACGTCGCCGACTACCTCCGGCTCGCCAATGTCCTCTGTGTCGGCGGAAGCTGGGTCGCGCCCAAGGATCTCGTAGCGGCAGGCGACTGGGCCGCGATCGAGGCGCTGGCCCGCACGGCATCGGAATTGCCACGCTGAGCGAACCCCGGGCCCGTCGCCGGCCGCAGGGGTTCGCCGCTCACTCCTCGCCGCGATGGCCGAGAAAGGCGCGCCGCACCGCACCGGTGGAACAGGCGGCTTCGCCGATCTGGATCCAGGCCGAGACGAACAGCACCGCGAGCGTGAGAAGAACGTGCCCGGTATTGACCACGAACGGCACCTCGATCCCCAGTACCAATGCGAGGCGGAGTGCCAGAGCCGCGAAGCCAGCGGCGGCGGCCGCGAAGACGAAGGCATATCGGCAGCGGTTGCGCCGCAACTCCAGAAGCGCCAGGACGGGACCGGCCCGACCTGAACCGTCACGCCGTGGTCTTGGCGGCTTGGCCGCGAACCCCACCGCCAGCGCGAAGGCGAGGAATCCGAAGGACAAGAGTACCACCGGTGCGAGGGACGGCGCACTCGCCGTGGCGAGAAGGCCGAGAAGCAGGGCTGAGCTTGCGCCCGGCAGGAATGTCAGTACAAACAGTCGGATCGGATGATAATTCCGCATAATACCGTCACCACGCACCCCGCACGGTCACAGGATGCGGGCGCAAACGGGCGACGGGATGGCGCGGCTGCGGTGTTCGCGCGGCGAAATCCGGGAAATTCGACGGTTGCGTGGCCCGGGATCTTCGACGTGGCAAGGCCTTACGACGCCGAGTCGGGTTACCGGGTTCCCGCGTCCGGCGCGATCCGTGCCGCGCGGCCGCCACGGCGCGCGGGCTTCGGCGGGGCGGCAAGACCGGCGGTCAGCACCCCGTTCATCGGATGCCCGAGCGCGCCGGGCGGGTAATGGGAAATGAGGACGCGCAGCGCCTCGCGCGTGTCAGTCCCGGCGGCGAGGCTGAGCGCCCAGTCGAGGAAGATCGACCGGCATTCGCCGAGGCTGATCCCCTCGATCGCATAGCTTTCCCGGATCAGCCCCTTGGGGTCGGCAACCGTCAGATCCATCACTTTCCTTCCCATCCGGCCCCGTCCCGTCCGTCCTCACCCACCCCTCGCGCAGGTATGCCGAGGGTCGCGGCGATGATGTCCGCGGCCTGCGCCACCTGCCACTCCAGCAGCGACGCCATCCCGGCGAGATCCGACGCCCCCGTCTCGCGCATGAGGAATGCGCGCGCGCCCTCGCCGACAGCGTCCATGTCGAGCGGCTTTTCGGTCAGGAGCCGCCCCCCCGCCTGAAGCCGCCAAAGGAACCTGTAGGCTTCCTGAAGCGCCGCCTCTTCCTCTTTCGACAGCAAGCCGGCGCGCAGCCCGGCGCGCAGCTGCGGCTCTACCCGACGCGCGGGAGAGGCAGCGCGAAGCGCGCAGGACTGGGCCAGAAGCTCGATATCCTGCAAGCGCCCCGGACCGATCTTCGCCTCCCACGCGCCGTCCGGCGCCTTGGCGGCGAAGATCCGGTCCCGCATCTCCGCGACGTCCGACAGGACCGACGGCGCGCCGCCCTTTGCGGCGAGAACCGCGAGGCGGATCTCCTCGACCTCGTCTGCCAGGTCCGGGTCCCCCGCGACCGGCCTGGCACGGGTCAGCGCGAGATGTTCCCAGGTCCAGGCCTCCGTCATCTGGTAGTCGCGGAACGACTGGATCGAGGTCGCGACCGGCCCCTGGCGCCCCGAGGGGCGAAGCCGCATGTCGACCTCGTAGAGCCGCCCGTCGGCCATCGGCGCCGTCAGCGCCGTCACCAGCGCCTGCGTCAGCCGCGCGTAATAGGCCCGCGCGGCGAGCGGCCGCTTGCCGTCCGACGCATCGACGCCTGCCGCGTCGTAGACCACGATGAGGTCGAGGTCGGAGGCCGCGTTCAGACGCTCTGCCCCGAGCGATCCCATGCCGAGGACCACCGCCCCGCGCCCCGGCGGCGCGCCATGCTTGGCCGCGAACTCCTCGACCACGACCGGCCAGAGCGCGGCAAGCACCGCACCCGCAAGGTCGGCATATTCGCGCCCGGCCGCGCTCGCGCCGATCAGCCCGCGCAGGTGATGGACGCCGATGCGGAAATGCCATTCGCGCGCCCAGACCCGCGCCGCCATGAGCCGCGCCTCGTAATCCCGAGCAGTGGCCAGCCGTTCGGCAAGAAGCGCGGTCAGCGGCCCCGTCCCCGGCCAGGGCGCGAAGAAATCGCCCCCGATCACCGCGTCGAGCACGGCGGCATTGCGCGACAGATAGACCGCGAGGCCGGGCGCCGTTGCGCAGACATCGACAATAAGGTCGATAAGCTGCGGATTGGCCTCGAACAGAGAAAAGAGCTGAACGCCGGCGGGCAGTCCGGCCAGGAAGCCATCGAACTGCCGCAGCGCCTCGGCCGGGCTCGCGGCCCGGTCGAGCCGGGTGAGGATCTCCGGCTGGACCCGCTTGAAGATCGTCACCGCGCGTTCGGAGCGGAGCGCCGGATAGGACCGCCAGCCATCGACGATGTCGCGCGCCTCATCGCTCATCTCGGGTTCGGCGCGCGCCTCGCCGGGGGCGAAAAAGCCTTCGGTCAGCTCGGCAACGCGTGTCAGCCGATCAAGAAGATCCGCGCGGAAACGCCCGGTATCGCCCTCGCCCGACATCCTCGCGATGCGATCGAAACCCTCGGCATTCGCCGGCAGGTCATGGGTCTGGGCGTCGCCGACCATCTGCACCCGGTGTTCCACGTCCCGGTGCGCGCGGTAGAGCGCAGTCAGCTCGGTCGCATCCGCCTCGGGCACCCAGCCCTTCGCGGCAAGGGCGGCGAGCCCGCCGACCGTGTCGCGGGCCCTGAGGTCCGGGTCGCGGCCGCCGGCGATGAGCTGGCGGGTCTGGGTGAAGAACTCGATTTCGCGGATGCCGCCGACGCCGAGCTTCATGTCGTGGCCTTCGAGGACGATGCGCCCATGCAATCCCTTGTGGTCGCGGATCCGGAGCCGCATGTCGTGCGCATCCTGGATCGCGGCGAAATCGAGGTGCCGGCGCCAGACGAAGGGGGTGAGGGCATGGAGGAACCGCTCCCCCGCCGCGATATCCCCGGCCGAGGCGCGCGCCTTGATATAGGCCGCGCGTTCCCAGGTGCGGCCCTGCGCCTCGTAATACTGTTCCGCTGCCGCCATCGAGATGCAGACCGGCGTCACCGAGGCGTCGGGGCGCAGGCGCAGGTCGGTGCGGAACACATATCCGTCGGCGGTGAGGTCGGAGAGGAGCGCGGTCATCTTGCGGACCACCCGGATGAAGGCGGCCCGCGCCTCCTGCACGTCGCCGGGATCGTAGCGGCCATCGTCGAACAGGCAGATGAGGTCGATGTCGGAGGAATAGTTGAGTTCCCCCGCCCCCATCTTGCCCATCGCGATGGCGACGATCCCCGCCGCCGTGTCGGCATCCTCGGGCACCGCACCCGGCACCTTGCCGCGCCTGATCTCGTCGGCGACGAGGGTGCGGAGCGCCCTGTCCACCGCGCAATCGGCAAGCCGGGTCAGTGCACCGGTCACTGCTTCCAGCGGCCAGACCCCGCCGAGATCGGCAAGCCCCGCGAGAAGCGCCACCCGCGCCTTGGCTTGCCGGAGCGCGGAGCCAAGCGTATCGGGCGGTGCCGCGCCAACCTCGGCGAGGACCGCGTCGAGCACGACCTCGGGCGCCCCGGCAAGGGCGGTTTCAAGCCAGTCGGCCTCGCGCTCCATAAGGCCGGCGAGATAGGGGCTGCACCCCGCCGTCCCCTCCAGAAGTGCGCGAAGCTCGGGGCCGAGGGACGCGAAGCGCGTGCGCACCTCGTCGATCCGGGCGGGATCGAACGGGATCGGGCAACGGGTCAGGCGGGATGCGAAATTCATGGCCTGACAGTATCTGGCAACGGGGCAGCGTCAACGGTCCGCCACAAACGCGAAACGGAAAAGCGCGGGCAAGCGATCGGCCCCGACCGGCCCGTGCCCGGCCGCCCGATGCTACGCGGCCTTGCACAGGCCGCCGCGTCATGGCTTGAATGCCCGGACTTGGCGACAGGAACGGACAGAAGAGCATGAGCAAGAGCCTGAAACGGGTTGCGGCGGCCCTCGAAGCGGCGGGGCTGGCCAGCGAGATCCTTGAAATGCCGGGCGAGACGCGGACGGCCGAGCAGGCGGCGGCGGCAGCGGGCTGCACGCTCGACCAGATCGCCAAGTCGATCATCTTCCGGGGCGAGGCGACGGGCCATGTGGTCCTTTTCCTCACCGCCGGGGGCAACCGCGTCTCGGCCGCGAAGGCGAGCGCCGTCGCAGGCCAGGAACTCGGCAAGGCCGATGCCGACCTGATCCGCGCCGAGACGGGCTTTGCCATCGGCGGCGTCGCCCCGGTCGGTCACCTGACGCCGATCCGCAGTTACTTCGATCCGCGCCTTCTGGAGTTCCCCACGGTCTGGGGCGCGGCCGGCACGCCACGTCACATCTTCCCGGTCGATCCGCATGCACTTCTGGCGGCCACAGGGGCCGAGGTCGCGGACTTCACCGAATAGCCCCGCCCCCGAGCAATGTAAAAATCTTTCACATACCTCTTGACGAAGCGCCGGGGGCACCCGATCTTTCGTCATGTGAAACGGATTTACATCAACCCCACGGAGGAACCCCGCATGTCCACCATCGCCGCCTGGCCCGGTCGGGCCGAAGCCTGGCTCGACGATCGCGGCAAGGGCGCCTGGATCGCCGCCATGGTGCTCGGCTTCATCTTCTTCTGGCCGCTCGGCCTCTTCCTTCTCGCCTACATGATCTGGAGCAAGCGCATGTTCTCGAAAAACTGCGGCTGGGGCCGCCACGACGCCCATTCCCACATGGCCCGCTGCCATGCCCGGCGGCACGGCTTCCGATCCTCGGGCAACACCGCCTTCGACGCCTACAAGGCCGACACGCTCGACCGGCTGGAGCGCGAGCAGGAGGAGTTCGAGGGCTTCCTGAAGCGGCTGCGCGAAAGCAAGGACAAGGCCGAGTTCGACCAGTACCTCGATGAACGCGCCCGCGCGGCCCGTGAGGCCGACAGCGACGGCGACGCGGGTGACGCGGGCGGCAGCCCCGACCGGCAGGAGCCGGGACGCTACTGACCCCGAGACGCAACCGCGACGACGGCCCGGCCCCCGCCGGGCCGTTGCCCTTTTCCCCAAGGAGACGCGCGGAATTGTCCCGAACTCGGGGCTTGGCGGATGGAAGATCGCTTGCTAACGTCGCCACATCACACGACCGCTCTGAACCGCCACGCTCGGCCTATCATGCGCCACACGCTTCCCATAGCGCCCCAGTTCTATGTGACGGCACCACAGCCCTGCCCCTATCTCGAGGGCCGGTCGGAACGGAAGTTGTTCACCGCGCTTCAGGGCGAGAATGCCGAGAAGCTGAACGACGCGCTGTCGAAGCAGGGGTTCCGGCGATCCCAGAACGTGCTCTACCGTCCGTCCTGCGCCGAATGCACCGCTTGCCTCTCGGCCCGGATCCGGGTCGCGGACTTCACCCCGAGCAAGAGCCAGAGGCGAACGATCCGTCGCAACGCCTATCTCAGGCGCGATGCGACCAGCCCCTGGGCGACCGAGGACCAGTACGGGCTCTTCCGCCGCTATCTCGACAGCCGGCATTCCGACGGCGGCATGGCCGACATGGATATCTTCGAGTTCGCCGCGATGATCGAGGAAACGCCGGTCAAGAGCCGCGTCGTCGAATATTCCGCGCCGCCGAAGGGACCGGGCGGGCTGCGGATCCTCACCGCCGTCTGCCTGACCGACGTCCTCGATGACGGGCTGAGCATGGTCTACAGCTTCTACGAGCCCGACAAGGCCGGCGACAGCCTCGGCACCTATATCATCCTCGACCATGTCGAGATCGCGCGCCGCGCGGGGCTTCCCTATGTGTATCTCGGCTACTGGGTGCCGGGCAGCCGCAAGATGGGCTACAAGGCCGGCTTCGACGCGCTCGAGATCTACAAGAACGGCCGCTGGCAGGATATCGGCGACCCGGCCGACCATACCGGCGAGACGCATCCCCTTTCGGTCGACCCGATCGCCGAGCAGGTGGCGCGCATCGCGCTGCCGGAAACCCGGCCGACGCGGGGCTGAGCAAAGGCGCACCGAAAAAACGAAACGTCCGCGCATTCGAGGTAAATAAATCCATGATAAAGAAGCTGCTTGTTGCGATCGACGGCTCCGCTCATTCAATCAAGGCGGTGGAGTATGCGGCAGAGATCGCGGTCGCCTGCAAGGCCGAACTGATGATCCTGACCGTCCTCAAGCCGCTACAGGTTCCGAAGCTTTCCAAGGAACTGCGCAAATACGCGGAACTCGAAAGCATCGAGGGGCCGGACTACGAGGCGATCCGGCTTCTGTCGAGCGACCTTCTGGACCATGCCGCCAAGATCGCTCGCAAGAAGGGCATCGAGCACGCCGAGACGCGGGTCGAAACCGGCCCCGTCGCCCGGACCATTGTCGATGTGGCAAACCGGAAGAAAGCCGACATCATCGTGATCGGCTCTCGGGGCCTGGGAAACATCGAGGCGACGTTGCGCGGCGGCGTTTCGCACCGTGTCGAGTTGTTGGCGAAATGCCCGGTGCTAACAGTCAAATAGACCGGACCCGCCGCGCAATCCGACATGCCAAGACGGCCCGGACCATCCGCAGGGACAGTCCGGGCGTTTTCGTCAGTTGTGCGGCAGGAGCGCCGGAACGATCGTCACGATGGCCGGGAACATCCACAGGATGATCAGGCTCAGCATCTGGATCAGCACGAAGGGGATGATGCCGCGATAGATCTGCGCGGTCGTCACGCTCGCCGGTGCGACACCACGCAAGTAGAAGAGCGCGAAGCCAAAGGGTGGCGTCAGGAACGAGGTTTGCAGGTTCACCGTGATCATGATCGTCACCCAGGACGGATCGTATGTGCCGCCATAGATCACCGGGCCGACGATCGGCACCACGATGTAGATGATCTCCAGGAAGTCGAGCACGAAGCCGAGGATGAAGAGGACGAGCATGACGATCAGGAACGCCGTCCACTCCTGCTCGAACGAGCGCAGGAACGACTGGATGTAGTGCTCGCCGCCGAAGGAGATCAGAACGAGGTTCAGAAGCTGCGAGCCGATAAGGATGGTGAAGACCATCGACGTGACCTTCGCGGTCTCGCGGACAACGGGGCCGAGAACCGAGGCGCGCAAGAGCACCCAGCAGCTGTAGACGATGCCGAAGAGCGCGAAGAAATACGTCGCGCGGGCGGCGTAGTAGGCGATCAGGTCCGGCATCGCCACGTCGGAGCGGTTGATCCGCAGGTCGAAGTTGATGCCGATCAGGATCATGATGATGATCGCGAAGGAGGCGGCGAGGATGATCACGCCGCTCTTCTTCTCGTCGTGGAGCTTGCGGTAGGCGGCCAGCAGAAGCGCGCCGCCGGCGCCGAGCGCGGCCGCGGGCGTCGGGTTGGTGATACCGCCGAGGATCGAGCCGAGAACGGCGATGATCAGCACCAGCGGCGGGAACACGACGCGGACAAGGTCGTTGTGCGACATGCTCTTTGCCGCCACGCCACACCCGTAAAGCGTGATCGCGAAGGGAACGGAAAGGATCAGGAAAGACGGTCCCGGCCCCATGGTCGGCGGAATCAGCGCGGCATCGGCAATCAGGCCGAGAAGGATGCCCCCCGCCCCCACCATGAGCGGCCGCGGGTCGGCCGAAGGCGACACGCCGCGCGCCATCGCAAGGAGCAGCGCCGCGAGGGTGAAGAGGATGGCGACGCCGGTGCCGACCGGCGCCGCGTTGGCGATCTTCTCGGCATGAGCGGTGGCGAGTTCCTCTTCGGAACGCTTGTAGCTCTGGGCGATGCCGCCTGCCGCGTCGATCTCGGACTGCTGGGCGACGGCCGCGTCCCAGGCTTCCTGGCCGTGCAGTTCGATCATCGACGCCTTGCACTGGTCCGACACCTTGGTGCGCAGGGAGGCGGCCTGCCCCGCATCGGTGTAGCTGTCGACGGTCAGGTCCTGGCTGCCGACAAGGTTGATCTGCGCGGCAAGAAGGATCCCGCCGATGATCGCGACGGGCGCCACGACGAACCAGCGCACCGCGTCCGAGCGGGTGACGATGTCGCCGCCGACCGCCTCGAGCGCGACCGGGGGCGCCTTTTCGGGGTTCACCAGCGCGTAGCCGAAGGCATAAAGCCCGTACATCGCGGCCAGAAGAATCCCCGGCAGAAGGGCCGCCTGAAAGAGCGTGCCGACCGACAGGACCGCCGCCTGTCCAAGATAGGTCAGCGCATCCGAACAGCCGGCCGCGTCGGCGCGGATCTCCTGCCCGGCGGCGTAGAGATCACCGGCGAGCGTGCCGAGAAGCACGATGACGATCGAGGGCGGGATGATCTGGCCGAGCGTGCCGGACGCGGCGATGACGCCGGTCGCAAGCTCGGGCGAGTAGCGGTTGCGCAGCATCGTCGGCAGCGACAGGAGGCCCATCGTCACCACGGTCGCCCCGACGATCCCGGTCGACGCGGCAAGGAACGCCCCCACGACCACGACCGACACGGCAAGACCGCCAGGCAAGGGCCCGAAGACCCGCGCCATCGTCGTCAGAAGCTCGTTCGCGATCTTGGAGCGTTCGAGCGTGATGCCCATCATCACGAACATGAGGACCGCCAACAGCGTCTCGATCGACTGTCCGGCGAAGACCCGTTCGTTCATGCGGTTGACGATGAAGGCGAGGTTGCGGTCCATCGCCACTTCCCAGCCTTGCGGGAACAAAGGTTCCACCGCCCTTGGCAGGTCGGGATAGGTGAACTTCGATATCTCGATGTCGGATATACCTTGGGCGATGAGCGCCTGGTATTCCGCCGTGCTCCGGTCGAGGAATTCGTGGACAAGCAGCCCCGAACTGTCGAGCGCCGCGATGATCGCGAAGGCGATGATCCCCGCCCCGCCCAGCGCGAAGGCGACCGGAAAGCCCGAGAGGATGCCCGAGAACAGGCACAGGAAAACGATGATCAGGCCGATCTCGACGCCGTCAAATCCGAGAAACATGGTCCATCCGTTCCTTAATGTGTGCCTTCGTAGGCTTCTTCACCGGCGCCGAGGTTATCCCTGTCGAGATACTTGCCATCGCTTGCCGGGCCTTCGATCCACTCCAGAAGCGAGCGGTAGAAGAAGGCGATCGCGTGCAGGAAAGTCAGCGCGACAAAGCTGAGGATCAGCAGCTTGAAGAGGAAATAGGCGTCAAATCCGTTGGGCGAGAAGCCGATCGTCTCGATGTTCCAGCGCACGGCCTTGGCCTTGAGAAGGAGCTTGTCGAGCGTGTCCGATGCCGAGGTGTTCGGCACGACCATGACGCGCCAGAAAAACGACCAAGCGAAAAGCCAGGTCAAGGTGGCGACCGGCACCATGAAGACCAGCGAACCGACCATGTCGATGGCCTTTTTCCAGCGGTAGGAGACGTTGGAATAGATGAGGTCGACACGGACGTGGCCGCCTTGCACGAACGTGTAGGTGACGCAGAGCGCCACGACCATCGCATTGTAGAGTTTCAGCTCTTCGGACCACCAGGACAGGTCCTTGGTGAAGCCGATCCCGAAGAAGCCGAATTCGATCTGGGCGACGCGGAAGATGCGCTGCAGGAAGACGATGACGATCTGCTGGATCACCATGATCAGGCCGACCCAGGCGACGATCCGTCCCGTCGTGTTGGCGAACCATTCGAGCCCGCGCACATAGGCCCACATCACGGGCCGGCGCCAAAGTCCGATGGCGGTCAGGATCAGGAAGATGACGAGAAGGACGAAAAAGAACTCCTGCGAGGCGCCGTAATAGATGAACCGCATCAGCGATTCCTTCACTTCCGGCGTCGGCATCGGCTTGTTGATATAGGCAAACCAAGCCAGCCATTCACCCGGATGGGTGATGGCGTAGAAGAAGTTCACGAAGGCCTTCAGGATATTGGCGAAGAACCACCCGATGGCGTCCACCATCACATCCCCCCATGGTTCGTTCGGCGCTTTCCGCGCCGGTTATATCCTCCGGCCACAGGGGCCGGAGGGTTCGCTTTTTCCGATGGGCCGAGCCTTAGCCGAGGACGCGGTCGCGCTGCCTAGTATAGGCGCCGTCCGACAGCTTGATCCACGCGGAGGAGGATTTCATCGACGCGATATAGCTGTCGTAGATCTTCTTGTAGAGCTCGTCGCCCATGTTCTCGTCATGGACTTCCTGCGCAGCCTTGCCGAACGCATCCCAGACCGCATCCGGGAATTCCAGCGTCTTGACGCCCGCGGCCTGCAACCGGCCGAGCGCGGCCGAGTTGTTCGACAGAAATTGCGCGAGGTTCCACTGATGCGCCTCGCCCGAGGCGATCTCGTAGATCTTCTGCTGTGCGGGGGTCAGGCTGTCGTAGACTTCGCGGTTCATGGCGAGCGAGAGGCCCGCGCCCGGCTCGTGGAAGCCGGCGGTGTAGTAGATCTTGGTGATCTCCTGGAAACCGGCCTTCTCGTCGGCCCAGGGGCCGATCCACTCGGTGCCGTCGATCGCACCGGACGAGAGCGCCTGATAGACCTCGCCGCCGGGCAGGTTCTGCACCGAGGCGCCGAGCTTGCCGAGCGCCTTGCCGCCAAGGCCGGGCATGCGGAACTTCAGGCCGTTGAAATCTTCCGGACCCGCGATTTCCTTGCGGAACCAGCCACCGGCCTGCGCGCCGGTATTGCCGCCAAGGTAGGACTTCAGGCCGAAGATCGAGCCGAGTTCGTCGTGCAGCTCCATGCCGCCGCCGTGATAGTACCAGTTGGCGAGCTCCTGCGCGGTCATGCCCATCGGCACGGAGGTGAAGAAGGCGTAGCCTGGGTGCTGGCCGACGAAATAGTAGTCGGCGCCGTGATACATGTCGGCCTGGCCCGAGGTCACCGCGTCGAAGACTTCGAAGGCGCCGACGAGTTCGCCCGCCGCCTTGAGGTCAACCGTGAGCTGTCCGTCGGTCATCGCCGTGATCGTGTCGGCGCAGCGCTGGGCTGCGTCATGAACGCCCGCGAGGCCGCGCGACCACGTGGTCACGAGCGTGAGCGTGCGGTTGCCTTGCGCATAGATCGGCGCAGCCAGCGTGCTCGCGGCGGCTGCGGCCGTGCCGCCGACGGCGGCCTTCGTCAGAAATGAACGACGGTCCATTCGGGTCTTACCTCCCATTGATTGTGTTCTCCCAAGACGCCCGCCCACCTTGCCGGCGGATCATCGCGACTGACGAAACACTAACGGCGCATTTTCGCCTGTGGAATACCGAGTACTACGTAGATTCCCCGTATTCTGCGCCGCCTGCCGTGAAGTCACCCGCGCCGCGTCCTGCGCCTCGCGAATTGACGCACCGGCCCGCACCGCACAATCTTCAGAACGAATCGGGGATGATCCTGGGGGACCGCGACGGCGATGCCGGCCGGATTTGCGAGATTGAGGCGGGTCCTGCGCCTGTCCTACGGCCAGAAGATCTACCTTCTGGCGACGTTGCCGCTTGTCGTCGCGGCCGCCGCCATCGCCCTTCTCGTCGCCAACCAGTCCCGCGCCCTGTCCGAGCGCGAGATCGCCGTGCTGGAGGCGCAACTCATCACGGCAAAGAAAGAGGAACTGCGGAACTACATCAGCCTCGCCCGGACCGCCTATACCGCGATCTACGGCAATGCGCTGCCCGACGATCAGAAGGCCAAGACCGCGGTGGCGCAGATCCTCGCGGCGATGATCTACGGGCAGGACGGCTACTTCTTCGTCTACGACTACGACGGCACCAATATCGTGGCGCCGCGCCAGACCTGGCTCATCAACCGAAACTGGGCGGGGCTCGACGATCCCGAGGGCACGCCGGTCGTCGACGAGCTGATCCGCATCGCCCGGCAGGGTGGCGGCTATCACTCCTATATCTGGCCGAAACCGTCGACCGGCGAACCGGCCAAGATGGTCTCCTACGTGATCGGCCTTCAGGACTGGCGCTGGGCGGTGGGGACCGGCGTCTTTCTCGATGACGTCCTTGGCTCCATCGCCACCGCGCGTGCCGAGACCGAGGCGCGGGTGCGGCGCACCTTCCAGTGGATCGCCGCCATCGCCCTCGGCGCGGTCCTCTTCGTCTTCGCCTCCGGCATGGGGATCACGATCCACGAACGCCGCCTCGCCGATGCGAAGCTGAAGAAGCTCACCCAACGCATCATCGACACGCAGGAGGAGGAGCGCGGACGCGTCGCGCGGGAGCTCCACGATTCCATCTCGCAGATCCTTGTCGGCGTGCGCTACACTCTGGAACTGGCGCGCCGCCGCCTCGGCCTCGGCGACGCGCGCGCGGAAGAAAGCCTGTCGACGGGAATCGAGCGGCTGAACGGGGCGATCGGCGAGGTGCGCCGGATCAGCCGCGACCTGCGCCCCGGCGTGCTCGACGATCTCGGCCTCGGCCCCGCGCTGCAATCGCTCGTCGAGGAGTTCGGCCGGCGCACCGGGATCGCGACCGAGTTCGAAACCGTGGTGTTCCGCAACCGGCTCGACCAGGAGGCGAAGATCGCCCTTTACCGCATCGCGCAGGAAGCGCTGACGAATATCGAGAAGCATTCCGGCGCGACAAGGATCCGGCTCATGGTGCGTGGCCACAAGCAGGGCGCGCTTCTCAGGATCGAGGATAACGGGTGTGGCATCGCAGGGCGCCGCGGCGGCGCGACGCGCGGCGATCAGGCCGACGGCGGGCTAGGCCTGCGCAACATGGCCGAACGGATGGAACAGCTCGACGGCAGCCTCCGCGTTCTCTCTTCGGCTTCGGGCACCGTGATCGAGGCTCAGGTACCACTGACCCACATGCTGCCGCCCGCCGGGAAGGCTCCGAAAACGGGAACCTCCGCATGACCAAGCCGGTCCGCATCCTCATCGTCGACGATCATCCGATGGTCGCCGAAGGCATCCGCGCGATCCTCGAGACCTACGACGATATCGAGGTGGTCGGCACGCTCGGCAACGGCCAGGAGGCCATCGACCGCGCCGGGGAACTCGCCCCCGATGTGATCCTCCTCGACCTCAACATGCCGCAGGTCAACGGGCTTTCGGCGACGGAGATCCTGCTTGAGCGCAATCCCGACACCCGGATCGTGATCCTGTCGATGCATGACAGCCCCGAATACATCTCGACCGCGCTCCGGCACGGCGCGATGGGCTACATCCTGAAGGACGTCCCCATCGAAGAGATCAAGAGCGCCATCGACCGGGTGATGGCGGGCGGGCGTTACCTCTGCACCGGCGCCACGGCGAGCCTCGATCCCGGCACGGCAGACGGGCGCGAGCCGCTGACCCAGCGGGAACAGACGATCCTGCTGGAACTGGCGCAGGGCAAGTCGAATAAGGACGTGGCGGCCGACCTCGACATTTCGGTCCGCACGGTCGAGACGCATCGCAAGAACATCAAGCGCAAGCTCGGCATCGCCACGACTGCCGGGCTCACGCGCTACGCGATCGAGCACGGCGTGTTGCAGGGTACCGGCAAGGGGTTCTGAGGGGCGGAAGGGACCGCCTCGGGGGGCATCGAGCCCCCGCTCGGCGGGGGCCGCGTCACCGCGTCCCGGCGCCCGGACTTCTTCTGTTCCCAAATACTCCCGGGGGTGAATTGCCGCCCCCGGGGGGCCAGAGAGGGCGGGACGCCCCCCCGCCCGGCCACCGGCTCAGCCGCGCTGGGTCAGGAACACGCCGGCCGCCATCAGGGCGAGCCCCGCCGCCCGCATCGGCGTCACCTGCCGGACAATCGCGCCCATCAGCCCGAACTGGTCGATGACCGCCGCCGACAGGAGCTGCCCCAGAAGGACGCAGGTGATTGCATTGCCAAGACCGAACCGGGGCGCGACCCAGGTGATCGAAAGGACATAGAACGCCACCAGAAGGCCGGCGAGGAAGAGGTGCTTCGGCTGGCCGGGCGCCGCGGCGAGGGCGCTGGTGCCGCCGGTCGCGATCATCGTCGCGACGGTGCCGAGAAAGGCCACCGCGAAGAGGATCGTCCCCGCCGCCGCCGGCGACTCGATGCGTCCCCCGAGCTTGGCGTTGAGCGCCGCGAGGATCGGGATGCCGATGCCCGCCATCAGCATGATCGCCGCATAGCGCATGGTATCCGCAGTCATTTCCCGGCCTCTCGTCGTTGTGGGCACTCTTCGTGGCGGCGATCCTGACCGCGGCGCCGGACATTGTCCATCCGGGTTCGGCCGGGGTGTTCCGGGATCGCCACGGCAAGACGGGGCGATCCGACCACACCCGCCCCTGCCCTCACGTTCGGTGCGGAAACTTGCGGCCGGCCCTTGCAATAACCGGCATCGGCCCGATCTAGAGCGGAACCCCAACGGGAGGCGATATTGACCTATCTACTGTTCCTGGCCGGACTCGTCGGCCTTTTTTTTGGTGGCGAGTTCCTGATCCGGGGGGCCGTTGGCGTGGCGCGGCGCCTGCATGTTCCGCCCTTGGTCATCGGCCTCACCATCGTCGGCTTCGGAACCTCGACGCCGGAACTGCTCGTCTCGATTCAGGCGGCGCTGTCCGGCGCGCCCTCGCTGGCGGTCGGCAATGTGATCGGCTCCAATATCGCGAACATTCTCCTGATCCTCGGGATATCGGCCGTGATCGCGGTCGTCCCGATGCGTTTCGGCGCGATGCGGCGCGACTTCGCGGTCATGATCGGCGCCACCCTTCTCCTTTGGGTGATGATCGCGGGCGGGGTCGTATCGCGGGCCGAGGGCGCCATCCTGACGGCAGGGCTGGCCCTCTATCTCTGGCTCTCGCTCAGGGGCACGGCAGGCAGCGCCCCCCCTGCCGATGCGGAGGTCGCGGCACCGCTCTGGAAAAGTGCACTATTCGCCGTCGCGGGGCTGATCATCCTCATGGTCGGCGCCCGGCTTCTCGTCGTCAGCGCGACCGAGATCGCGCGCGCCTTCGGCGTGAGCGAGGCGGTCATCGGCCTGACCATCGTGGCCATCGGCACCTCGCTGCCGGAACTGGCGACCGCGATCATCGCGGCCATGCGCCGTCATCCCGAAATCGCGGTCGGCAACATCCTCGGCTCCAACGTCTTCAACATTCTCGGCATCCTCGGGATCACCGCGCTTGTCACGCCGATCCCGGTGGAGCCGCGCTTTGCCGGGCTCGACATGGCTCTGGCTCTGGCGGCGGCGCTGGCGATGTTGGGTTTTGCCGTCTTCGGCGGGCGCATCGGGCGCATCGGCGGCGGCGTGCTCCTGGCCGGCTATGCCGGCTATATCGGGCTGATGGCGGCCGGATAGGCGGGCCTGTCGCGGTTCGGGAGCAGCGGAATTCCCCGTCAGATTCGGTTTCTTTCGCCAGACCGGCCCTCTTGCGAAAGAAAAATATGCGAAAACGTCACCATGCGACACTTTATTCCGGATTTTGCCGGTTGACGCCCCGACGAACGCTGCATAATGTCCGCCGCACAGCAGCAAAGGGAACCTGGGCAATGGCACCGATCCTCGTACTTGTCGGGACATGGCGCATGGGCCGGTAACGGTTGACCATACTGGTTCCCATGCGCCCCCGAAAAATCGGGGGCTTTTTGTTGCGTAGCGAAGCACGGACGGAGAAAATCGAGATGTCGCGGCAGATGACCGGTGCGAAGATGGTGGTTCAGGCGCTCAAGGATCAGGGCGTCGAGGTGGTCTTCGGGTATCCCGGCGGCGCGGTGCTGCCGATCTATGACGAGATCTTCCAGCAGAACGACATCCGCCACATCCTCGTCCGCCACGAACAGGGCGCGGTGCACATGGCCGAGGGCTATGCCCGCTCGACCGGCAAGCCGGGCGTCGTTCTCGTCACCTCGGGGCCCGGGGCGACCAATGCCGTCACCGGGCTGACGGATGCGTTGATGGATTCGATCCCGCTCGTCGTCCTGACCGGGCAGGTGCCGACCTTCATGATCGGCACGGACGGGTTCCAGGAGGCCGACACGGTCGGCATCACCCGGCCCTGCACCAAGCACAACTGGCTGGTGAAGGACACCGCGAACCTGGCCGAGACGATCCATCAGGCCTTCCATGTCGCGACGCATGGCCGCCCCGGCCCGGTCCTGATCGACATCCCCAAGGACGTTCAGTTCGCGACCGGATCCTATTCGGCCCCGCGCGAGGCGCGCGTCGCGCATTACCAGCCGAAGGTGAAGGGCGATCTGGCGAAGATCACCGAACTCGTCGAACTGATGGAAAAGGCCGAGCGGCCGATCCTCTATACCGGCGGCGGCGTCATCAACTCCGGCCCCGGCGCGAGCCAACTCCTGCGCGAACTCGCGGATGCGACGGGCTTTCCTGTCACCTCGACGCTGATGGGCCTCGGCGCCTATCCGGCGAGCGGAAAGGGCTGGATCGGCATGCTGGGGATGCACGGCCTCTACGAGGCCAACCTCGCCATGCATGGCTGCGACCTGATGATCAATCTCGGCGCCCGGTTCGACGACCGGATCACCGGCCGCATAGCCGATTTCTCGCCGCGCTCGAAGAAGGCGCATGTCGATATCGACCCCTCGTCGATCAACAAGGTGATCCATGTCGACCTGCCCATCGTCGGCGATGTCGGGCATGTGCTCGAAGACCTCCTGAAGGTCTGGAAGTCGCGCGGGCGCAAGGTCAACAAGGACGGCCTTGCCAAGTGGTGGGGGCAGATCGAGCAGTGGAAGCTGAAGCGCTGCCTGACCTACAAGAACTCCGACAAGACCATCAAGCCGCAATACGCGCTCGAACGGCTGGAGGCGCTGACCAAGGGCCGCGACCGTTACGTGACGACCGAGGTCGGCCAGCACCAGATGTGGGCGGCGCAGTTCCTCGGCTTCGAGGCGCCGAACCGCTGGATGACCTCCGGCGGGCTCGGCACGATGGGCTACGGCTTCCCGGCCTCGATCGGGGTGCAGATCGCGCATCCCGACGCGCTGGTCATCAACGTGGCGGGCGAGGCGTCGTGGCTGATGAACATGCAGGAAATGGGCACCGCGACCCAGTTCCGCACCCCGGTCAAGCAGTTCATCCTGAACAACGAACGGCTCGGCATGGTGCGGCAGTGGCAGCAGCTTCTGCATGGCGAACGCTATTCGCATTCCTGGAGCGAGAGCCTGCCCGATTTCGTCAAGCTGGCCGAGGCCTTCGGCTGGAAAGGCATCCAGTGCTCGGACCCAAAGCATCTCGACGAGGCGATCATGGAAATGATCGACTACGACGGCCCGGTTCTCTTCGACTGCCTCGTCGAGAAGCACGAGAACTGCTTCCCGATGATTCCCTCGGGCAAGCCGCATAACGAGATGCTCATGGGCGACGCCTCGACCGAGGGCGCGATCCAGGCGGGCGGCGCGGTGCTGGTGTAGAGGGCGGCCCCCGGGGGCCTTGCCCCCGGCCCCCCAGAGTATTTGGACCAAGAAGAAGCAGAGGGCAGCATGTCCGCACTGAACATCAAGAAGGGGTCGACAAGCCATTCGGCCTATGACCTGCGCGATCCCCATGCCGAGATTGCCGGACGCCACACACTGACGGTGCTGACCGACAACGATCCCGGTGTCCTGGCCCGCGTCGCGGGGCTTTTCACCGGGCGGGGCTACAATATCGAGAGCCTGACCGTCGCCGAGGTCGATCACAAGGGGCACCTGTCGCGCTTCACCATCGTGACGACGGGAACGCCGACGGTGATCGAGCAGATCAAGGCGCAGCTTGGCCGGATCGTGCCGGTGCACGAAGTGCATGACCTCACGGTCGAGGGCGCCTCGGTCGAGCGCGAGCTCGCGCTTTTCAAGGTGGCGGGGACCGGCGAGAAGCGGGTCGAGGCTTTGCGCCTTGCCGATATCTTCCGCGCCAATGTCGTGGATTCGACGCTCGAAAGCTTCGTGTTCGAGATTACCGGGACGCCGGAAAAGATCGACGCCTTCGCCGACCTGATGCGCCCCCTGGGCCTTGCCGACGTGGCCAGGACCGGCGTGGCCGCCCTGCCGCGCGGGATCTGAACTCACGCGGCATTCTCGCGGGGCCCCGGCCCGTGATGGCTGGGGAAGGGGTCACGGTGGCGGGACCCCGCGCCGGCGCAAGGCCGGTGGGCGTGTCGGGTTTGCATCGGACCGGGCGGCGGCCTCGGGTCAGCCGGCCCTTGATCCGTGAACGGACCCGGGCAGCGCCCTAGCCTTCGGTCTTCAGCGTGCCCGCCTCGACGGCCGCGGCAAGCTCGGCCTCGTCCACCGCCCCGTCTGCATTCGTGTCGATCGCGGTGAATCCCTCCTCGGTCAGGTTCGGATAGACCGCCTGCAATTCCGACATCGAGAGGTTGCCCGTCCCGTCCGCATCCATGTCCGAAATCCCCTGCGCGAACGCCATGCCGGTGGTGGCGAGGCCGAGCGCGAGGGTGAGTGCCAGTTTCTTCATCGGATCATCTCCTTGATCTTTAGGTCGCGAAAGCCGCGTTTGTGCCGCCTTCAGTGATCAGGACACCGGAGGCGGGGCTTTATTCCCGACGCCCCTCCCCACCGCCGCCGACGCGCGGTCCCTCGCCCATTGCCCTGCCCCCGCCGCGCGGGAAGCCGCCGGAAAGGCGCGGGAACGGGCGGCGAAAGACGGCTCGGCGGATTTCCCCCAGGTTGTGCCCGCGCGCCGGCGGCCCAAAGTCCGGTGGAGAAGGAGACATCCCATGACTGATCCGCTTTCCACATGCCCGCCGCGAGCGCAGAGCGCCGACATCGTCGGTTACATGCCCGAGCTCCTGCGCCTCGCCCGGCTCCTCATGCGCGATCCGGTCGCGGCGGAGGATCTGGCCCAGGAGGCGCTGCTCAGGGTCTGGACGCAGATCGCCGCCGGGGCCGAGATCGACGATCTGCGACCCTATCTCATGACCGCGGCCAGAAACCTCGCGCGGAAGCGGCGCCGCCCCGTGCTCGCCCTGTCGGACGCGCCGGAACCCGCCACGCCGGCCGAGGCCCCCGGGCGCCTGGCCTTGCGCGAGGTGGCGCGCGCCCTGTCGCGGCAGCCGCAGGCGGAGGTGAAGCTGATCGTGCGGCAGGCGGCGCGGGGCGAGAGCTATGCCGACATCGCCGCGGCCGAGGGTTTGCCGCTCGGCACGGTCATGTCGCGGCTCTCGCGGCTGCGCTCGCGCCTTCGCGTCGATTGCGGGCTGCCGGCCGACGGTCCGGCCGCGGCCCTTCTGACCGGCGAGGATGCCGCGTGACCGGCCCGCCGCCCGCCGCGCAAGCAAAAGGGCCCCGGAGAATATCTCCGGGGCCCCGTCACGTCGGATGAGATCTCAGGCCGATCAGCCGGCGATCGTGCCCGCTTCCTGCGCGGCCTTCAGTTCGTCCGCGTCGACGGCGCCATCGGCGTTGGCGTCGATCATGGAGAAGGTCTCGGCCGTCATGTCCGGATAGGCCGCGGTCAGCTCCTCGATCGAGTAGGTGCCGTTGCCATCGGTGTCGGTCACGACGGTCTGGGCTTGGGCGGCAACGGTGCAGGCAGCAACGGCGCCGAGGGCCAGAACGAGCTTTTTCATCTCTGTTGTACTCCAGGTAAGGGCAACTGCCCTAGAATCAGTGGCTTAACCGCCACCGCCCGCTATGTGGATCTTCCCGAAGCGTCCCGCAAGAGGCTCGTGAGGCATGATCACGCCGCCGTGAACGCTCTGGCGGAATGGCGCCGATACACCCATCGGTTTTGCGCAGCCTTCCGCGTTTCACGCATGAATTGCCACCCAGGGATGGCGATCCCTTAAAGAAAACGGGGGGCCCGGAGGCCCCCCTAGTCTCGCCGTTCAGGCTCATCCTTCATACCGCTCGGTTTTCTGCCTGCGGCCTGAACGTCGTCGGGGGCGAGCGCACCCGCCCCGGAAACCCGTCACCGGAGTGACCGGCATTCTCTTCTCAGCTGCACCCGCTCGTTCCCCCGCAGGTGTTGCACTTCATGCAGGTGCCGTTGCGCACCAGCGTGTAGTTGCCGCATTCGCCGCAGGGATCGCCCTCGTAGCCCTGCATCTTGGCCTTGGTGCGGGCGTCCATCGTGACCGTCCCGGAGGCGATGGCCGTCGCGCCGGCGGTCAGCACCGCCTGCGCCGTGGCCGGCACCAGCGTGTTCAGCGCCGCGACCGGATCGCCGGCGAGCGCGGTGGCGCCCACGCCGCCCTGCAGGACCACAAGCTCCTGCGGCAGCCGCTTGCGCATGTAGCCGGTCGAGGCGACCTGCTTCAGGACCTCCAGCGATTTCGACGCGGTGCGCTCGCTCGGTTCCGCGAGGTTCGACTGGCCCTCGTTCGCGCCGCCGCCGAGATCGTCGAAGCTCGCGCCCTGCGGCTTCACATGGGCAAGGTCGGTCCGGTCGAGGTAGGAGACCGCCAACTCGCGGAAGATGTAGTCGAGGATCGAGGTCGCCTGCTTGATCGAGTCGTTGCCCTGGACCATGCCCGCCGGTTCGAACTTCGTGAAGGTGAAGGCATCCACGAATTCCTCAAGCGGCACACCGTATTGCAGGCCGACGCTGACAGCGATGGCGAAGTTGTTCATCATCGCCCGGAAGCCCGCGCCTTCCTTGTGCATGTCGATGAAGATCTCGCCCAGCGTGCCGTCCTTGTACTCGCCGGTGCGCAGATAGACCTTGTGCCCGCCAACCATCGCCTTCTGGGTGTAACCCTTGCGGCGTTCGGGAAGCTTTTCGCGGTGGCTGCGGACAAGTTCCTTCACCACGATCTTCTCGACGATCTTCTCGGCCAGAACGGCGGCCTTTTCCTGTGCCGATCCGGTGGCGAGGATCTCCTCGGCCTCCTCGTCATCCTCGACGAGCGCGGCGGCCAGCGGTTGCGACAGCTTGGACCCGTCGCGGTAAAGCGCGTTGGCCTTGATGCCGAGCGACCAGGAGAGTTCGTAGGCCGCCAGAGTCTCCTCGATGGAGGCGTTGTTCGGCATGTTGATCGTCTTGGAGATCGCGCCCGAGATGAAGGACTGCGCCGCCGCCATCATGCGGATATGGCTGTCCACGGACAGGAAACGGGTTCCCTTCTTGCCGCAGGCATTGGCGCAGTCGAAGACGTGGTAGTGTTCCGCCTTCAGATGCGGTGCGCCTTCAAGAGTCATCGTCCCACAAACATGGTCGTTCGCGGCCTCGATCTGCTTGCGGGTGAAGCCGAGGTGGCGAAGGATGTCAAAGGTCGGGTCGTTCAGCTTTTCCGCAGGAATTCCAAGGGCTTCCTGACAGAACTTCTCGCCGAGTGTCCACTGATTGAAGACAAAGCGGATATCGAAGGCCGAAGGCAATGCCGCCTCGATCTTCTCAAGTTCCGCCTGGCCGAAGCCGTGTCCGATCAGAGAGGTGTGGTTGATGCCGGGGCAGTTGCCAAGGCTGGCGTGACCGACGGCGTAGGCGATGATCTCCTCGATCTCGGCCGAGCCGTAGCCAAGGGTTTCGAGCGCGGCGGGAACCGAGCGGTTGATGATCTTGAAGTAGCCGCCGCCGGCGAGCTTCTTGAACTTCACCAGCGCGAAGTCCGGCTCGATCCCGGTCGTGTCGCAGTCCATCACGAGGCCGATCGTGCCGGTCGGCGCAATGACGGTCGCCTGGGCGTTGCGGTAGCCGTTCTTCTCGCCGAGGGCCAGCGCCTCGTCCCAGGCGGATTTCGCAAGGGAAACAAGCGCCTGGTCCGGGCAGTTCGCGTGATCGAGCGCGACCGGGGCGACAGCGAGGTCCTCGTAACCGCCGGTTTTGCCGTAAGCCGCCGTGCGATGGTTGCGGATGACGCGGAGCATGTGGTCGGCGTTCTTGGCGTAGCCCGGGAAAGCGCCCAGTTCGCCCGCCATCTCGGCCGAGGTGGCGTAGGAGATGCCGGTCATGATCGCCGTCAGCGCGCCGCAGAACGCCCGGCCTTCGTCCGAGTCGTAGCCGAGGCCCATGTTCATCAGCAGCCCGCCGATATTGGCGTAGCCGAGGCCGAGCGTGCGGAAGTCGTAGGAGCGTTGCGCGATCTCCTTCGACGGGAACTGCGCCATCGTCACCGAGATTTCCAGCGTGACCGTCCAGAGACGCGTCGCATGCACATAAGCTTCGGCGTCGAAGGCATTGTTTTTATGGAACGTCAGCAGATTCATCGAGGCCAGGTTGCAGGCCGTGTCGTCGAGGAACATGTATTCCGAACAAGGGTTCGATCCCCGGATCTGGCCATCTTCCGGGCAGGTGTGCCAGGCGTTGACCGTGTCATGGAACTGGATGCCGGGATCGGCGCAGGCCCAGGCGGCGTGGCCGACCTGCTGCCAGAGGTCGCGCGCCTTCACGGTCTTGGCAATCTTGCCATCAGTCCGGCGGACAAGCTCCCAATCCGCGTCGTCCTTTACGGCCTTGAGGAAGGCGTCGGTCACCCGGACGGAGTTGTTGGAGTTCTGCCCGGAGACCGACGCATAGGCTTCACTGTCCCAGTCGGTGTCGTAGGTCGGGAATTCGATGCTCCCGTACCCCTGTTTCGCGTAATCGAGCACGCGTTTGACGTATGTTTCTGGGATCGCCACTTTCTTCGCCGACTTGATCGCGGCTTTCAGGGCTTCGTTCTTCGCGGGATCCACGGCGTCCTCGGTGGAACCGTCCCAGGTGCGGATCGCCGCGAAGATCTCGTTGAGCTGACGCTCATGCATCTTGGAGCCGGCCACCAGCGCGGCGACCTTCTGCTCTTCGATGACCTTCCAGTTGATGAAGTCCTCGATATCGGGGTGATCCATGTCGCAGATCACCATCTTGGCCGCGCGGCGCGTGGTGCCGCCCGACTTGATCGCGCCCGCCGCGCGGTCGCCGATCTTGAGGAAGCCCATGAGGCCGGAGGACTTGCCGCCGCCCGACAGCTTCTCGCCCTCGCCCCGGAGCGAGGAGAAGTTGGTGCCCGTGCCCGACCCATACTTGAAAAGCCGCGCCTCGCGAACCCAGAGGTCCATGATGCCGCCGTCACCGACGAGGTCGTCCTTCACCGACTGGATGAAGCAGGCATGCGGCTGCGGATGCTCGTAGGCGCTGGCGGATTTCGTCAGCTCGCCGGACTTGTGGTCGACGTAGTAGTGCCCCTGCGACGGGCCGTCGATGCCGTAGGCCCAGTGCAGGCCGGTGTTGAACCATTGCGGCGAGTTTGGCGCGGCCATCTGTTCGGCCAGCATGAAACGCATCTCGTCGTAATAGGCCTGCGCGTCGGCCTCGGTCGTGAAGTAGCCGCCCTTCCAGCCCCAGTAGGCCCATGCCCCGGCGAGGCGGTCGAAGACCTGTTTGCCGGAGGTCTCGCCGACATAGCGTGCGTCCTCGGGCAGGTCGGCCAGCGCCTTCTCATCGGGCACTGAGCGCCAGAGGAATTCGGGCATCCCCTTTTCGCGGACCTTCTTCAACCGCGCCGGAACGCCGGCCTTGCGGAAATACTTCTGGGCGAGCACGTCGGAGGCGACCTGGCTCCAGCCCTCGGGCACTTCGACGCTGTCGTTGCGGAAGACGATCTTGCCGTCGGGGTTGCGGATCTCCGACACGGTCGTGGTGAATCCGATTTCCGAGTAGGCGTCGCGCCCGGCCTTGGTAAATTTGCGTTCGATCTTCATGTCTGCCCCATCTTTTCACTTCTCTAGGCCGCGACGCGCCCCTTACCGGAGCGTCTTGCCGCGCAAGCGCTTTCGGGGCGTTGAGGGACAAGCCATCGTTCACAGCGGATGCGCCCGCTGCGTCCTGGTCATCTGTTAACGTGACCGATGTTGGTGTTGTTCTGTCCCCGCCGTGCCGACCACTAAATCTTGTGGCTTCTCCGTCAGCCCATACAAACTGACGTATTCGACCCGGTCGGGTCAACTAGTTTTTCACGCGTTCGGGAGGAGATTTCGGTTGACCTGCCCGATGAGGCCGGCCGGGGTGATTCACCCGAAATCGGGCGGCGCGGGCCGCCAGCCCGGAAATCTTTTGCCTGCAAGGGATTTGCCCCGCGAGTCTGCCGGGGCAGGTGAATTCACGCGGCGGCACATACGGCCGCGGCGGGTGCCGAATGCATTCTTTGGAAGGCTGGTCGGGGCGAGAAGATTCGAACTTCCGACCTACGGTACCCAAAACCGTCGCGCTACCAGGCTGCGCTACGCCCCGACGCCCCGTCTCTAGCGAGTTGAGGGCCGGAGGAAAAGGCCTAAGGTTGCCCGCAGGCCCAAAGCGCCGTCGCCGGATCGACGGCCGGATGGCGCAACTCGGCCCCCTCGCCCAACCCCAGCCGCGCGGCGAGCCCGCCCTGGATCTCCAGCACCATCAGCGTGCCGTCGGGTCCCGGAATCGGCGTTAGGTCGCCCGGCACCGCGTTCGCATGGACCGCGTTCACGCGGCCATCCGGGCCGATGAACACCATGTCGAGCGGAATGAGCGTGTTCTTCATCCAGAACGAGACCGGCTGGGGATGTTCGTAGATGAAGAGCATCCCCGCGCTCGCCGGCAGGCGCTTGCGGAACATCAGCCCGTTGGCGCGTTCGCCCGGATCGTCGGCAATCTCGACCGCGAATCGCGCCTGACCAGCGTCCCAGCGAAACTCGGCCACCGTCTCGGTGCAGGCAGCCGCCGCCGGGCCGCCAAGGAGGATCGCCGCGATCGCAACCCGCAGGATCATTTCTTTTCCCGGACCGCCGCTTCCCAGGAGGCGACCTGCGCCGCCATGCGGCCGCGCTTGCCCTCGATCACGCGAAGGCAGACCGCCTCGCCCGGTTGCAGATCGGCAAAGCCGGAGCGGCGCAGAACCTCGATATGGATGAACACGTCCTCGGGGCGGCTGTAGACATTGGCGAAGCCGAATCCCTTCGTCTTGTCGAACCATTTCACCCGCGCCGGCTCCAGCGGCAGCGCGGCGATCTCGGCCGCGTCGCTATCCCCGAGATCCTCGATCGGCATCGCGTCTTCGTTCTCGGGCGGCAGGATCTCCCGCACCTCGACCGCCTGGGCGCCGCGTGCAGTCTGCTGGACGAGCACGGTGATTCGCGCGTTGTCGGCGACGGAGCTCTGACCGAAATTCCGCAAGACATTCGCATGCAAAAGAATGTCGCCTCCGCTTTCATCGGCGACGATGAAGCCGAATCCCTTCGCAGGATCGAACCATTTCACGCGGCCGACGACCTCGTGCTGGTCCTGTTGTTCTTGTGTCATAACCGGTCGTTTTCCCATCCCCGCCCCTCATGCCGGCCTAACCGGAGAGGAAGCGAATTGAAGCTCACTGAAGGCACCGAATGAAACTGATCACCAACACTCGCGACGATTAAGGGTTCAGTCGCGTAATCTCCCAACTGTCCGCCAGCGTCGCGCGACGCCATTGGAATCGGTCATGAAGACGGAAGGCCCCATCGGCCCAGAATTCGATCTCCAGCGGTTTGAGCCGTATTCCCCCCCAGAAGGGCGGTCGCTCCGGCGCCAATCCTTGCGCCGCGGTCACTCGTGCCACCTCAGCCATCAGCCTGCCCCGGGAGGCAAGCGGTTCGGACTGCCGCGACGCCCAGGCGCCGAGCCGGCTTTGCAAGGACCGCGAGGCGAAATACTCGTCCGCCATCGACCCTTCCTCCCGGCTGGTCACGCCCCGGACCCGGATTTGCCTGCGCAGCGACTTCCAGTGCATCACGAAAGCCGCCTTGCCGGCGATCGCGATTTCGCGCCCTTTTGCCGAACCGTAGTTTGTGTAGAAGAGAAAAGCGTCGGCCTCAATCTCTTTCAGAAGCACCATGCGCGCATTCGGCAACCCGTCCGCATCGACGGTGGCAAACGCGATGGCGTTCGGATCGTTCGGTTCGGACGCCTCGGCCTCCGTCAGCCAGGACCGTGCGAGGACGAAGGGGTCGTCTCCCCCGAATATTCCGCTTCGGTCTGCCATTATCGGGCCTTCCAGGCTGCTTCACGCTCTGATTGCATACTGCCGAACGACTTCGCCAAGCGGCGTCCCCCGCCCTTGAAGCAGGTTGGAACTTAGCCTAATGCTTCGTAACTCGTTAAGAAAGTGGCGCGGGGACAGATATGGCAACCAAATTGATGGCCGGCAAGCGCGGCCTGATCATGGGGCTTGCGAACGACAAGTCGATCGCCTGGGGAATTGCCAAGGCCTGCGCGGATCATGGCGCCGAAATGGCCTTTTCCTATCAGGGCGAAGCCTTGAAAAAGCGGGTCGAACCGCTTGCGGCGCAGATCGGCGTCACCGAACTGGTCGAGTGTGACGTGGCCGATGCCGGGTCGCTCGACGCGCTCTTCGCGCATCTGGAAAAGGTGTGGGGCAAGCTCGACTTCGTCGTGCATGCGATCGGCTTTTCCGACAAGAACGAGCTTCGCGGCCGCTATGTCGATACCGGAATCGAGAATTTCCGCATGACGATGGACATCTCGGTCTATTCCTTCACCGCCGTCTGCCAGCGCGCGGCGGCGATGATGCCCGATGGCGGCTCGCTTCTGACGCTGACCTACTACGGGGCCGAGCGGGTGATGCCGCATTACAACGTGATGGGCGTCGCCAAGGCCGCGCTGGAGGCGTCGGTGCGCTACATCGCCGAGGATCTCGGCAAGGACGGCATCCGCTGCAACGCGATTTCCGCCGGTCCGATCAAGACGCTCGCGGCGTCCGGCATCGGCGACTTCCGCTATATCCTGAAGTGGAACGAGCTGAACTCACCCTTGCGGCGCAACGTCAACCAGGGCGACGTCGGCAAGTCCGCGCTCTATCTTCTCTCCGATCTCGGATCGGGTGTCACGGGCGAGGTGCATCACGTCGATGCGGGATATCATATCGTTGGCATGAAAGCGGTTGACGCGCCCGATATCGACGTCGTCACCGGAAGGGGCGACAAGGAGAGCGGACATTGAGCGACCGGCTGCCGCACGAAAAAGGCTTTCACGTCTCCTGGGATCAGATTCACCGCGACGCGCGGGCGCTGGCCTGGCGTCTGGACGGCAAAGGCCCCGATGACGGCGCCTGGCGGGCGGTCGTCGCGATCACGCGCGGCGGCATGGCGCCGGCGATGATCGTCAGCCGCGAGCTCGACATCCGCGTCGTCGATACGATTTCGGTCAAGTCCTACAACCATCAGGATCAGACCCAGCCCCGCGTCATCAAGGAGCCGCAGGCCAGCATCATGGGCCCGGACGGCGCGGGCGTTCTGGTCGTCGATGACCTCGTCGATACCGGAAAGACGCTGGAACTGGTGAGAAAGCTCTATCCGAAGGCGCATTTCGCCACCGTCTACGCCAAGCCCGAGGGCCGCGCGATGGTCGATACCTACATCACCGAGGTCAGC
Source organism: Defluviimonas sp. SAOS-178_SWC (assembly GCF_039830135.1). Lineage (NCBI taxonomy): Bacteria > Pseudomonadati > Pseudomonadota > Alphaproteobacteria > Rhodobacterales > Paracoccaceae > Albidovulum > Defluviimonas sp. SAOS-178_SWC. The sequence continues at coordinate 1,805,490 of NZ_CP156081.1, read as the reverse complement.
CAGGACACGTGGATCTTCTTCCCGTGGGACATGGCCCTGCAATATGTCGAGCCCTATCGCGGACGGGACTGAGGCGCGGTGGGCAGGCCGTTCAGCGCCCATGTCGAGCGCCGGCTGCGTCAGCTTTTCGATGTCAGCCTGATCGCCAAGGGGGCATTCGCCGCCACCGAATTGCTGTCTGGCATCGCTATCTGGCTGGCCAGTGCCGATTGGGTGACACGAACGGTCCGCTGGCTCACGCATTACGAGATCGTCGAGGATCCGGGCGACCGGGTGGCGAACTGGCTTCTGGGGCTTGCCCAAGGGTATTCGGTCTCGACCCAGAATTTCTGGGCGCTCTACCTCATCGGTCACGGGGTGGTGAAACTTGTGATCGTTGCGGCGCTCGCCTTCCGCATCCTTTGGGCCTACCCGGCCTCGATCCTCGTGCTGGTCGGGTTCATTCTCTATCAAATCGAACGTTTTTCCCTCACCCATGCGCCCTTTCTGATCGCGCTCACGATCTTCGACCTCGTGGTGATCTGGCTCGTCTGGCACGAGTATCAGCGCATGAAGGCCGGACCCGAGGAACCGTAAGACGCCTTGCCTCCGGCCGTGATCCCTGTACCAAGGGAGGCGAGAGATTGCCGAGGACAAACCCCCGATGACCCTGCCGCTCAACCCCGACATGGCCGCCACCTTCCCGCCACCGGTGATGGAGGCGCGGCGTTGGCTGGACGGGGTCGTGTTTCCTGCCGACCGGCCGCTCATCAACGTGAGCCAGGCGGCGCCGATGGACCCGCCGCCCCCCGCGCTCCGGCAGGCGCTGGCTGAGGCGGCACTGAACGAACCGGCCGCGCATCTTTACGGCCCGGTGCTCGGCCTGCCGGCCCTGCGGGCCGAAGTCGCGGCTCAATGGTCGGCGGCCTATGGCGGAGAGATCGCGGCCACCGAGGTCGCGATCACGCAAGGCTGCAACCAGGCTTTTTGCGCGATCTTGTCGACCCTGGCACGGGCCGGGGATGAAATCATCCTTCCAACCCCCTGGTATTTCAATCACAAAATGTGGCTGGACATGCAGGGGGTTGGCTCCGTGCCGCTGCCGACCGGGCCCGGATTGATCCCCGAGGCGGAGGCGGCGGAGCGATTGATCACCCCCCGCACCCGCGCGATCGTTCTCGTGACGCCGAACAATCCAGGCGGCGTCGAATACCCGGCCGAGGTGCTCCGTGCCTTCTTCGACCTCGCCAAGGCGAAGGGCATCGCGTTGATCGTCGATGAGACCTACCGCGATTTCGACAGCCGGCCGGACGCACCGCACGACCTTTTTGCCGATCCCGACTGGCGCGGGACGCTCGTGCATCTCTATTCCTTTTCGAAGGCCTACCGTCTGACGGGCCACCGCGTCGGCGCCATCGTCGCCGATACTGCGCGCCTCGCCGAGGTGGAGAAGTTCCTCGACACCGTCGCGATCTGCCCCTCGCAGCTCGGCCAGATCGGCGCGCTCTGGGGGATGCTCAACCTTGGTCAGTGGGTCGCGGGCGAACGGGCCGAGACGCTTGCCCGCCGCGCCGCGCTCGAAGCGGGGTTCGCGCGGCTCGACGGTTGGGAGCTTCTGGGTTGCGGTGCCTTCTTCGCCTATGTGCGCCACCCCTACCCGATCGCCTCGCCGGAGCTGGCCAGACGGCTGGTGCAGGAGGCGGGCGTCCTTCTCCTTCCCGGCACGATGTTCCGGCCCGCGGACGACCCGGCCGGGGATCGGGAATTGCGCATCGCGTTTGCCAATATCGACAGCGCCGGGATCGGCACGCTGATCGACCGGCTCGCCGCGTTCAAGCCCTGACCCTGGCCCCCGACGGGCGGCCTTGCCCCGCCCGGTCCGCTGGCCTAAACACCTTCGCACAAGGTCCGTTCGGGGGAAGGAAACGCCATGTCGAACCCGCTGCGCAGCAAGAAGCGCGGAAACACCATCGTCTGGATCCTTATGGCGATGCTGATCCTCGGCCTCGGCGGTTTCGGGGCGCGGAACTTCGGCGGCTCGGTCCGTTCGCTCGGCACCGTCGGCGACCGCGATATCGACCTGCGCGACTACGCGCGGACATTGCAGCGCGAAATCTCCGCCGTCGCCGCCCAGATCGGCACGCCCCTCAGCTTCTCTCAGGCGCAGGCCCTCGGCATCGACCGGACGGTGCAGGCACGCGTCATCGCCTCCGCCGCCCTCGACAACGAAGCGGGCCGCATCGGCCTGTCGGTCGGCGATGCCGAGGTGCGCAAGCAACTTGTCGCGGTGCCGGCCTTCCAGGGCCTCGACGGCAAGTTCGACCGCGACACCTATGCGCTGACCCTCAAGCAGGAAGGCCTGAGCGAGGGCGAATTCGAATCCAAGCTTCGGGACGAGGCGGCCCGGACCGTCCTTCAAGGCGCGATCCTCGGCGGCACCGCCGCTCCCGAGACCTATGTTGCACGGATCGCCGCCTGGGCGAGCGAAACGCGTGACTTCACCGTCGCCGAACTGATCGCCTCCGACCTGCCGGAGCCGGTCGCCGCCCCGGACGAGCCGGCGATAAAAGCCTATTACGATGCGCATCCGGACGATTTCACCCGCCCCGAAACCCGGCGGATCACCTATGTCTGGCTCTCTCCGGACATGCTGGCGGGCGATGTGCAACTCGACGATGCGACGCTCCGGGCCGCCTATGCCGACCGGATCAACGAATTCGTGACCCCCGAACGGCGCCTGGTCGAACGGCTGGTCTATCCCGACGCGGCCAGCGCCGAGGCCGCGAAGGCGCGCTTCGATGCCGGCGAGGCAACGTTCGAGGAGCTTGCCGCCGAACGCGGCCTGTCGCTGACCGATATCGACCTCGGCGAGATGTCGAAGGACGCGCTCGGGGCGGCGGGCGATGCCGTCTTCGCGCTCGACGCGCCGGGCGTCGCGGGGCCGATCCAGTCCGATCTCGGACCGGCACTCTACGCGATGAACGGTATTCTGGACGCTCAGGAAGTGACCTTCGACGAGGCGCGCGACGATCTGTCCGCCGAAGCCGCGACCGACAAGGCGCGGCGCATGGTGGCGGACAAGAGCGACGGGATCGAGGATCTTCTGGCCAGCGGGGCGACGCTCGAAGAGGTCGCGAAGGAAACCGGGATGGAGTTGGGCGAGATCGCGTTCAGCACCGGAACCGAAGACGGCATTGCCGCCTACACGGCCTTCCGGGATGCCGCGGCTGCCGCAACGACCGACGATTTCCCGACCCTGACGCCGCTTGACGACGGTGGCGTCTTCGCGCTTCGCCTCGACGGGATCGACCCGCCGGCCCTGCGCCCGCTTGACGAGGTTCGCGATCAGGCAGCGGCGGCCTGGAAAGTGAAGGAAACGCATGACCGTCTCCTGAAGCACGCCGAAGAGGTTCAGGCAAAGCTTGCCGGCGGCGCGACGCTGGAAGGCACCGGCCTCGTGACCACCCGCTTTGACGGCTTCGCGCGGGGTGGCTTCATCGCCGACACTCCGACCGCCGTGGGCGAAAAGGCTTTCGCGCTGGACGACGGCGGCTCCGCCGTGGTCGACGACTCGGGCCGCGTGCTTCTCGTCGCGGTCAACGCGGTCCATGCGGCAGATCCGACGAGCGACGAGGTGGTGCGGACCCGCGAGGCGCTGGAGGCGCAGTTCGGCCAGTCGCTGGCGCAGGACATGTTCCAGCTTTTCACCCAGGCGATCGAGGGCGAGGCGGGCATCCGCCTTGACGCGGCCGCGATCAACGCCGTCCACGCACAGATGAACTGAGGGCACCGTGGCACTGATCCCCACCTTCGAGGATTTCGAGGCCGGCTGGGCGCGTGGCGAGAATCAGCTCGTCTACGCAAGGCTCGCCGCCGATCTCGACACGCCGGTATCGCTGATGCTGAAGCTCGCCGACGCGCAGGCGATGAGCTTCATGCTCGAATCGGTAACCGGCGGCGAGGTACGGGGGCGCTACTCGGTGGTCGGCCTCAAGCCCGACGTGATCTGGGATTGTCACGGCACGACGAGCCGCATCAACCGGCAGGCGCGCTACGATTCCGAAGCCTTCGAGGCACTCGACGGCCATCCGCTCAAGACACTTCGGGCGTTGATCGCCGAAAGCCGGATCGAGATGCCCGAGGGGCTTCCGGCCATCGCCGCCGGTCTCTTCGGGTATCTCGGCTATGACATGATCCGGCTGGTGGAGCATCTGCCGAACGTCAAGCCTGACCCGATCGGGGCGCCCGACGCGATGCTGATGCGGCCGACGATCGTCGCGGTCCTCGACGGCGTGAAGGGCGAGGTGACGGTCTGTTCGCCGGCCTGGATCGGCTCCGGCCTTTCGGCGCGGGCAGCATACGCGCAGGCGGCCGAACGGGTGATGGACGCGGTGCGCGATCTCGAACGCGCGCCGGCGGGCGAGGCGCGGTCGCTCGGCGACGTCGCCGCGGTCGGGCCGCTCAAGTCCAATTTCACGCCGGAGGGCTACAAAGCCGCCGTCGAAAAAGCCAAGGAGTATATCCGCGCCGGGGACATCTTCCAGGTCGTGCCGTCGCAGCGCTGGACCGCCGATTTCACCCTGCCGCCCTTCGCGCTTTACCGGAGTCTCAGGCGCACCAACCCCTCGCCCTTCCTGACCTTCTTCAACTTCGGATCGTTCCACATCGTCGGCGCCTCGCCCGAGATCCTCGTGCGGCTGCGCGGCGGCGAGGTGACGGTGCGCCCGATCGCCGGCACCCGCCCGCGCGGGGCGACGCCGGAGGAGGATCGCGCCCATGAAGCCGACCTTCTGGCCGACCAGAAGGAACTGGCCGAGCACCTCATGCTCTTGGACCTCGGCCGCAACGATGTCGGCCGCGTGGCGAAGATCGGCACCGTGCACCCGACCGAGAAGTTCATCATCGAGCGCTACAGCCACGTCATGCACATCGTCTCGAACGTCGTGGGCGAGATCCGCGACGACGAGGATGCCCTCTCCGCCCTGCTCGCGGGCCTGCCCGCCGGCACCGTCTCGGGCGCGCCGAAGGTCCGGGCGATGGAGATCATCGACGAGCTGGAGCCGGAAAAGCGCGGCATCTATGGCGGCGGCGTCGGCTATTTCGCGGCGAACGGCGAGATGGACATGTGCATCGCGCTCCGCACCGCCGTCGTGAAGGACGGCAAGCTCTATATCCAGGCCGGCGGCGGCGTCGTCTATGACAGCGACCCCGAGGCGGAGTTCCAGGAGACCGTGAACAAGTCCAAGGCCCTCAAGGCTGCGGCCGAGGATGCCGGCCTCTTCGTCCAGCGCGGTAATTCCTGAACGCGACCCCGGCCCCGCTCAATCACCCAGCATGACCGCCGAGACCGGCCCCACCACCGTGCCCTTGGCGCCTGCCGCGATCCAGTCCTCGATCGCCCCGACGGTTTCGGGCGCCGAGGTGCCGGCGACGACGACCTCGCCCTGACGCGCGGCCTCGAACGCCGCCCGGTCGAGGTAGCGGGCAATCGTCGTGGCGCTTTCGCCCCCTGCATCGAGGTCGCGGTAGATATCGGCATGGGGCAGCCCCTCGCCCGCCGCCGCCTGGCGTGCGGGGTTGAGGCCACGCGCATAGCTCACGAGCCCGCGCCCTTCGGTCGCCAGAAGCGCCACGAGGTGCTGCGCGACGCGACGGTCGCTCTGGAAAGCCGCCCCTGGAGCGCCGATGAAGGCCACGGATTCGGGCAGCACCTGCACATAGCTCTGATAGCTCACCTCCAGATCGCTCGCCGTGGCGCCTTCCGGCAGATCGGGCGCAAGGATCGCCACTTCATGGCCCCCGAGCCGGTAGACCGCCGCACGCGCGGCCGCGTCCGGGCGCTCTGGGTCGATGGCGATGGTGACGGGGCCGTCGATGGCCGCAAGCGCGTCGGGTGCGACGCCACCATTCTCCTCGCCGATGTCCAGCATGATGACCGCGATGAGCGGCTTCGCTTCTGAATTGTCGAACCGCGCCGCGAAGCGCGCGACGGCCGTTTCCGCGAGCGGCAATTGCGGCTTGTCGAGCACGATCTCCGGCGCGGGTGCGGGCGCGAAGGTTTCGGGCTCGGCGCCGGGCACATCGGCGGCAGGCTCGGCTCCGATGGACGGAAGGCGGTTCACCTTCACCCCCGGCACGGACTGCTTGAACCCTGGCTGCGGCGCATTCGCCGCGCCGATCGGCGCGCGCGGTGCGATGTCGATGATCGTCGGCCCCGTATCCGCCGGTGGCAGGTCTTCGGACGGCTCGGCGGTGGACGATTCGGCCGCCGGGGTGGGCGAAACCGGCGCCGGCTCGGGCGCGGCCTCGGGGGCAGCGGGCGCGGGAGCGGCTTCGGCAACCGGCGGGGCGGGCTCCGCAGCGGGTTCATTCACAGGTTCCGCAGGGACGGCAGCCTCTGACGGCGCGGCGGGTTGTTCCGGAACCTGCCGGGCTTCCGCGGTGACAATCTCGGACGTCGAGTCGGCCGGCGCCTCGGTCGCGAGAACCGGCGCCGTGGCCTCTCCCGGCGGCGGCACGGGCACAGTCGTTTCGGCGGCCGGAACGTCGGCGACGGCCTGCGCCGTGGCGGTATCCGGTGCCGCGGGTGCGGACGGCGCCTCGGACTGGCCCTCGGGCATCGCGGCCGGATTGACCTCTGCCAGGTGCGGCGCGGCTTCGGCCTCGGGCCGGGCGACATCCGGCGTTTCGGTAATGGCCGGAGCGGGTTCGGGCGCGGGAAGGACCGGGTCTTCTTCCGGTTTGGGGCGGGCGAATTCCGATCCGGCAGGCACTTCGACTTCGGGCGTCTCCGGAACGGATGCCGTCGCCTCGGCGCCGGTCGATGCGGTGTCGGCCTCCAGGCTTGCCTCGGTCCCCTCTGCCGGGGCTGACACCGGTGCCGGGGCGGCGACTGCGGGTTCCGCCGCCGGAGAGGGTTCAGGTTGAGGCTCCGGCTCGGTCACGGCCTCGGGCGTGACCGATGCGACGGCTTCCGATGCGGGCTTGTCCGCGACGGCCTCGGTGGGTTCCGGCTCCTCCGCCGCCTTTTCAGGCGACACGGTTTCGCCTCCTGATGCGACCTCCGCCGTGCCCGACCCCGCGACCGGCGCGGCTGTCGGCGGGAGCATCAGCGACGCCCCCGCAAAGCCCAAAACCGAGGCGAGCGCCCCGATCAGCAAACCGAAGAAATAGCCTCTGCCCACGTCCGCCTCCGACGCCTGTCAACCTCATTGGCCCGCTTCTTGCCTTGACCCGGCCGCGTGGCTCTGACCATGTATAGCCCGTCACGCGGGCGCGATCACCCCCCGATTGCATCCGTCAGGAATGAAGGCAAGGCCATGCTGCTTCTGATCGATAATTACGACAGTTTCACCTACAATCTCGTCCACTACCTGGGTGAGTTGGGGGCGGATGTCGTCGTCCACCGCAACGACGCGCTGAACGTGCAGGAGGCGATGGCGCTGAATCCATCGGCCATCGTGCTGTCGCCGGGCCCCTGCGACCCGGATCAGGCGGGAATCTGCCTCGCTCTGACGGCGGCGGCGGCCGAGACGAAGACACCGCTTCTGGGCGTGTGCCTTGGCCATCAGACCATCGGTCAGGCTTTCGGCGGCAAGGTGGTGCGCTGCCATGAGATCGTGCACGGCAAGATGGGCGTCATGCACCATTCGGGCAAGGGCGTGTTCGCCGGCCTGCCCTCGCCGTTCCTCGCGACGCGCTACCACTCGCTGGTCGTCGACCGCGCCACATTGCCCGATTGCCTCGAAGTTACCGCCTGGCTGGAGGACGGGACGATCATGGGGCTGCGCCACCGCGAAATGCCGATCGAGGGGGTGCAGTTCCACCCCGAATCGATCGCCTCCGAACACGGGCACCAGATGCTCCGGACCTTCCTCGAAGGTGCCAACGTGCCCTTGAAGGTGCCGGCATGAGCGGCGATATCCGCCCGCTGATCGGCCTTGCCGCCGACCGGCCGCTCACGCGGGACGAGGCCGAGCGCGCCTTTGCCGCCCTCTTCGAAGGTGCCGCGACCCCAAGCCAGATGGGCGGCCTCCTGATGGCACTCAGGACGCGGGGCGAGACGGTCGAGGAGATCGCGGCCGCGGCGCGGGTGATGCGGTCGAAATGCCATGCCGTGCGGGCGCCCGAGGGCGCGATGGACATCGTCGGCACCGGCGGCGACGGCAAGGGGACGCTGAACATCTCGACCGCCACGGCCTTCGTCGTCGCGGGCGCAGGCGTCGTGGTGGCCAAGCACGGCAACCGCAATCTCAGTTCCAAATCGGGTGCGGCGGACGCGCTGACCCAGCTCGGCATCAACGTGATGATCAGCGCGGAAGCCGTTGAAAAAGCGCTTGAAAGCTGCGGGATCGCCTTCATGATGGCGCCCATGCACCATCCGGCGATCCGCCACGTCATGCCGACCCGGGCGGAACTTGGCACCCGCACCGTCTTCAACCTTCTCGGGCCGCTGACCAATCCCGCCGGGGTGAAACGCCAACTGACCGGCGCGTTCTCCAGCCAGTGGATCCGGCCGATGGCCGAGACCCTCGCGGCGCTGGGGTCCGAGCGTGCCTGGCTCGTGCATGGCGCAGACGGGACCGACGAGATCTCGATCGCCGGCCCGACCTCGGTCGCGGCGCTCGAAGACGGGAAGGTCCACGAATTCGAGCTGCACCCCGAAGAGGTCGGCCTGCCGGTTCATCCGTTCGAGGCGATCCTCGGCGGCAGCCCGGAAGAAAACGGGGCGGCCTTCCGCAGGCTCCTCGATGGCGAACTGGGCGCCTATCGCGATGCGGTCCTGTTCAATGCGGCGGCGGCCCTTGTCGTTGCCGGCAAGGCAAGCGATCTGCGCGATGGCGTTGCGCGCGCGGCGGAAAGCATCGACAGCGGCGCGGCGAAGGCGAAGATCGACGCCCTGGCACGGGCGACGCAAAGGGCATGATCCCCAAGGCCTGGGCGCATCTGCCCTTCTTCACCCGCGACCTGCCCCGGATCGAGGCGGCGCTGGCGGACGACCCTCGTCCCGTCTTGCCCCCCGAAGCCCAGCGGTTCGCCGCGCTCGACCTGACGCCGCCGGAGGCGGTGCGGGTGGTGATCCTCGGTCAGGACCCTTATCCGACGCCCGGACATGCCCACGGGCTCGCCTTTTCAGTGGCGCCGGAGGTCACGCCGCTGCCCCGCTCCTTGTCGAATATCTACAAGGAGTTGCATGCCGATCTTGACATCCGCAGGCCAAACGGCGACCTGCGCGGCTGGGCGCGGCAGGGGGTTCTTCTGCTCAACACCAGCCTGTCGGTGCCCGCCGGGGCGGCGGGCGGTCATGCCCGGCTCGGCTGGCAGCGTCTGGCCGAGGAGGTGTTGGCCGAGGTCTCCACCCGGCCGACGGCCTTCCTTCTCTGGGGCGGGCACGCGCAGAAGCTTCGCCCCCATGTCCGGCCGGGCGATCATCTCGTCATCGAGACGGCGCATCCCTCGCCGCTTTCGGCCCGGCGCGGCTTCTTCGGCTCGCGTCCGTTCAGCCGGATCAATGCCTGGCTCGCGGCACAGCAGGCGCCAACGGTCGACTGGGGCGGATAGCGCGGAAGCGGGGGTTTCCCACCCCCACACCCCCGGGGAGTATTTGAGAACAGAAGAAGGCGGAAGGGCTTTTCGCCGGCGGGACGCGGAGGTAAGGAAGGGCCATGGATATTCTCGACAAGATCAAGGCCTACAAGCTTGAGGAAGTGAAGGCCGCGAAAGCGGCGCGGCCGCTGGCCGATCTGGAAGCCGCGGCGCGGGCGGCAAGCGCCCCGCGCGGCTTTGCCTCGGCGTTGCGGCGGGCATCGGCGACCGGCTACGGCCTCATCGCCGAGATCAAGAAGGCGAGCCCGTCAAAGGGCCTCATCCGCGCCGATTTCGACCCGCCGGCGCTCGCGCGCGCCTACGAGGCGGGCGGAGCCACCTGCCTCTCGGTCCTGACCGACGCGCCCTCTTTCCAGGGCGCCCCCGAATTCCTCACAGCCGCCCGCGCGGCCGTCTCCCTGCCGGCGCTCCGCAAGGATTTCATGTACGACACCTACCAGGTCGCCGAGGCGCGGGCCTGGGGGGCCGATTGCATCCTGATCATTCTCGCTTCGGTCTCCGACGCTCAGGCGGCGGAGCTTGAGGACGCGGCGATCGGCTGGGGGATGGACGCGCTTCTCGAGGTCCATGACGGCGCGGAGCTGGACCGGGCGCTTCGACTGAAATCACCGATGATCGGGATAAACAATCGTAATCTCAAGACGTTCGAGGTTACTCTTGAGACGACGCGGACGCTTGCCCCGAGGATCCCGGCCGACCGGATGGTGGTCTGCGAAAGCGGGCTCTTCACCCCGCAGGATCTTGCCGACATGGCCGCTTGCGGCGCCCGGTCGTTTCTTATCGGCGAGAGCCTGATGCGGCAGAACGATGTGGCATCGGCGACGCGGGCGATCCTCGCCAATCCGGTGGAGGTCTGAACATGGCGCTGACGCATTTCGACAAGGATGGTCATGCCCATATGGTCGATGTCTCGGACAAGGCGGTGACCGACCGGATCGCCGTGGCCGAGGCCCAGGTGGTGATGCGGGCAGAAACGCTGGCATTGGTCACCGAGGGACGGGCAAAGAAAGGCGACGTTCTGGGCGTGGCCCGGCTGGCCGGGATCATGGCGGCGAAGCGCACCTCGGACCTGATCCCGCTCTGCCATCCCCTTCCGATCACCAGGGTGGCGCTGGACCTCACGCCCGATCCGGCGCTTCCCGGCGTGAGGATCGAGGCGACGGTCAAGACCTCCGGCCAGACCGGGGTCGAGATGGAGGCGCTGACGGCCGCGTCGGTCGCGGCGCTGACGGTCTACGACATGCTGAAGGCGGCCGAGAAGTCGATGCGGATCGAGGGCTTGCGGGTCGTCCTGAAGGACGGCGGAAAATCAGGCCGTTACGAGGCGGAGCAATAGCGGAGGCGCGGCATGATTTCGGTTGATGAGGCGCTCGGCCGGCTCTTCGCGCTCTGCGCACCGGTGGGAACGGAAGTGGTACCGCTGCGGCGCGCGGCGGGCCGGGTTCTGGCGGCGCCGGTCGTGGCGCGGTTGAACCAGCCGCCCTTCGCGGCTTCCGCCATGGATGGCTACGCGATCCGGGAGGCGGATCACCAGCCAGGTGCCTGCCTGAATATCATCGGGGAAGCTGCTGCCGGAAAAGGGTTTTCCGGTTCTGTTGGTCCCGACCAAGCGGTCCGTATCTTCACCGGCGCGCCCGTGCCAAAGGGTGCCGAGCGTGTGATCCTCCAGGAAGACGTGATCCGGGAGGGTGACCGGATCACCCTTGGCGACAAGCTGGAAGCGGCGACGAATATCCGCGCGGCCGGTCAGGATTTCAGCGCCGGCGACCGGATCGCGGCCCCGCGGCGGCTGGCGCCGTCCGACCTCGCGCTTATCGCCGCGATGAACGTGGCCGAGGTGACCGTCGCGCGGCGCCCCGTCGTGGCGCTCCTCGCCACCGGGAACGAGCTGGTGATGCCGGGCGAAGTGCCGGGGCCCGACCAGATCATCGCCTCCAACAGCTTCGCGCTTGGCGCCCTGGCCGAGGCGGAGGGGGCCGAGGTGCGGATGCTGCCGATCGCGCGCGACGACGCCGAAAGCCTGCGGTTCACGCTCGGCCTCGCCGAGGGCGCCGATCTTGTCGTGACGATCGGCGGCGCGTCGGTCGGCGACCATGACCTTGTCGCGCCGGTAACCGAGGCGATGGGGATGGAGCGGTCGTTCTACAAGATCGCGATGCGTCCGGGCAAACCGCTGATGGCCGGGCGGCTCGGCAGTTCCATCCTGCTCGGCGTTCCTGGAAACCCCGTATCGTCGATCGTTTGCGGGCACATCTTCATGCGTCCGATGCTGCGGGCGCTGCAGGGCCTGCCCCCCGCGCCCGCGCCGGTCCACCGCGCCCGTCTGGCCCGGCCGGTCGCCGCCAACGGGCCGCGCGCCCATTACATGCGGGCACGGGTCGAAGCCGCGGAGAGCGGCGCCCGGATCACGGCGTTCGACCGACAGGACAGCGCGCTCCTCTCTGTCCTTTCCGAGGCGAACGCGCTGCTGGTGCGTCCCGTCGGCGATGACGCGCGGCCGGAAGGGACCGAGGTCGATTACATTCCGCTGTGACGGCCAGCCCACGCTCCGCGCCCGAATTTGTTGACACAAAAGGGGAACGCGCGTAGAACGTCAACAGAACGGCGTGGCAATCGGCAAAGGAAAACAGGCATCATGCTGACCCGCAAGCAATTGGAACTTCTCGATTTCATCCAGAAACGCGTGGCCCGTGACGGTGTGCCGCCCTCTTTCGACGAAATGAAGGACGCGCTTGACCTGCGGTCGAAGTCGGGCATCCACCGGCTGATCACTGCACTTGAAGAGCGCGGCTTCATCCGCCGCCTTGCCCATCGGGCCCGCGCGATCGAGATCGTGAAACTGCCCGACGCGATGGAGAAGCCGGGCTTCTCGCCCCGCGTGATCGAGGGCGACAGGGCCGACCCGCCGAGGGGCGCCATGCCGGTCGAGGAAGTTCATGCGCTGGAATTGCCGGTGATGGGACGGATCGCCGCGGGCGTGCCGATCGAGGCGATCTCGGAGGTCTCGCATCACGTCGCGGTCCCGGGATCCATGCTCGCCGGGCGCGGCCAGCACTATGCGCTCGAGGTCAAGGGCGACTCGATGATCGAGGCCGGCATCAACGACGGCGATATCGTCGTGATCCGGGAACAGACGACGGCCGATAACGGCGATATCGTCGTGGCGCTGGTCGAAGGCCACGAGGCGACGCTGAAGCGGTTCCGCCGTCGGGGCGGGATGATCGCTCTAGAAGCCGCGAACCCGGCCTATGAGACGCGGGTCCTGCCCGAGGAACATGTCAAGGTCCAGGGTCGGCTCGTCGGGTTGATCCGAAGCTACTGAAGCGCCGCCCGACGTCGGTCGGATCTTCGGCCCGGCCGGATGTTCCAGAGCCTTTGTCCCGCCATGTCCTTGGCGCTGACGATCCTCAGGGTCGCTCCGTCGGCATAGACCCCGAGCGCGCCGGTATCGCGGAGCTTCGCGGCGTCGTATATGCGGCAACCCGCAGGCACGGTTCCTTCCCAATCCGTGGACAGGATCACGAGACCATCGCCGGTGCAGGCGTTGGCCGCCTTGGCTGCGGCGCCCTTGCCGGCGAAATGCCAGACCTTGCGCCCCGCCACCACCGTCTGGAACGCGCCAGGGGCGCCAGTGAGGCCCGGTCGGGCGAAGGCGTCTTCCTGCAGCGCGAGGTCCCCGTCATCCTCAAGCCAGCTCTGGGCGATGAAGCCGGCCCCCTTCGGTTTGGAAAGCGCCCGCCCCTTCTCGCCCATCACGCCGATGATTGATCCGTCACCGGCGACGAGGAGCGCGGGCCGCTCGACCATCGCCCAAAATGCCATTGCCGCGATGACCGCCACGCCGCCAGCGGCGCGCAGCGGAAGAGGCCTGGCGATCAGGACGGCCAGAGCGCCGAGTGCCAGAAGCGGCAAGGTCAGCGGCGGCGGCGCCGGGACCACCACGACCGCGCCGTCGAGACCCGAGACCCAGCTGGCGATGAGAAGGATCGCCCAGGTTCCCTTTTCCATCACCCAAAGCGCCGGCGCCGCGAGGCCCAGGGGGGACAGGATGGCCGCGACGACCCCGGACGGCATCACGACGAGTCCCATCAGCGGCACCGCGAGGAAATTCGCGAGGAGCCCGTATTCGGCGATCCGATTGAAATGCGCGGCAGCGATGGGGCCGGTGGCGAGGCTCGCGGCCAACGACGAGAGGACGAGCATCGCCATCGGCCGCAAGGGTGCGGGAATGCGCCATTGCACCGCGACCCAGGGCTTGAACGTCACGATGAGCGCCACGGTCGCCCCGAAGGACATCTGAAAGCCGGGCTCGACCAGGCTTTCAGGTTCGAGGACGAGGACGATCAGGGCCGCGATCGCCACCGAGCGGAGGGAAATCGCCCGCCGGTCGGCAATGACCGCGACAAGCATCACGGCGGCCATGATGAAGGCGCGCCGGGTCGCCACGCTCGGCCCCGCGAGAACAAGGTAGAAGATCGCCGCGAGGAGCGCGAGAAACGCGGCCAGCTTCCGCGTGTCGAGCCGGAGCGCCAGCGGCGCGACAAGCGCCAGACCGTAGCGGCACGCGGCGAACACGAAGCCGGTCAGAAGCCCCATGTGAAGACCCGAGATCGCAATGAGGTGCGAGAGATTCGCCCCCCTGAGCGCATCGTTGGTCAAATGCGCCACGCCGGAGCGGTCGCCCGTCATCAGGGCCGCCGCGAAGGCCCCCGGCTGCCCCTCCATTCGCTCCTGCATCGCCGTGGAGATTGCCCGCCGCATCCGGAATGCGAGGAGCGGCAGCCCGCCCTCCGGCGGCGCAATGGCAAGAACCGGCGACCGTGTATAGCCGACGGCGCCGAGCCGCGAGAACCAGGCAAGACGCTGGAAGTCGAAGCCGCCCGGTTCGACCGGTCCGTCCGGGGGCGAGAGATGTGCCGAGAGGATGACGGTGAGGCCCGGCTGTGGGTCGGTGAAGCCCTGTTCGCCATGCAATGCGACCCTTACCCGCAAGGGAGTCCGGTCTGGCGGCACGTCTTCCAGCACGACATGATCGAGGGTCAGGCGAAGCTGGTCCGAAAAGGAGCGGTCAATTCCGACAACCCGCCCCTCCACCGGGCCGTAATACCGGAAGGTCAGAACCGGCGCGGACACGAGGTGGGTGCGCGCCGAGGCGAGAAGAAGCCCGCCCACGACAAGGGCGAGTGCGGTTGCGGGAATCCGCGCGAGGTCCGGCCCGCGCAGGCCGGCGAGCGCGGCAACCGCCGCGACAAGCCCGGCCGTCGCGAGACCCGCCGCCCCCGGCTCGACCCGCAGTGCGAAGTAGACACCGATGCCGACCGACAGGAAAACCGGCGCCCAGGGCAGGAGCCGCCCCCGCGCCGCCCCGAGCGCTTCAAGCGGACCTGTCAGCACCCGCACCTTGTGTCCCCGTCCGGCTTTGCCTAATGAACCGAGGTCAGCCTGAACGCTTATGGTTTCCGAAAGGTTAACGCGGCCATGTCCGATATCGTCACCCGATTCGCCCCCTCGCCCACGGGATACCTGCATATCGGCGGTGCCCGCACCGCGCTTTTCAACTGGCTCTTCGCGCGGGGCCGTGGCGGCAAGTTCCTGCTCCGGATCGAGGACACCGACCGCGGACGCTCCACTCCGCAGGCGACGGAGGCGATCCTCAAGGGCCTCACCTGGCTCGGCCTCGACTGGGACGGCGAGGTCGTGAGCCAGTTCGACCGGCGCGAGCGTCATGCCGAGGTGGCGCGCGAGATGTTGGCGCGGGGTCATGCCTACAAGTGCTTCTCGACGCAGGACGAGATCGAGGCGTTCCGCGAGGCCGCCCGCGCCGAGGGCCGTTCGACCCTGTTCCAGAGCCCGTGGCGCGATGCCGACCCCGCGACGCATCCCGACGCGCCCTACGTGATCCGGCTGAAGGCCCCCCGCGACGGAGAGACGGTGATCGAGGACAAGGTGCAAGGCACCGTGACGTTCGGCAACGACCAGCTCGACGACATGGTGTGTTTACGCTCGGATGGTACGCCGACCTACATGCTGGCAGTTGTCGTGGACGATCACGACATGGGCGTCACGCATGTGATCCGGGGGGACGACCACCTGAACAACGCGGCGCGCCAGACGCAGGTTTACCGGGCGATGGACTGGGCGGAACCGGTCTGGGCGCATATTCCGCTGATCCACGGGCCGGATGGCAAGAAGCTCTCCAAGCGCCACGGCGCGGTGGGCCTCGAGGAATACCAGGCAATGGGTTACCCGGCGGCGGGAATGCGAAATTACCTCACCCGGCTGGGCTGGGCGCATGGCGACGCCGAATTTTTCAGCGATGCGGAAGCGCGCGCGTGGTTCGATCTGGAGGGAATCGGCCGCGCCCCGGCACGACTTGACTTCAAAAAGCTCGAAAACCTCTGCGGCCAGCACATCGCCGCGACCTCCGATGCCGAGCTTTTGCCTGAAATTGAGGCATTTTTGGAAGCCGCAGGTCTTCCCGCCCTTTCGCAAGTGCAGAAAGATGGGCTGCTCCGTGGGCTTTACTGCCTAAAGGAGCGCGCCAAAACGTTCCCGGAACTGCTTGAAAAAGCCCATTTTATTCTTGGGAATCGGCCCTTTACGCCGGATGAGAAAGCGGCGCAGGCACTCGACCCGGTATCCCGTGGTATACTGAATGAATTGACGCCGCAGCTGCAAAATGCTAGCTGGAGCCGGGATAAGCTGGAGGAGATCGTGGCCAGCGTCGCCGGAACCCATGGGCTGGGGCTCGGCAAGATCGCGGGACCACTCAGGGCAGCCCTTGCCGGACGGACGATCAGTCCCAGCGTTTTTGATATGATGCTCGTCATCGGGCGGGAAGAGACCCTCGCCCGGCTCAAGGATGCAGCGGCCTGAGGCGCACCTTCGCGCGTTGACCGCCACGTTCACCCTTCGACCGGCCAGGACCGGGCGGATGCTAGGAAAGGAAACCGCGATGGATAAGATGATCAAGACCGCGACGCTGAGCTTTGACGGCAAATCGATCGAATTGCCCATCCTGCAGCCGACGGTCGGGCCGGACGTCATCGACATCCGCAAGCTCTACGCGCAGGGCGACGTCTTCACCTACGACCCGGGCTTCACCTCGACCGCCGCCTGCGACAGCGCCATCACCTATATCGACGGCGACAAGGGCGAGCTTCTCTATCGCGGCTATCCGATCGAACAGCTGGCGGAGAAGTCGCACTTCCTCGAAGTCTGCTACCTCCTGCTTTACGGCGAACTGCCGAACGAAGCGCAGATGGTGGACTTCGAAAACCGCGTGACCAAGCACACGATGGTGCATGAACAGATGCACTATTTCTTCCGGGGGTTCCGGCGGGACAGCCATCCGATGGCTACAATGGTCGGCGTGGTCGGCGCGATGTCGGCCTTCTATCACGACTCCACCGACATTTCCGACCCGTGGCAGCGCGAGGTCGCCGCGATCCGCATGATCGCCAAGCTTCCGACGATCGCGGCGATGGCCTTCAAGTATTCGATGGGCCAGCCCTTCGTCTATCCGAAGAACTCGCTCGATTACGCCTCGAACTTCCTGCACATGTGCTTCGCGGTTCCGTGCGAGGAATACGTGGTCGATCCGATCCTCGCGAAGGCGATGGACCGGATCATGATGCTGCATGCCGATCACGAGCAGAACGCCTCCACCTCGACGGTGCGGCTGGCCGGCTCCTCCGGCGCCAACCCCTTCGCCTGCATCGCGGCCGGCATCGCCTGCCTCTGGGGGCCGGCGCACGGCGGCGCCAACCAGGCCTGCCTGGAGATGCTGCGCGAGATCGGCAGCGTCGACCGGATTCCCGAATTCATCGCCCGCGCGAAGGACAAGAACGATCCGTTCCGCCTGATGGGCTTCGGACACCGCGTCTACAAGAATTTCGACCCGCGCGCGAAGGTGATGAAGGAAAGCGCCGACGAAGTGCTCGACCTTCTTGGCATCCACGACAACGAGACGCTGAAGGTCGCCAAGGAACTGGAGCGTATCGCCCTCGAGGACGAGTATTTCGTCGAGAAGAAGCTCTATCCCAACGTCGATTTCTACTCGGGCATCATCCTCGAGGCGATGGGCTTCCCGACCTCGATGTTCACGCCGATCTTCGCGGTCAGCCGCACCGTGGGCTGGATTTCGCAGTGGAAGGAAATGATCGGCGATCCGACCCAGAAGATCGGCCGCCCGCGCCAGCTCTATATCGGTCAGACCGCGCGCGACTACGTCGACGTCGACGCCCGCTGATCCGCCGCGATCCGGAATGGAACGGCCGCCCCAGCCCGGGCGGCCGTTTTCGTTTAGCCCGCGCGCCCCGCAAGCGCCCGGATCAGCGCCCGCGCCTCGGCCGGCGGCGCGGCCTCTGTCCGCCGGTAGGCGCGCCCGTCGATGCTGCGGGTCGCCTGCCCGTGGTCGATGAGCGACCGCCTGAGGAGCGCCCGGTCGCCGAAAAGGTGCCAGCGGTCGAGGATCGCGTTCACCTCCGCCTCCGTCACCTCCTGCCGCACCGGCAAACGCGCCCAGAGCGCCCAAAGGCAGAGTCCCTGCATCCCCGTCTTGGCCGGCCAGCGGACCATCCGCCCCTCTGCATCGAACGAGCGGAGCGCCTGCGCCAGCCGCTTTTCGTCGACCGGTTCCGTCTTCAACCCGGCCCCCGCAGACGCAAGCGCCTTCAGGTGCTGATAATTCCGAAACCCTCCGGCCCGGGCGATGTGGTTGAGAAGTGCCAGATGCCCCGGAAGCGACCCCTCTTCCCCCAGCCCCTTGCGGAGCGACCGCGCAAAGGCGGAAAGATCGTTCACGTGAAAGGCAATCGCATCGCGTGCCATGTCCTGTCCTCCGACATGCGCCCCTCCCCGCCTGTGCGGGGGCCGATGGTCGCCCTTGCCGGCTCGGCGCTTGTGGAAACAAGCAGCCTTCGATGCCCTGATGCAGGTTTAGCTGACCCCTCTTGGGGGCGGCGACGCCTTGGTGAACTGCCGACCGTCGTCAGGATAGTCCCTGTCGGCCGGGCGTCGCAAGGGGGCCGCTGCCGTCCTCTTGCGGCACCGCCAAAGATCACGCCGCCGCCGAGGCGTGCTCCTTCGAAATCCGTTCGGCCTCGCGCCCGTAAATTTCCTCGTAATGGTCGAACTCCGTCTCATGCCAGGCGGTGCCTTGCGTCGCCGATCCAAGCGCCATCACCAGTTCCTCCTCGACCGAGGCTGGCAGAAGGGCGCGGAAGATATCCCAGCCGCGGCAATCGGGATCGCGGTCGAAGCCGAGGACCTGCCCCTTGAGCGCCGAGATCATCGACACCATCGCCCCGGAATAGACCGAGGGCACGTGGATATCGACCCGCTCGATCGGTTGCAGCAGGACCGGCCCGGCCTTGGCCAGCGCCTCGCGCACCGCCATGCGGCCCGCCGTGCGGAAGGCGAAGTCGGAACTGTCGACGGCATGATGTTTGCCGTCGTTGAGCGTGACCGTGAGGTCGGTGACCGGAAAGCCCAAAGGCCCCCTGTCGAGCGCCTCGCGCGCGCCTTCCTCGACCGAAGGGATGTAGTTACGCGGTACGGCGCCGCCCTTCACAACCTCGGCGAACTGGAACCCCTCGCCGCGCGACCCCGGCCGCACGGTGATCGCGACATCGGCGAACTGCCCGGCGCCGCCCGACTGCTTGCGGTGGCGGTAATGCTCCTCGATCGGGGACGAAATGGTCTCAAGGTAGCGCGGATCGGGCACGCTCGTCGTCACCTCGACGCCAAAATCCTCTGCCAAGGAGGCCAGGACCTGGCGCTCGTGCATCACGCCCTGAAGCTTCAGAAGCGCATGGCCCGTCGCCTGATCCTGACCGAGCGTGAGCATCGGATCCGCCTCCGCGAGACGGCTCAGCGCCGCCGACAGCCGCACCTCGTCGCGCTCATGCGCGGGGGTCACGAGACGGGCGAGCGCGGGCGGACAGCCGCGCCCCCAATCGGGCACCGGCACGGCGGCGCCCGCGGTGAAGACCCGGCCGGCATCCAGCTGATCGGACTTCACAGAGATTCCGACCTCGCCGATGCCGAGCTGACCGCCGCCGGCCTTTCCCCCGATCTCGACCAGGCCGCCAAGCCCGGCCCCGCCGAGCTGCGCGCCCTGCTTCACCCCGTCGCCAAGCGCCCGCAGCATCACGCATTTGCCAAGATGCTTGCGGATCTGGGCATGGAACCCCACCGCTTGCGCATCCGCGACATCGAGCCGCTCGCGCAGCGCCGAGACATCGGGGGCCTCGTGCCGCAGCGCCTTCATCAGCCTGAGAATGCCGTTCTTGTGGCTCGCGGCACCGAGGAAAGTGGGAATGACGTCGCGGTGCTGGGTCTCGCGCCGCGCGATCTCGTAAAGCGCGCCGGCGGCCGGTTCGTGATCCTCGATCAACTCCTCAAGAAGCGCGTCGTCATAATCGGACATGTGCTCCAGAAGCTCGGCCCGCGCCTCATGCTCGCGGTCCTCGAGATCCTTCGGCATTGCGACCAGCTGCGAGGGCTGGCCCTCGCGGTAGCGCCACGCGCGTTCGGAGATAAGGTCGACGGCGCCGACGATCTGGCCGCCCTCGCGGATCGGGATCTGGC
Source organism: Defluviimonas sp. SAOS-178_SWC (assembly GCF_039830135.1). NCBI lineage: Bacteria > Pseudomonadati > Pseudomonadota > Alphaproteobacteria > Rhodobacterales > Paracoccaceae > Albidovulum > Defluviimonas sp. SAOS-178_SWC. The sequence continues at coordinate 1,785,312 of NZ_CP156081.1, read as the reverse complement.
GCAGGACGACGGTGTGGCCGGTATAGGCCTGAAGCGCCGAGACGATGTCGCGGACCCGTCCCTTGGGCATGTCCATGCGGTTGACGAAGATGAAGGCGGGCACGTTCGCGGCCTCGATGGCCCGCAGCCAGGGCGCGGCAAGGACCGCCTCCTCCGGGTCGGGCGCGACGCACAGAACCGCCGCGTCGGCGGCGAGAAGCGCCGCCCCGCCCATACGCGCGAATTCCGGCCCCCCGGCAAGATCGAGCGCGCACCAGTCCTCGCCCATGAAGCCGAAGCGCGTCAGCGTCAGATGACCGGCCGTCTCGGACCGGGGATGGCCATCCTCGAGCGCGGCAAGCGCCCGGACAAGCTCGGTTTTCCCCGATTGAGACGGCCCCAGTACCGTGATGCAGCGCATGATATCCCCCGACGGCACGCGACCGGACGCCTTCGCTGGCTGGCCCCCGTGCCTTCCGGGCCAAGCGCCCTCATGTTCCAACTGTCGGCCCCGAACGGCCTCCGGTCAAGTTCCGAAACGCCGCGCCTTCACCTTGCAGGAAATATCCCCGCCGGAGGCGACCCGAGCCGTCCCGGCCCCGCCGGGGCGGCGAGAGAGGAACACCGGCTCGGGAACCGCGCCGCAACCGGATCGGCCCTAACGTCCCTGAAACCGCGCCGGGCGCTTTTCGAGAAAGGCGTTGACGCCTTCGCGGAAATCCGCGGTCTCTCCGCATTCGCCCTGGAGCGCCGCCTCCAGCGAAAGCTGCGTGTCGAGGTCGTTGCCGAGGCTCGCGCGCATCGCCGTCTTGATCCGCGCGAAGGCTTCGGTCGGCCCTTTCGCAAGGGCGGCGGCCCGTGCGCGCCAATGCGCCTCGAAGGTGTCCTCGGGCACCGCCTCCCAGATCATCCCCCAGTCGGCGGCCTGGCGGGCGCTCACCTTGTCGGCGAAAAGGGCCGCCCCCATCGCGCGGGCCATGCCGATCGTGCGCGGCAGGACATAGGTGCCGCCGGCATCGGGGATGAGGCCGATCCGGGTGAAAGCCTGGATGAAACTGGCGCTCTCGGCGGCGATCACGACATCCGCGGCAAGCGCGAGGTTTGCCCCGGCCCCGGCGGCGGTGCCGTTAACGGCGGCGATGACCGGCACCCGCGCCGCGAGGATCGCCCTGAGCATCGGCTCGTATTCCTCGGCGAGCACGCGGCCCACATCGAAACCGTCCGCGACCGCCGGGTCGCTCAGATCCTGGCCGGAGCAGAAGGCCCGGCCGGCCCCGGTCAGGACGATCACCCGCGCGGCACCGGCGGCCCGGCCCACGGCCTCGGTGATCTCGGCCCGCATCGCGCGGTTCAGCGCATTCATCACCGCTTCGCGGTCCAGCGTGATGACGGCGATTCCGTCCGTCTCCTCGTAGCGGATGGTCTGATAGCTCACGCGCGCCTCCTCCGGTGCCTTCGCCGCGCCAGCTTACCGCCGGGCTGCGGATCGCAAAGCGAAACCCCGCGTCATTCCTTCAGGATTTCGTCAAGCCGGGCGCGTTCGTCATCGCTGAGCGGGGCCGGCGCCACGTCGGGCGCGGATCTCCGGCGGCGCAGATAGACCGCCGCGGATGCCAGCGCCACAAGCAGCATCGCCGGCCCGGCGATCCAGAGGATCAGGTTCTCGCCCGTCGCCGTGGGTTTCAAGAGCACGTATTCGCCGTAACGGTCGACGAGATAGGCGATGACCTCGCTGTCGCTGTCGCCAGCCACGAGCCGTTCGCGCACAAGAATCCGCAGATCCCGCGCGAGATCGGCATTCGATTCGTCGATGTTCTCGTTGCGGCAGACGAGGCAGCGCAAACCCTGGCTCAACTCCCGCGCCCGTGCTTCAAGTACGGGATCGGCCAGCACCTCGTCCGGCTGCACGGCCTGCGCCGGGCCGGCGAGAAGCGCCAGGGCAAGGATCAGCCAGCGCATTCCCTACTCCGCCGGCGCGGCCATCGCCGGGGCCTTGCGCGCACCGGCGGCGACGCGGTAGCGCCGATCCGAAAGGCTGAGGATGCCGCCGAACGCCATGATGATCGCGCCCGCCCAGATCCAGTTGGCGAACGGCTTCACATAAGTCCGCACCGCCCAGCCGCCATCGTCCTGGGGGTCGCCGATGACCAGGTAGAGATCGCGCCAGACCCCGTTGTCGATCGCGGCTTCGGTCGTCGGCATTCCGGCGACCGGGTAGACCCGCTTCTCGGGATGAAGAATCGCCACGTCGCGGCCGCCCTTGGCCGCCCGCATCGTCGCCGTGGTGGAAATGTAGTTCGGGCCCTGGACGCGATCGACGCTTTCGAGCGTGATCGCATAGCCCCCGACATCGAAGGTCTCGCCGATTTTCGCTACACGGATATCCTCGATATCCCAGGCGGTCAGGCAGGCGATGCCGATGAAGGTGATGCCAAGGCCGGAATGCGCTGCGGCCTTGCCCCAGTCGGCGCGCGGCAGGCGTTTCAGGCGCGACAGTTGCCGGCCGGCGCGTTGCCAGAGTTCGGTCGCCGCGCCGGCGATCAGCCAGACGCCAAGCGCGAGGCCGACGGGCGCCAGGGCCGAGCGGCCGCTCTGGACCGCGAAGGCGAGGGCGCCGAAGGCCAGCGCCAGCGCCAGCGCGCCGCGCAGGGGCCGGAAACTCCGCGCGAGGTTCGCGCGTTTCCAGGGCAGGATCGCACCGATGGGCAGGATCACGGCCAGAAGCACCATGAAGGGCGTGAACGCCTGATCGAAGAACGGTGCGCCAACCGAAAGCTTGCGATCAAAGGCGAGTTCCGCAATGAGCGGCCAGAGTGTCCCGACAAAGACAACGAAGGCCGCGACCGACAAGAGGACGTTGTTCAGGACGAGCGCCGATTCGCGACTGACGAGGCCGAAGACGCCCTTCGCCTCCATCGCCCCCGCCCGCGCGGCATAGAGCGTCAGCGCGCCGCCGATGAAGACGGCGAGGATGGCGAGGATGAAGATGCCGCGCTCGGGGTCATTGGCGAAGGCGTGAACGCTGGTGATGATGCCCGAGCGCACGATGAACGTGCCGATGAGCGAGAAGCCGAAGGCAAGGATCGCCAGAAGGATCGTCCAGCTTTTCAACGCCTCGCGCTTTTCCACGACGATCGCGGAATGCAGCAGCGCCGTCGCGACGAGCCAGGGCATGAAGGACGCGTTCTCGACCGGATCCCAGAACCAGAACCCGCCCCAGCCGAGTTCGTAATAGGCCCACCACGAACCAAGCGCGATGCCGACGGTGAGGAACATCCAGGCGGCCAGCGTCCAGGGCCGCACCCAGCGCGCCCAGGCAGCATCCACCCGGCCCTCGATCAGCGCCGCGACGGCGAAGGAGAAGGCCATCGAAAGGCCGACATAGCCGAGATAGAGGAAGGGCGGATGGAAGGCGAGGCCGGGGTCTTGCAGGAGGGGGTTGAGGTCCTGCCCGTCGAACGGCGGCTCCGCCAGCCGCAGGAACGGGTTCGACGTGAAAAGGATGAAGGCGAGGAAGGCCGCGCCGATCATCGCCTGGACGCTCAGCACCCGCGCCTTCAGCCGTTCGGGCAGCGCGCCGCCGAACCATGCCGCCGTGGCGCCGAAGCCCGAGAGGATCAGCACCCAGAGGAGCATAGAGCCCTCGTGGTTCCCCCAGACGCCCGACACCTTGTAGAGCATCGGCTTCAGCGTGTGCGAGTTCTGCACGACCAGCCGGAGGGAGAAATCGGAGGCGACGAAGGCGTAGGTGAGCGCCGCGAAGGAGATCAGGATGCAGAGGAACTGGGCGGTGGCCGCCGGGCCGGCGACGGCCATCCAGCCGCGCCAGCCTTTCTGGGCGCCGACAAGCGGGACCACGGCCTGAAAGGCCGCAAGCATGAGGGCGAGACTCAGGGTGAAATGGCCGAATTCTACGATCATGTGCCGAGCATAGTGCCTTCGCGGCGCCGGGCCAATGGGCTGCGCTGCGATGTCGCGCCCCCGACGCGCCGCGACCCGGACCGGCTCCGGAAGCGCCACGGGGGGCTTGCCGCCCCCCGGCCCCCCGCGAGTATTTCGGCCAAGAAGAAGATGCGCTCAGTCGCCGTTGCCTCGGCGCCATTCCGCCAGCGCGGCATTGCCGTCCCGGCCTTCGGACGCGACCGCCGCAGACACCGCCGGCGGCGGCACGGGCTTGGCGCGGACGTAATGCGCCTCGCGTGCGCCGAAATAGAAGCCGACGATCGCGGCCAGGAGCCACCAGAGCGGTTCGGGGACATAGTTCAGCCCGACCATGCGGCGGGTGAAGCTGTCGGGATCGATCATCGCGTAGACGAAGAGCGCGAGCGTGCCGAGCGCCAGCATGGGGCGCGGCAGCCTGTTCAGCCCGTTCACGAACCGGTCGAAAGGCCCCGGACGAACATACTGGAATTCCGCCCCGTATTCGCCAAGCGCGGCGAGATAGGCCTCGTGCGAGGCCTGCATCCTCTTCGTGGCATTCGGGGTGAAGACATCGGCCACGGTCGTGACGGTCTGACCGAGCGTCGCGACGGCGGGTCCAGCGAGGATGCGTCCGATCATGCCCATGTCGCGGTCCTCGCCCGGTGCTCGGCCTCGCTGAGGTGGAAGCGCGGCGAGATGAACGCCTCGGCGCGGGTGATCCAGCCGCCCTTGCCGCCGTCCTTGCGCCGGGCATATTTGCGGCTGGACGGCCGGGTATCGGCAAGCCTGTAGTAATAGTTCCGCCGGGCGATCCCGTAGGCATCGGCGAGAAGATGCGGCGCATTCCCGGCGGCGCGATGGGCGGCGGCGAGGGTGATCGGACCGAGGACGCCGTCGACCGTCAGGTCGTTGCCCATGTCATTGAGCAGGTGCTGGAGGATCTTCACCGCGTTCGCCCCGGCATTGACATACATGTCGAAGACCGATGCCTGCAGCGCCTCCGGCAACTCCGCGAGGCCCGGCCCGCGGAAATAGTGCTGGATGAAGATGTCTTCCGCCTTCGCGCGGGTCAGGCGGCGGACATCGGCCTCCGTCACCCGCCCGTCGCCGGTCAGGTCGAGGCCGAGCCGCCGCATCGTTCCGATCGTGACGCCGAATTTCGTCGCCCCGCCGGGATCGTCGGGATCGTTCACAAACCCGCCCTCGCGGGCGACGATTTCACGGGCAATGTCGGTGACGGTCTGCATGAGCTTTTCCCCAGGGGTCAGGGGAAAAGGCTCTGACGAATTCGTTAATTCGTCGCAGCCTCAGCGTTCGGATCGACATACATGCCCTGTTCCTTCAGGGCGTCGACCACTTCCTTGGGCATGTAGGTCTCGTCATGTTTGGCGAGGATCTCGGTCGCCTCGAACGTGCCGTCAACGAACTTTCCCGTCGCCACCACGCCCTCGTTCTCGCCGAAAAGGTCCGGCAGAACGCCTTCGTAGCGCACCGGGATCGCCTCGTTCGTATCGGTCACGCGGAAGGTGATCGCCGCCCCTTGGCCGCGCACGAGGCTGCCTTCCTCCACCAGACCGCCGATGCGGAAGGTCTCGTTCGGGCCGGGCGCCTTTTCGGCGACCTCGGTGGGCGAGCGGAAATATTGCAGCGCATCGGGGGCGGCAAGGTAGAACGCCCCGAAGCTGGCCGCCATCGCCACGGCGGCAAGCACGATGATCTGGATCCGGCGTTGTTTCTTCAGTCCCTTCATCGCATCCTCACGGGAAGACGGGGGCGAGCATGAGCCCCGCAGTTTCCTCAATCCCCAGCATCAGGTTGGCGTTCTGGATCGCCTGCCCCGACGACCCCTTGGCGAGGTTGTCGAGCGCCGCGACGACAAGAACGCGCCCCGGCAGCCGGTCGGCCATCACGCCGATATGCACGAAGTTGGAGCCTGCGATCGACCTTGTCGAGGGGAGTGCGCCAAAGGGTAGCACCTCGAGGAAGGTTTCGTCCGCGTAACGGCCCGCAAGCGCGGCATGGACCGCCTGCGCATCGCCCCGCACATAGACGGTGGCGAGGATGCCCCGGTTGAACGGCATGAGATGCGGCGTGAACTGGATCCGTACCGGCCGGCCGGCGACCTTGGAAAACTCCTGATCGAACTCGCCCAGATGTCGGTGGGCTCCGCCCGCCGAATAGGGATAGGTGCCACCAGACAGCTCGGCGTGAAGAAGGTTCTCCTTCAAGGATCGCCCTGCCCCGCTGACCCCGGACTTGAGGTCGAGGATGATCTCGTCAAGGTCGATCACGCCCGCCTCGATCAGGGGCCGGATCGCGTATTGCCCGGTTGCGGCGTTGCAGCCGGTGCCGGCGCAAAGCCGCGCGGCCCGGATCTCATCCCGGTAGAACTCGGTCAGGCCGTAGACGGCGGTCTTCTGCAAGTCGACGGCGGCATGGGGCTTGCCATACCATTTCTCGTATTCCGCCGGATCGCGGAGCCGGAAATCGGCGGAGAGGTCGACAACCTTCAGATCGGACGGCAACGCCTTGATCACCGCCTGCGAGGTCGCATGCGGCAGGGCACAGAAGGCCAGATCGACGCCGGAAAAATCCATGTCCTCGATCTTTTCCAGCACCGGCAGGTTCAGGTGGCGCAGATGCGGGAAGACCTCGGCCATCGCCATGCCGGCCTTGCGGTCGCCGGACAGTGCCACGATCTCCATCGCCGGATGGGTGGCGATCAGGCGGACAAGCTCCGCCCCGGTATAGCCGGATGCGCCGAGAATGGCGATCTTGTGGGTCATGGCGGGCCTCGTGTCGCAAGGTTCGCCGTTTGATGGGCGACGAGGGCATCGGATTCAACCGATTTCTTCGTCCAAGGACGGCCTAGAGCGGATACTCGGCGAGCGCTTCATGAATTGCGCCGTCGCCGGTCAGATGCGAGCGGTAAAGGACGACCTCCGTCACCGGAAAGGGCGCTGTGCCGAAGGTCGCGTGTCGGGTCAGGAACCGTGCGAGCGCCGCGTCGATTCCCGATCCGGGCCGGAAGCGTGCAAGGGTGACATGCGGGCGAAACCGCGTCCGGTCGGGCATGATCCCCGCCCCGTGCAGAAGGCTCCTGACCTTGCGCTGAAGGGCGTCGAGCGGTGCGGAGGGTGCAATGGCGGCGAACAGCGTCCTGGGTGCGGCCCCGCCGAACGTGTCCAGCCCGTCGATCCGGAGGCTGAACGGCGCGGCGGCAAGTCGGTCCAGCGCCTCATGGGCGGCCTCGATCCGTTCAACGGGTTCCTCGCCAAGAAATGCTAGCGTGACGTGGAAGGTCCCGGGATCCGAGAGACGGCCGACCGGAAGGTCCGACTGCAACTCCTCCAGCCGGTCACGAATGTCCTCAGGGACGGGAATCGCCACGAAGGCGCGCATTGCCGCTCCCTCAGGCCGCCTCGAACGCGATCCGCCGGCGCAGGAACTGCGTCGCCTTCGACGACACCCGCACGGGATCGCCCGTGGTGAGGAACTTCGACTCGGTGCCGGTTCCGGCGAAATCGGGATGCCGCGCGAGGTAGTCAATGAGGCTTGGCGCCACGAGATCCGCCTGCGAATAGACCTTCACATCCGGGCCGAGCGCGTCCTGAAAGGCGGCCTGCATCAGCGGATAATGGGTGCAGCCGAGCATCGCCGCTTCCGGCTTCGGCATCCGCCGCATCAACGCCTCGACATGGGAGCGGACGAGCGCCTCGGCCAGCATTTCGTCGCCCTGCTCGATCGCGTCGACGACGCCGCCGCAGGGCTGCGCCTCCACGTCGACCCCGATAGCGCGGAAGGCCAGTTCGCGCTGAAACGCGCGGGAGGCGACGGTGGCGGGCGTCGCGAAAAGCGCGACATGCTTCACCGCGACCTCGCGCGGCGGCGAGTTGTCGCCCCACTGCCGTTCGGTCAGCGCCTCGATCAGGGGCACGAAGACGCCAAGGACGCGCTTGTCCTTCGGCACCCAGGTCTCCTGCATGCACTTCAGCGCGACGGCCGAGGCGGTGTTGCAGGCGAGGACGACGAGGTCGCAGCCCTCGGCCCAAAGACGTTCGACCCCGGCGCAGGTGAGGTTGAAGATGTCTTCGGCATCGCGCACGCCATAAGGCGCATGGGCGTTGTCACCGTAGTAGACGAAGGGCACGTCGGGCATCGCCCGCGCCACCGCGTCGTAGACGGTGAGCCCGCCGAGCCCCGAATCGAAAATGCCGACCGCCATTCGCGCTTCCCTTCCCTGCCCCGGAGCCGTCGGGGCTCAGGCGCGGTATTCCTTTTTATATTCAATACCGTAGTCGCGATGCGGCAGCGGCTTTGGACACAAGTCATACGCCGCCCGGCAACGGAAATCCATCGCCTGTTTCGCTTCCACCGCGCGGCGGGCGCGCACCGACAAGCGGCCCGCGCTATTCCGCCGCTTCCTTTACCGGTGCGCCACCGGCGCGGATCAGGGCCAGAAGCTCCTCACGCCGTTTTGCCGCCGCGCGGTGCGACGCCTCCTTCACCGGACCGAAGCCGCGGATGTCGAGCGGCAGGCGGGCGAGCGCTTCGACCGCATCGCGGGTCGCGGGCGTGACCTTGGGCAGGACCTCCGTCATGTCCGCCTCGTATTCCGCGATCAGCGCGCGTTCCATGCGCCGTTCCGACGATCGGCCGAAGGGATCGAACGCCGTTCCGCGCAGCCCCTTCATCGCCGCGAGAAGACGGAACACCGGGACGATCCACGGCCCGAACTCCCGCTTCTTCGGACGCCCGTTGGGGCCTTTTCTGGCCAGCATCGGCGGAGCGAGGTGGAAGCTCATGCGGAAATCGCCCTCGAACTCGGACCGCGCCTTTTCGGCGGTTTCGAGATGCAGGCGCGCCACCTCGTATTCGTCCTTGTAGGCGAGCAGCTTGTGATAGCCCTCGGCCACCGCCTCGCGCAGGTCTTCGGGCGCGGATGCGACGAGGCGCCGGTAACGCTCGGCATAGGCTTCGTTCTGATAGGTCCGAAGCAGATCGGCGCGGAAGTCGATCTTTTGCTGCAATGTCAAAGGTTCCGCTTCGGGTTCCTCACCCATTTTCGCAGCTTCGCCGGGACGGGCTGCCGCCCAGCGGCCAATCTCGAAAGCACGGAGGTTGCCCTTGACCGCGGCGCCGTTCATCTCGATGGCCTGACGGATCGCCTCGGCGGAAAGCGGAACGAGGCCCTTCTGCCAGGCCCCGCCCAGCATCAGCATGTTGGAAAAGATCGAGTCGCCCATCAGCCGCCGGGCCAGTTCGGTGGCGTCGAGGAACCACACCCGGTCCCGAAGCCGTGCTTCAAGAGACAGCCGCAAAGCTCCGGTCGGCAAGCGGAATTCGCGATCACGCGTGAAGGCGCCGGTGATGATCTCATGCGCGTTGACGACGGCACCGGTGCGGCCGGTCTTCATCAGGCCAAGGGTCTTCGCCCCCCCGGTCACGACCAGATCGCCGCCGATGACGCAGTCAGCCTCGCCCACCGCGACGCGGATCGCGCTGATGTCGGCGGGGTTTTCGGCGAGCCTCAGGTGGATGTTGACCGCGCCGCCCTTCTGGGCGAGGCCGGCCATCTCCATCATTCCGGCACCCTTGCCGTCGATCTGCGCGGCCTGCGCCAGGACCGCGCCGATGGTCACGACGCCCGTACCGCCGACGCCGGTGATCAGGACGTTATAGGTGCCGTCGATCCTCGGCAGCGCGGGTTCCGGCAGGTCCGGCAGATCGAACTCCGCCGCGCCGGATTTCTTCACCTTCGCGCCCTGAAGCGTCACGAAGGACGGGCAGAAGCCGTCGATACAGGAAAAATCCTTGTTGCAGGACGATTGGTCGATCGCCCGTTTGCGCCCCAGCTCGGTCTCGACCGGCACGATGGAGACGCAGTTCGACTGCACGCCGCAATCGCCGCAGCCCTCGCAGATGTCGGTATTGATGAACACCCGGCGGTCGGGGTCCGGGAACAGGCCGCGCTTGCGCCGGCGGCGTTTTTCGGCGGCGCAGGTCTGAATGTAAAGAATGACCGACACACCATCGAGATCGCGCATCTTCTTCTGGATCGTATCCATCTCGTGCCGCTCGTGGAATTCCAGTCCGGCAGGAAAGGCGTTCCGGTCAACGTCCTCCTTGTCATCGTAGACGACGGCGACGTGCTCCACCCCCATCGCCTGTACCTCACGGGCGATGCGGGCGGCGGTGAGGCCGCCCTCGTTCGTCTGCCCGCCGGTCATCGCGACCGCGTCGTTGAAGAGGATCTTGTAGGTGATGGTCGTTCCGGCGGCCAGGGCGGCCCGGATCGCGAGGATGCCGGAATGGTTGTAGGTGCCGTCGCCGAGGTTCTGGAACACGTGCGGCGTCTTCGAGAACGGCGCCTCGCCGACCCAGTTCACGCCTTCGCCACCCATCTGGGTGAAGCCAAGCGTCGAGCGGTCCATCCACTGAACCATGTAGTGGCAGCCGATGCCGGCATAGGCGCGGCTGCCCTCCGGCACCTTGGTCGAGGTGTTGTGCGGGCATCCCGAGCAGTAATAGGGAAGGCGCGATGCGATCTCGGGCGCGTTGTCGGCCTTCTTCGCCTCCCTGACCGCCTGAAGCCCCGCCCGGATTCCGTCTGTCCCGCGCCCCTCCTCGATCAGGATGTCGCCGAGCTTCTCGGCGATCCAGGCGGGGTCGAGCGCGTGGCGGGTCGGGAACAGCTCCTCCCGGTGCATGCCGCCCGCGCCGCCCTTGTACCAGCCGTAGACGCGCCGGCCCTGGCGGTCGTCGAAGATCGCCTCCTTGATCTGCACCTCGATCAGCTTGCGTTTCTCCTCGACGCAGACGATGAGGTCGAGCCCCTCGGCCCAGTCGTGAAACCCCTTCATGTCGAGCGGGAAGGTCTGGCCCACCTTGTAGGTGGTGATCCCCAGCCGCTCCGCCTCCGCCTCGTCGATCCCCAGAAGCGCGAGCGCATGGACGAGGTCGAGCCAGTTCTTGCCGGCGGCAACGAATCCGATCTTCGCCCCCGGCTTGCCCCAGATCCGCCGGTCCATCCGGTTGGCATGGGAAAACGCCTCGGCCGCGAAGCGCTTGTAGTCGATCATCCGCGCTTCCTGCGCGACGGGCGTGTCCTGGACGCGGATGTTGAGCCCCCCCTCGGGCATCCGGAAGTCGGGCGTGACGAAGGACATGCGGAACGGATTGCCGTCGATGACGGCCGTCGCCTCCACCGTGTCCTTCATCGTCTTGAGACCGACCCAGACGCCGGCAAAGCGGCTCAGCGCCCAGCCGTAGTGACCGTAGTCGAGGATCTCCTGCACCCCCGCGGGGCTGACGACCGGCATGTAGGCATCCACCATCGCCCAGTCGGACTGATGCAGCGTGGTGGAGCTTTCGCCGGTATGGTCGTCGCCCATCGCCATCAGGACGCCGCCCATTGGAGAGGTTCCGGCCATGTTGGCGTGCCGCATCACGTCGCCCGACCGGTCCACCCCCGGCCCCTTGCCGTACCAGAGCGCGAAGACGCCGTCATAGCGCCCCTCGCCGCGCAGTTCCGCCTGCTGGGTGCCCCAGACCGCCGTCGCGGCCAGATCCTCGTTCAGCCCCGGCTGAAAGCGGATATCGTTCGCGTCGAGGAGCTTTCTTGCCCGGGCCATGTTGAGGTCGACGCCGCCCAACGGCGATCCGCGATACCCGGTGACATACCCTGCCGTGTTCAGGCCCGCCTTGCGGTCGCGTTCCTTCTGCGCGAGCATCAGCCGCACCAGCGCCTGTGTGCCGTTCAGGAGAACCGGCGACCGGGTCAGGTCGTAGCGGTCGTCCAGTGAAATCTGCGGTTTGCCCATCTGGCCCTCCCCGGTGTCCGAGCACGGACATTATAGGTCAAAATCGCTGACCTACAAAGCCTCTTTTCCGGGCACGGAGCCGGCAAATCGCACACTCTGGTTTTTGTTTCACTTCCCCGACGTATGTAATTGAGCGATAAGGCATCGGTCGAAAAACGACAGAAAGAAACGGAATGGATTGGGACAAGCTCAGAATATTTCACGCGGTCGCGGATGCGGGCTCTCTCACCCATGCGGGCGAAGCGTTGCACCTGTCGCAATCCGCCGTGAGCCGGCAGATCCGCGCGCTTGAGGAGAGCCTCAACACCACGCTGTTCCACCGCCACGCGCGGGGACTGATTCTCACCGAACAGGGGGAACTTCTCTTCGACGCCACCTCGTCGATGAACCGGCGGCTCGAGACGGCCTCGGCACGGATCCGCGACAGCGAGGACGAGGTCTTCGGCGAACTCAGGGTCACGACAACGACCGGGTTCGGGACGCTCTGGCTCGCCCCGCGCCTCGGCAAGCTGTACGAGAAATACCCTGACCTGAAGATCGACCTGATGCTGGAGGAGCGCGTGCTCGACCTCCCGATGCGCGAGGCGGACGTCGCGATCCGGATGAAGGAGCCCAGTCAGGCGGACCTGATCCGCCGCCGGCTGATGAGCGTCCGGATGCGGCTTTATGCGACGGCCGACTACCTCGCAACCTGGGGATCGCCGAGCGGGCTGGAGGACATCCCGGAACACCGGCTGATCAGCCAGAACCCCTCGACGGCGCAGGTCGCCGCGGGCGCGACGCTCGTGCAGAGCCTGCTGGCGCAGGACATTCGCTCCACGCTGACCGTGAACAACTATTACGGCGTCTTGCAGGCGGTGCTCTTCAATCTCGGCATCGGTGTTCTGCCGGATTACCTGACGGAAGACTTCCCGAACCTCGTCCGTGTCTTGCCGGAAGTGGAATCGAGCGAGGTTCCGGTGTTCCTCGCCTACCCCGAGGAACTGCGCCACTCGAAGCGCATTGCGGCGTTCCGGGATTTCGTGATGGAAGAGATCATCGCATATCGAAAACGGCGCGTGGATGACACCGCAACCTGAGGTTGCGGTGAGGCATGCCTGCAACGCATAGCGGCCATGTTGCGCCTGCGGCATGATTTTTCTTGAACCGTTCGCAAACCGCACATAAATCGAACTTGAAGGCGATAGTTGAGGCAACTCTTACCGCCTTCTACCTCCCTGTTGGACTTGGGCCGAGCTTGTCTCGGCCTTTTTTTTCGCAGGTTGCGAATTGCCTGCCCCACATCGCGAGACTTCGGCCCTCCGCGTAAGGACGCGCCGGACTGACCCCCCCCCCCGAAGCGGCAAGACCGCCTTCCGGCAAGTGCCCGTCCCTCGGCAACCGACATCCGAAAATCCATCCACGCGACTGCGAAGAAGCTGTCGTTCGGCCTCGGTTCCGAAATCCGAGATGCCGGATCACGGACGATCCGGGCCGGGTCAGCCCCGCGCCAGTTCGCCCGCCAGCGCATCCCGTTCGATCGGCGCTGTTTCGGACGCTCCGGCCTCCGCCTGCGCGGCGGCCCTGTTGAGCCGAACGACGGGTGCCGGTTCGTGGACCAGTAGTGCGCCGCAAGGACGCCCCCCCGCAACCCGGCTTCCACATCCCTCGACAGATTTTTTTCGGCTCCGGTTTTGGGCCTTTCCTCCGCCTCCCCTTGCCCCTAAAAGACGCCGCAACCGCGAAGCTCCGGGGGATGGAATGCTGGAACCTGAGATCACCGAGGATCTGATCGCCGCGCACGGGCTGAAGCCCGACGAATACCAGCGGATCCTTGAGATCATCGGGCGCGCACCGAGCTTCACCGAACTTGGCATCTTCTCGGCGATGTGGAACGAACATTGTTCCTACAAGTCGTCGAAGAAGTGGCTCCGCACGCTGCCGACAACGGGCCCCCAGGTGATCTGCGGACCGGGCGAGAATGCGGGCGTCGTCGATATCGGCGACAACCAGGCCGTCATCTTCAAGATGGAGAGCCACAACCACCCGTCCTATATCGAACCGCATCAGGGCGCCGCGACCGGCGTCGGCGGCATCCTGCGCGACGTCTTCACGATGGGCGCGCGACCCATCGCGGCGATGGATTCGCTCAGCTTCGGCGTGCCCGATCATCCCAAGACCGCGCATCTGGTGAAGGGTGTGGTGGAGGGCGTCGGCTCCTACGGCAACTGCTTTGGCGTGCCGAATGTCGGCGGCGAGGTGCGGTTCCACAAAAGCTACAACGGCAACTGCCTCGTGAACGCCTTCGCGGCCGGTCTCGCCGATGCCGACAAGATCTTCTATTCGGCCGCCTCCGGCGTCGGCATGCCCGTCGTCTATCTCGGCGCGAAGACCGGGCGCGACGGCGTCGGCGGCGCGACCATGGCCTCGGCCGAATTCGATGACACGATCGAGGAGAAGCGGCCGACCGTGCAAGTCGGCGACCCCTTCACCGAAAAGCGCCTCTTGGAAGCCTGCCTCGAACTCATGGCGTCGGATTCCGTCATCTCGATCCAGGACATGGGGGCGGCGGGCCTCACCTGCTCCGCCGTCGAGATGGGCGACAAGGGCGGTCTTGGCATCAAGCTGCAACTCGACGACGTGCCGCAGCGCGAGGCGCATATGACCGCGTACGAGATGATGCTGTCGGAAAGCCAGGAGCGGATGCTCATGGTCTTGAAGCCCGAGAAGGAAGCCGTCGCGCGTGCGATCTTCGAGAAATGGGACCTCGATTTCGCCATCGTCGGCGAGACGATTGCCGAGGACCGCTTCCTGATCTTGCACGGCAACGAGGTGAAGGCCGACCTGCCGTTGTCGAAGCTGTCGTCCTCGGCCCCCGAATACGACCGGCCCTGGTTGCCCACGCCCGCCGCGGCGCCGCTCGGGGACCTGCCGGAGATCGATCCGATCGAGGGGCTGAAGGCGCTTATCGGCTCGCCGAACTACGCCCACAAGTCCTGGGTGTGGGAGCAATATGACACGCAAGTGATGGCCGACACGATCCGCACGCCCGGCATGGGCGCGGGCGTGGTGCGGGTCCACGACACCGGCAAGGCCCTTGCCTTCACCTCGGACGTCACGCCGCGCTATGTGAAGGCGAACCCGGTCGAGGGCGGCAAGCAGGCGGTCGCCGAAGCCTATCGCAACCTGACCGCCGTGGGCGCCCTGCCCCTCGCCGCGACCGACAACCTCAATTTCGGCAATCCCGAGAAGCCAGAGATCATGGGGCAGTTCGTCGGCGCGATCAAAGGCATCGGCGAGGCCTGCTCCGCTCTCGACCTGCCGATCGTCTCTGGCAACGTCTCGCTTTACAACGAGACCGACGGCAAGGGCATCCTGCCGACGCCGACGATCGGCGCGGTCGGGCTTCTGAACTCGCTCGACGACCTCATCGCCGGCCTGCCGTCAGACGGCGACGTCGCGATCGTCATCGGCGAGACGAAAGGCCATCTCGGCCAGTCGGCCCTTCTCGCCGAGGCCTTCGGACGGGAAGATGGCGATGCGCCGCATGTCGACCTTGCCGCCGAGCGGCGGAACGGCGAGTTCCTTCGCGCCAACCGCAAGTCGGTCCGTGCCGCGACCGACCTCTCCGATGGCGGCCTCGCGCTCGCCGCCTTCGAAATGGCCGAGTCGGCGGGCATCGGGGTGAAGATCGACCCCGACACGACCGCCTTCCTTTTCGGAGAAGACCAGGCCCGCTATCTCGTCGCGGTGCGGCAATCCGACATCGCCACGCTGACGGCGGCGGCCAATTCGGCGTCGGTGCCTTTGGCGCTGGTCGGCCACTTCGGCGGCACGACGGTGACGCTCGGCGCGGCCTCCGCCCCCCTCGCCGCGCTCTCCACCCTCTACCGTGAAGCCTTCGCCGCCGCGGTCACCTGAACGCATCGGGGCTTCCTCAGTGCCGAAACACCCCCGCCGCAGGCGCCGCCCCGGCCACGCGCGGTACCTTGCGGCGCATCGACGCCCGGCTTACATATGAGGCAAGACCAAAACGGAAGGACGCCTCATGGCGATGGAAGCGCAAGACATCGAAACCCTCATCCGCGCGACGTTCCCGGAGGCGAAGATCACCATTACCGACCTCGCCGGTGACGGGAACCACTACGCCGCAGAGGTGATCGACGAAAGCTTCCGCGGCATGAATCGCGTCCAGCAGCAGCGCGCGGTTTATGCCGCGCTCAAAGGCAAGATGGACGGCGCGCATGGGGAACTCCATGCGCTCGCGCTGACTACCAAGGCACCGGAGTGACTGATATGACCACAACGACCGCGCTCGACCGGATCCGCGACACCGTCGAAAAGAACGACGTCGTGCTCTTCATGAAGGGCACCAAGGCCATGCCGCAATGCGGCTTCTCCTCCCGGGTCGCCGGGGTCCTGAACTTCATGGGCATCGACTATGCCGACGTGAACGTGCTCGAAGATGCCGAGATTCGCCAGGGGATCAAGGACTTCTCCGACTGGCCGACCATTCCGCAGCTTTACGTGAAGGGCGAGTTCGTCGGCGGATGCGACATCGTCACCGAGATGACGCTGTCGGGCGAGCTCGACCAACTCTTCGACGCGAAGGAGGTGGCCTACAACAAGGACGCCGCCGACCAGATCCGCGCCGCGAACGCCTGATTTTCAGAACCTTCGCGTTCCAAATTGAAATGGCCGCCCTCTCGGGGCGGCCATTGCGTTTGAAGGAACGGAATGGACACGCCCGAAGGCGCGATCCTACTGAAGCCGCTCGTCGACGCGGGCGGCAAGCGCCTCGGCCCGGGCCGCGATCTCGGCGAAGGTCTCGGTGACGATATCGGGGATCACCGGCACCTCGATGCGCTCGGGATTGGCGCGCGCATTCGCGGCCACCCGCTCGGCCACGACCGCGCGTTCCTCGGCCGCCCGCAGCTGGTCCTCGAGCCCCGCCGCCTTGTCGGCCAGCATCAGCCCCGCCATCAACAGCATCCGCGCCTCCGGCATCCGGCCGATCTGGCCAACGAGTACCGTCGCCTCGTTGTCGAGCATCTTGGCGGCGGCGCGCAGGAAATGCTCCTCGCCGTCCTGACAGGCCACGTCGAAATCGCGCCCGCCGATGGAAATCGTGACGTCCGGCATCAGGCCACCTCACCGATCAGGGGTTTGAGTTCGGACAGGATCTCCTCCATCTCCGCCACCTGCGCCGCGCGGGCCGCACGGAGCGCTTCAAGCTCGGTCATCATGGTGCGGTTGATCAGGTGCGGCTCCGCCACCCCTTCCTGTGCGGCTTCGCTCAGCGCGCGATTCGCCTCGGTCAGTTCGGTGTTCAGCTCCTTCTGCCGCTGAAGTTCCAGCCCCGTCGCGTTGAGTTGCTCGGTCAGGCGGCCGACCTTCTTTTCCAGCGCCTCGACCATTGTTTCCTGCTTTTCCCTGATCGCGCGCACGCGCTCGGTCAGTTGCGCATTCGCCGTCCGTTCGGCGTCGAGCGCCTCGCGCATGCTGGCCAGCTCGTTATCGTCGGTGCTTGCGACCGGCGCCGCTCCAGCGCCCTGGTCAAGCAGGTCCAACCCCGCGCCAATCCGCCCCAAGGCCGCCGAAATCCGGCGTTCCAGCTCGGTTATGTCGCTCATTTCCTCAGGCCCCCTGACGTTTCACTCGGTCACGTTTCTCGACTTACCGGGGCTTTGGACGCGCATGCCTTGTCGGCGAATCGGACCGGCCCCCACCGATGCCAAGTTTAGACCAAAGCCGGCGCCGATTTCTCCCCCTTTCGCATCAGGGTCTTAGAGGGCGCGCTTGATCTCGCCCGCGAGCCTGCTATCAAGCCCGCGACTTCGCTTCCCCAAACAGAAGGATTGCCCCCGTGGACATCGCCACCCTTCGCGAAAAGCATGCCGATCACTGGATGAAGGCCTGCGCCATCCGCGCGCTCGCAATGGACGCCGTCCAGGCGGCGAATTCCGGCCATCCGGGGATGCCCATGGGCATGGCCGATGTGGCCACGGTCCTCTTTGAAAAGCACCTGAAGTTCGACGCCGCCGCCCCGAAATGGGCCGACCGCGACCGCTTCATCCTCTCGGCCGGTCACGGCTCGATGCTGGTCTACGCGCTCCTTTACCTGACCGGGTACAAGGACATGACGCTCGATCAGGTGAAGAACTTCCGTCAGTGGGGCGCGATCACCGCCGGTCACCCGGAATACGGTCACGTTGCGGGTGTCGAGACCACGACCGGCCCGCTCGGCCAGGGCATTTCCAACGCCGTCGGCTTCGCGATGGCCGAAGAGAGCATGCGCGCCCGGTTCGGCAAGAAGGTCGTCGATCACTACACCTGGGTCATTGCCGGCGACGGCTGCCTGATGGAGGGGATCAGCCACGAGGCGATCGGGCTTGCCGGAATGCAGAAGCTTTCGAAGCTCATCGTGCTCTGGGACAACAACAACATCTCCATCGACGGCAAGATCAGCCTTTCCGACGTGACCGACCAGCGCGCCCGCTTCGCGGCGGCCGGCTGGACCGTGTTGCACTGCGACGGCCATGACCCGGCCGATATCGACCGCGCCCTGACCGAGGCCAAGGCCTCCGACCGGCCGGTCCTTGTCGACTGCAAGACCCATATCGGCTTCGGCAGCCCGAAGAAGCAGGACAGCGCCGGCGCCCACGGCTCGCCGCTCGGCCCAGACGAGATCAAGGCCACCAAAGAGATCTACGGCTGGAACCACGGGCCCTTCGACATCCCGAAAGACGTGAAATCCGCCTGGGAAAAGATCAGCGCGCGGGGTGCAACGGCCCGCGCCGAGTGGGACGCACGGCTGGCCGCGCTTTCGGCGCAGAAACGCGCCGAGTTCGAAAGGCAGATGTCCGGCGGTGCGCCGAAAAAGCTCGCCTCGACCATCCGCGCGCTGAAAAAGCAGAATTCCGAACTCCAGCCCAAGGTGGCGACCCGGAAGGCTTCGGAGCACGTGCTGGAAGTCATCAACCCGGTGATGCCGGAAACCATCGGCGGCTCGGCCGACCTGACGGGATCGAACAACACCAAGACCGGCGATCTCGGCATCTTCAACCCGGAAAACCGCAATGGCCGCTACGTCCATTACGGTATCCGCGAGCATGGCATGGCGGCGGCGATGAACGGCATGGTGCTGCATGGCGGCGTTCGTCCCTATGGCGGCACGTTCCTGTGCTTCACCGACTATGCCCGCGGCGCGATGCGGTTGTCCGCGCTGATGGGCGTGCCCACGGTCTATGTGATGACGCACGACTCCATCGGTCTGGGTGAGGATGGCCCGACCCACCAGCCGGTCGAACACCTCGCCATCTGCCGCGCCACGCCCAACACCTGGACTTTCCGCCCTGCCGACCTGATCGAGACGGCCGAAGCGTGGGAACTGGCGCTGACATCGGAAAAGACGCCGTCCGTCCTCGCACTGTCGCGGCAGAACCTGCCGACCGTGCGGACCCTGCATACCGCGAAGAACCTTACCGCCCAGGGCGCCTACATCCTGCGCGAGGCCGGCGCGAAGCGGCAGGCGATCCTGATGGCGACCGGCTCCGAGGTCGAGATCGCGCTGAAGGCGCGCGACCTTCTGGAGGCCGAGGGCATCGGCACCCGCGTCGTCTCCGTTCCTTGTATGGAGCTTTTCGCTTCCCAAGCCGAGGCCTATCGCAAGCGCATCCTTCCCGCCGGCCCCGTGCGCGTCGCCATCGAGGCGGCGGTGCGCCAGCCCTGGGATCGCTGGCTTCTCGGGGAGCGCGGACGCGAGGCGAAGGCGGCGTTCGTCGGCATGGGCAGCTTCGGCGCCTCGGCCCCGGCGGAACGCCTCTATCCCGAATTCGGCATCACCGCCGAGGCCGTCGTGGCCGCGGTCAAGGCACGTCTCTGACCGGGGGCACGGCACGCCGGGCGGGCTTCCGGCCTCCGTGCTGAGGGCGCCGCGAAGGTTCTTCATCGCGCCGGGCAGGACATGGCTGTCCAGTCCGGCGACCGCCTTCGGCGCGAGCGCAGGGAAGCCGACTTCGAGGACGTTGGTGAATCAGGCCGGGACGATCGGGATTGGGCGCCGAGCCCAATGACAGTCGTCAGTGCGCCGCCGGCTTGCTGCCGCCTGTGAGGACGGACCAGACCGGCCCGATCACCCGCGTCACAAGCGGGATCAGGATCATGCCGAAGGCGAGCCCGAAGATGCCGTAGCTGAGCGCGGATGTCGCCCAGGCCGCAAGGCCCGCCAATCCTTCCGATACGCCGTGCGCGACCGCCTCTGCCCAGCGATGGATCGTGTCGTAGAGGACCGGCCAGCCCAGCACGTCGAGCCCGTGGATGATGATCGAGCCGCCGACCCAGAGCATCGCGGCGGTGCCGACAGTCGAGAGAAACACCATCAACTTCGGCATCCCCTTCACAAGCCCGGTGCCGAGGCTGCGGCCGAACCCGGTCCGCGCCGTCGCCGCCATGAAGAGCCCGATATCGTCCATCTTCACGATGAGCGCGACTGATCCATAGACCGCCGCCGTGATCGCCACGGCGACCAGCGCCAGCGTCACCGCCTCCATCCAGAACGCGCCTTCGGGGATCGCGGCGAGCGTGATGGTCATGATTTCGGCCGAAAGGATGAAATCGGTCTTGATCGCGCCCCTTACCCGCGCTTCTTCGAGATGAACCGGATCGCCGACATCCATATCCTCCTCGACCTCGTGATCGGCATGGGGAAAGAGTCGGTGAAAGATCTTCTCCGCCCCTTCGAATGAAAGATATGCCCCCCCGAGCATCAGCAAAGGCGTAATCAGCCACGGCGCGAAGGCGTTCATCAGCATCGCCGCAGGCAGCAGGACCACCAGCTTGTTGAAGAGGGAGCCCTTGGTGATCTTCCAGATGATCGGTAGCTCGCGTTTCCCTTCGAAGCCGTGGACATATTTCGGCGTTACGGCGGCATCATCGATGACGACACCTGCCGCCTTGGTGCCGGCCTTTGCCGCCATGCCGGCCACGTCATCGACGCTCGCCGCCGCAACCTTGGCAATCGCCGCCACGTCGTCGAGAAGGGCAAGAAGTCCACTCATGATCCGTCCACGTCCATTGCGTGACGGCACCCTAGCCCATCACCCGGAAGAGGCAAGCCGATGGCTCTTGCCGCCACAGTTGTGTCGTCTTCGCCCCATTGTCCGAAGTGTTTTCGCTAACATCACGACGTTTTCGCTAACATATTGAAATGGCGGGTTTTCCCGCCTCTTACTCTTTGGTATGGGAACCGGGACACGCGCGGACCGGCACCTTTCACGCGCCCGGAACAGGAGACCAGAACATGACCGTCACCATCGGCATCAACGGCTTCGGCCGGATCGGGCGCTGCACGCTGGCACACATCGCGGAAGCCGCGCGCAACGATGTCCAGGTCGTCAAGATCAACGCCACCGGGCCGATCGAGACGAATGCCCACCTCCTCAAGTACGACAGCGTGCATGGCCGTTTCGGCGGGCCGGTCAAGGTCGCGGGCAACACGCTCGACCTCGGTCGCGGTCCGATCGAGGTCATGTCGACCTACAATCCCGACGAACTCGACTGGGACGGTGTCGACGTCGTCCTCGAATGCACGGGCAAGTTCAATGATCGCGCCAAGGCTGCGGTGCATCTGGGTCGCGGGGCCAAGCGGGTTCTCGTCTCGGCACCGGCGAAGAACGCTGACAAGACCGTGGTCTACGGCGTCAATCATCGGGAATTGAAGGCCGACCACCTCGTCGTGTCGAACGGCTCCTGCACGACGAACTGCCTTGCGCCGCTCGCCAAGGTGCTGAACGACAAGATCGGCATCGAATCCGGGATCATGACCACGATCCACAGCTACACCGGCGACCAGCCGACACTGGACCGTCGGCACAAGGACCTCTACCGCGCCCGCGCCGCCGCGATGGCGATGATCCCGACCTCGACCGGGGCCGCTAAGGCGCTGGGCGACGTGCTGCCGGAACTTTCGGGCAAGCTCGACGGCACCGCGATGCGGGTGCCGACGCCGAACGTCTCGGCGGTGGACCTGACCTTCCAGGCGGCGCGCGACGTGACCGTGGCCGATGTCAACGAAGTGGTAAGGGAAGCCGCGGCAGGATACATGGGCATGGTCCTCGCCTATGATCCGGAACCCAAGGTCTCGATCGACTTCAACCACACACCCTATTCCTCGATCTTCGCGCCGGACCAGACCAAGGTCGTGGGCAAGCGTACGGTGCGTGTGCTTGCCTGGTACGACAACGAATGGGGCTTCTCCTGCCGGATGGCCGATGTGGCCGGCGCGATGGGGCGGCTCCTGCAATAAGGAGCTTCGGGGCCCCGCCCCCGCCCATGACCAACCGGATCGCCCTGACGCTCGTCGTCCTGATCGCCGCGTTCTTTCTTGCCGATCATGTCTGGCTGAGCCTCGGCGCGCCCGTCTTCCTCGGGCGCAAATTCGTCGACTTCATCGAATTCCTCGCCTTCTGGCGGTGACACCGCTACTCTGCGGTTGACGCCTGCGACGGAATTTGATGTTAGCGGTAACGAAAAACGAACCGCTTCGACTGAGGAGGATTGCGATGACGGTGAAGGTAGCGATCAACGGGTTCGGGCGGATCGGGCGGAACGTCCTGAGGGCGATCGTCGAGTCGGGGCGCAAGGATATCGAGGTCGTGGCGATCAACGATCTCGGCCCGGTGGAGACCAACGCCCATCTCCTGCGCTTCGACAGCGTCCACGGCCGCTTCCCGGCCGAGGTCACGACGACCGAGACCACGATCGATGTCGGCCGCGGGCCCATCGAGGTGACCGCGATCCGCAACCCCGCCGAACTGCCCTGGGCCCATATCGACGTCGTGATGGAATGCACCGGCATCTTCACCGACCGCGACAAGGCGGCGATCCACCTTGAGAACGGCGCCAGCCGTGTCCTCGTCTCGGCGCCCTCGAAGGGCGCCGACAAGACCATCGTCTACGGCGTCAACCACAAGACGCTGACGAAGGGCGACCTCATCGTCTCGAACGCCTCCTGCACCACCAACTGCCTCTCGCCGGTGGCGTCCGTCCTCAACGAGTCGGTGGGCATCGCCAAGGGCTTCATGACCACGATCCATTCCTATACCGGCGACCAGCCGACGCTCGACACGATGCACAAGGACCTCTACCGCGCCCGCGCGGCGGCCTTGTCGATGATCCCGACCTCGACCGGGGCGGCGAAGGCGGTGGGCCTCGTGCTGCCGGAACTCAACGGCAAGCTCGACGGCGTCGCGATCCGGGTGCCGACGCCCAACGTCTCGGTCGTCGACCTCGTCTTCGAGGCCGCGCGCGATACCAGCGTCGAGGAGATCAACGCCGCGATCCGCACCGCCGCCGACGGGCGCCTCAAGGGCATCCTCGGCTATACCGACCGGCCCAACGTCTCCTCCGATTTCAACCACGACCCGCATTCGTCGATCTTCCACATGGACCAGACCAAGGTCATGGACGGCCGCATGTGCCGCATCCTCGCCTGGTACGACAACGAATGGGGCTTCTCCAACCGTATGGCAGATACCGCCGTCGCAATGGGAAAATTGATCTGAAAATCCAGATCGCGATTTTCGCGGGTGAACCGACAGGAGCGACCGCCCAAACCGGGTTCGACATCGAGATCAAGGGTTGGAACCAACCGCGCCATCAGCTGATGTGCATGGCCCGAGTTGTCGTGCGAAACTAACTAACGTCGCTGGAGGTTCTCGAACCGCTCCACGAGCGCTTCCCTGACCGACGGGGTGACGAACTTCGACACATCGCCGCCCAGGCGCGCGATCTCTTTCACCAGTTTGGACGCGATCGCCTGCCGCCTCGCGTCGGCCATCAGGAAGACGGTTTCGATCGACGCGTCCATCGCCCTGTTCATGCCGACCATCTGGAACTCGTATTCGAAATCCGCGACTGCCCTCAGCCCGCGCACGATCACCGACGCGCCGACGTCGCGCGCGCAGTCGATCAACAGGTTCTCGAACGGATGGACGACGATCTCCCCCCCGGTCTTCGCCACGATGCCGGCACATTCCGCCTCGACCATCGCCACACGCTCCTCCAGCGAAAAAAGCGGTCCCTTGTCCCGGTTGATCGCCACGCCGATCACCAGCCGATCGACAAGCGCCATTGCCCGTTGAATGATATCGGTATGTCCGAGCGTGATCGGATCGAAAGTGCCTGGATAAAGGCCGATGCGCATGGGTCCTGCCCTTTCGATCTGAGACATGCGCGGCCACGCAACAATATTGCGCGCGCGATTGCAAGCCCTTCCTGCCGCGGCGCGGCGAAGGGCTCAGTTGCCCATGATCATGCCTTCAAGCGCATTCTTCTCCATCGCGAGTTCGGAGATACGCGCGGCAACGACGTCGCCGATGGAGATGATACCGACCATCTCCGCCCCGTCCATCACCGGCATGTGACGGAACCGTCCGGCCGTCATCTTCTCCAGCACGGAGTCGGCCGAGTCACTCGGCGCGCAGGAAATCAGGTTGCGCGTCATCAGCGCATCGACCGTCTCGGCCATGCAGACCGCACCGCGGCGGCCGAGGTCGCGCACGATGTCGCGCTCCGAAAGGATGCCGAGCGGTGTCTTGCCGTCTTTCGTGACGACGACCGCACCGATCCTCCGCTCCGCCAAGAGTCTCGCGGCATCCGCGATGCTCGATCCCGGCGCCACAGTGATGACGTCGGACTTCGGTCTGGAGCGCAGAATTTGATGCACCTGCATGGCAACCTCCTGATGACGCGGGCCTTTTACGCAGGGTCGTTCCTTCCCCCCCTTCTGTCAAGCCAAGGCTTCAAGCCGCGCCACTTCGCGGCGCACGCCCTGCACCAGCAACTCCGCGAAGCGGTTCAGACGATCAACCCGGCGGTCGTCCGGATGGCGGATGAGATAGAAGGACCGCGTCAGCGACACCTGATCGGGCAACACCTTCACGAGACCCGGCGCGGCGGACATGGCGAAATCGTGGACGACGGCAATCCCGGCGCCATTCCGGACCCAGTTGAACTGGACCGAGATGGAGTTCGACGCAAGTGTCACGGCCTCCATTCCGGCCTCTGTCTGGTAGTCGAGTTCCTTGTCGAAGATCAGGTCTGAGATATACCCGATCGTCCGGTGGTGTTTCAGATCGGCGCGTGTCGTGATCGGCGGGTGCCTGTCCAGATAGTCGCGCGAGGCGGCAAGGTGGAGCCTGTAATCCGTCAGTTTCTGGACCGTGAGCCGCCCCGACGCGGGGCGGCTGACCGCGATCGCCATGTCGGCCTCGCGCTTTGACAGGTTGAAGACGCGGGGCTGGGCGACGATCTGGACGTCGAGGCCGGGATGATCGTCGCAGATCTGCGACACGACCTGCGGCAGAAGGTAGTTGGCGCTGCCGTCCGGCGCGCCGATCCTGATCTGACCGGTCAGGCCGCTGCCTCCGCCCGCCTCGTCCATCGCCTCGGTCACCGCCTGCTCGGCGCGAATGGCATGGGCGAGAAGGCGCTGCCCCTCCGCCGTCAGCGTGTATCCCTGCGGCGACCGGGCGAAGAGCCTGAGCGCCATCGCCTCTTCCAGCTTGCCGATCCGCCGCCCCACCGTGGCAGGATCGAGCTTCAGCACCCGCCCGGCCCCGGACAGGCTTTCGGACCGCGCGACGGCAAGGAAAACCCTCAGATCATCCCAATCGGCCATGCATCTACCTTTGCGAAATTGCAAAACCCTTTTGGGAAACTGCCCCTTTTCACCGCAATTATGCAAGACTATTGTGCCAGGGAAGTTACGGGAGGTTTCCATGAAAGAATTGAGCCACTGGATCAACGGCGAACATGCGAAGGGCACGTCGGGCCGCTTTGCGGACGTGTTCAACCCGGCCACGGGTGAAGTGCAGGCGAAATGCCCGATGGCATCGAAGTCCGAGACCGAGGCGGCCATCGCCAACGCCGCCGCCGCCCAGCCCGCCTGGGGCGCGACGAATCCCCAACGCCGGGCACGCGTCATGATGGCCATGGTCGGCCTCATCAACCGCGACATGGACAAGCTGGCGGAGGCGCTGTCGCGCGAGCACGGCAAGACCCTGCCGGACGCCAAGGGCGACCTTCAGCGTGGCCTCGAAGTGATCGAATACTGCATCGCCGCGCCGCAAATGCTGAAAGGCGAGTACACCGACGGCGCCGGCCCCGGCATTGACATCTACTCGATGCGCCAACCGCTGGGCGTCGTGGCCGCGATCATGCCGTTCAACTTCCCGGCGATGATGCCCCTCTGGCACGTCGCCCCGGCGCTCGCCTGCGGCAACTCGGTCGTCCTGAAACCGTCCGAGCGCGATCCCTCGGTGCCGCTGATGCTGGCCGAACTGTTCGTCGAGGCCGGGCTGCCAAAGGGCGTGTTCCAGGTGGTGAACGGCGACAAGGAGGCGGTCGACACGCTGCTTGACAGCGAGACGATCCAGGGCGTGTCCTTCGTCGGCTCCACCCCCATCGCGCACTACATCTATTCCCGCGCCACGGCGAACGGCAAGCGCGCCCAGTGCTTCGGCGGCGCCAAGAACCACATGATCGTCATGCCGGATGCCGACATGGACCAGGCCGCGGACGCGCTCGTCGGCGCGGGCTACGGTGCGGCGGGCGAACGCTGCATGGCGATTTCGGTCGCGGTGCCGGTCGGCGAGAAGACCGCCGACCAGCTGATCGAGAAGCTGGTTCCGCGGATCGAGAAACTGCGCGTCGCCCCCTATACCGACGGCGACAACGTGGACTTCGGCCCGGTCGTCACCCGCGAGGCGAAGGAACGCATCCTCGGCCTCATCAACAGGGGCGTCGAAGAGGGCGCGGAACTCGTGGTGGACAACCGAGACTTCTCGCTTCAGGGCTACGAGAACGGCTTCTTCGTCGGCCCGCACCTGTTCGACCGGGTGACGCGCGACATGGACATCTATAAGACCGAGATCTTCGGCCCGGTCCTGTCGGTGGTGCGCGCCAAGACCTATGAGGAAGCCATCGGCCTTGCCATGGATCACGAATACGGCAATGGCACCGCGATCTTCACCCGTGACGGGGACACGGCGCGCGACTTCGCCCACCGGATCAATATCGGCATGGTCGGCGTCAACGTGCCGATCCCGGTGCCGCTGGCCTATCACACGTTCGGCGGCTGGAAGAAGTCGATGTTCGGCGACCTGAACCAGCATGGCCCCGATTCGTTCAAGTTCTATACACGCACCAAGACCGTGACCGCGCGCTGGCCGTCGGGCATCAAGGAAGGCGGCGAGTTCAACTTCAAGGCGATGGACTGATCGCACGGACAGTGAACGAAGGGCGGCCCTCGGGCCGCCCTTTTTCCTTGCGACCGTCAGGCTGAAGCGCGGAGTTTCGGCAGGGCGGGCGCCCTGCCCAGATCTTCGGGCGCAAGGACGACATAGCGGTCATGCCTGCCGAAACGCCCGGCGCATCACCCACGGCAAGGGGCCGCGCAAGCCCCCGCGCTTGCCCCGCGCCGCGGCCTCTGCTCAACTGCCGGAAACCGTGGGGAGGCGGCGCAATGATCGAGCCGGAATTCACCTTGGGTGTCGAGGAGGAATACCTTCTCGTCGACCGCGACAGCCTCGCGCTCGCCGTCGCACCGGAGGCGTTGATGCAGGCCTGCCGGACCGAGATGGAAGGCCAGGTCAGCCCGGAATTCCTGCAATGCCAGATCGAGATCGGAACCCGCGTCTGCAAGGATATCGGCGCGGCGCGCGACGATCTGCGACGCCTGCGGTCCTGCGTCTCGCGCCATGCCGCCGAGTACGGGCTGGCGCCCATCGCGGCGTCCTGCCACCCGTTTTCCGACTGGAAGGACCAGCACCACACCGACAAGGAGCGCTACAACGACCTCAGGCGCGATCTCGGCGGCGTTGCCCGTCGGTTGCTGATCTGCGGCATGCATGTCCATGTCGGCATCCCGTCCGAGGACATGCGGATCGACCTCGTCAACCAGCTCAGCTACTTCCTGCCGCATCTTCTGGCGATGTCGTCCTCGTCCCCCTTCTGGCAGGGCGACGATACCGGGCTCGCGAGCTACCGGCTCACGGTCTTCGACAACCTGCCCCGCACCGGCCTGCCGCCGAAATTCTCGAGCTGGGCGGAATTCGAGCGGGCGGTCGCGGCGCTGGTGAAGATGGGGCTGATCGAGGATTCGACGAAGATCTGGTGGGATCTGCGGCCATCGGCCCGCTTCCCGACGATCGAGAGCCGGATCTGCGACGTCTCGCCCCGGCTGGAGACCGCCCTGTCGCTGGCGGCGATGACGCAATGTCTGACACGGATGCTCTGGCGCCTGACGCGTGCGAACCGGCGCTGGCGGCTTTACGACAATTTCCTCATCGGCGAAAACCGCTGGCGGGCGCAGCGCTACGGCATCAATGGCGGTCTGATCGATTTCGGCCGGCTGGAGGTCACTGATTTCGCGACGCTCCTCGACGAGATGATCGACCTCGTGACCGAGGACGCCGACGCGCTTGGCTGTTCGGCCGAGATCGAGGCGCTGCGCCAGATTACCGCGACCGGCACCAGTTCTGACCGTCAGCGCGCCGTGCGGATCGAGGCGCTGGAAGCCGAAGCGGACGAAACGGCGGCAATGCGCGCCGTGGCCCTGCATCTCATCGAGGAATTTCACGCCGACCTCTGACGGAAATCTGGACCCGCAATTCAGGGTATGGCCAAAGTAAAAGGGAGGGCGTCGCCCTCCCTTCTTGTTTCTCGCAGGGTCCGGAAGGCCCGGTCAGGCCTTGCGGCGACGGCGGAGCACGCCCATCGCACCGAGCGCACCAATCATCAAGACGCCCGCCGCAGGCACGGGAACCGGCGCTGGCGTGTTGACGAAGCTTTCCGAGCCGCCATTGGCGAAACCCTGGACATGGATGCCGATCCTGAGGGATCCGGCCTGGTCGCCGCCGAGGTCGAGAGCCGCCAGCACGTCGCTGTAAGTGGTGCCGCTGATCAGCGACCACACGATTGTCAGCCACTCGCCGGGATTGACGCCGTTCGGCTGAACGGGCGCCGTGCTGTCCGCGGACGCGCCTGTCGGGCTGACCGAGAAGCCGATCGTCTGACCACCCGGCAGATTGCCCGGCTTCGCCAGCGGAGAATAGGAAACACCTGTCGACCCGGTGATGGAACCCATGCTCCGGAGCAGCCCGGCCTGATCGTCCCAGTAAACATCAGTGATCGACGAGGCCAGCGGCCCGGAATTGTTGAAGGTGAACGACACCGTGCCAGACCCGCTGTCGATCACATCGACGCTGAGCTGGTTTTGACCGGTGGTGGTGTTGGTGGAGGAGGTGTTCGTCACACCGCCAAAATTGTAGGTCGCCGCGTCAGCGGCAAAAGCGGACACAGCCATAACTACAGACAGCGCCGCAGCCCTGAAGGAGAACGTCATTTTTTTACCCAAGCCCCTGAGTACTACCCAATGTACTACCCACACAAAATCAGAATCTCCCACAATTGTCCCGTTTGCAAGAAGATTTAGGCGACTCCCGCCCTGCGTGTATTCCCGCAAGCGCTTGTTTCCATTTTCGGTTTCTTTACCGTTGAAGGACTGGAACAGTTTCCACCTTGTAGCCACATGAAGCAGTCATCGGCCGTCCTGAATCGGACCGAATCAACGACCGGCAGAAACGGCTTCGCCCCGTTTAGGCCTTGCAAAACTCTTGCAACAGTTGGAATTTAACACGCGTTCAATTCGCCACGGCACCACGCGCGGGAGGGGACATGGACTTTGCGCTGAGTGAGGAACAACAGGCCATCTTCGATATGGCCAAGGCGTTCGGCGCGGACCACATCGCGCCCCATGCCCGGGACTGGGAAGCGGTCGGCACGATCCCGAAGGATCTCTGGCCGAAAGTCGCGGAACTCGGCCTCGGCGGCATCTATGTCAGCGAGGACTACGGCGGTTCCGGCCTGACGCGCCTCGACGCGACCCTGGTGTTCGAGGCGCTCGCGATGGCCTGTCCCGCCGTCGGGTCGTTCCTGTCGATCCACAACATGTGCGGCGGCATGATCGACAAGTTCGGCAGCGCCGAGACGAAGGCGCGCTGGCTTCCCGCGCTGACCTCGATGACGAAGATCTTCTCCTACTGTCTGACCGAGCCGGGATCGGGGTCGGACGCCGCCGCCTTGCGCACCCGCGCCGAGCGGACGAACGAGGGCTGGAAGATCAATGGCGCCAAGGCCTTCATCTCGGGCGGCGGCTATTCGGACATCTATGTAACGATGGTGCGGACCGGCGAGGACGGACCCAAGGGGATTTCGACCGTGATCGTCGAGGACGGCACCAAGGGCCTGTCCTTCGGCGGGCTCGAGGACAAGATGGGCTGGCGCGCGCAGCCGACCGCCCAAGTGCAGTTCGACGATTGCATGGTCCCCTCGGAAAATATGATCGGCGAAGAGGGCAAGGGCTTCGTCTACGCGATGGCTGGGCTGGACGGCGGACGGCTGAACATCGCCGCATCGGCCCTCGGCGGGGCGCAGGCGGCCCTCGACGCGACTCTCGCCTATATGGGTGAACGCAAGGCGTTCGGGAAGACCATCGACCAGTTCCAGGCCCTGCAATTCCGGTTGGCCGAGCTTGAGGTGAAGCTCCAATCGGCGCGCACGTTCCTGCGCCAGGCGGCATGGAAGCTCGACAACAAGGCGCCGGATGCGTCGAAGTTCTGCGCGATGGCGAAGATGCTGGTGACGGACAATGCCTTCGACGTCGCCAACCAGTGCCTGCAGTTGCATGGCGGCTATGGTTATCTCGCCGACTACGGGATCGAGAAGATCGTTCGCGATCTCAGGGTGCACCAGATCCTTGAAGGCACGAACGAAATCATGCGGTTGATCATCGCCCGCACCCTTCTTGCCGAGCGCGGCTGATGGACGACATCGCGATCAGAAAGGAAGGCCGCGCCGGGCGGATCACCCTCAACCGGTCGAAGGCGCTGAACGCGATCACTTACGAGATGTGCGTCGCCATCGACGCCGCCCTGAAGGTTTGGCGCGAGGATGACGAGGTCGCGCTGATCTTGATCGACGCGGCCGGCGACCGCGCGTTTTCAGCCGGTGGCGACATCGCCGAGATGTATGCGACCGGCACGCGCGGCGACTATTCCTACGGCCGGACGTTCTGGTTCGACGAATACCGCATGAACGCACGGATCGCTGACTACCCCAAACCGGTCGTCAGCTTCCTTCAGGGCTTCACCATGGGCGGCGGCGTCGGCGTCGGATGTCATGGTAGCCACAGGATCGTCGGCGAGTCGTCGCAGATCGCGATGCCGGAATGCGGAATTGGCCTCGTGCCGGACGTCGGGGGATCGTTCCTCTTGGCGTTGGCACCGGGGCGGCTGGGCGAATATCTCGGTACGACCGGCGCGCGCATGGGGCCTGCGGACGCCATCCTTGTCGGATTTGCCGACCATTTCATCGCCGAGGCGGAATGGGACGCGCTGAAGGTGCGGCTTGTCGAGACCGGCGACGCCGCCGTGGTGCTTGCGGCGGCAACCGAACCACCCGACGGCCGGCTTGCCACGCTCCGAGCGGAGATCGACGCGCATTTCGCCGGCGAGACGCTCGGCGATATCGTGCGCGCCCTGAAACATGCCGAAAGCCCCTTTGCGACGGAGGCGCTGAAGGCGCTCGGCCGCGCCGCGCCGCTTTCGGCCGCCTGCACCGTCGAGATGCTGCACCGATTGCGGCCCGCTCCGACGATGCGCCGCGCGCTGGAGATGGAGTACCGTTTCACCTATCGTGCGATGGAACATGCCGATTTCATCGAGGGCATCCGCGCCGCGATCATCGACAAGGACCGCAACCCGAAATGGCGCCACGCCGGACCGGAGGCGGTGCCGGCCGTGGACGTATCGAAGATGCTGATGCCGCTCGGGCCGGACGCACTGACATTCGAGGAGGAAGGCAAATGAAGATCGGTTTCATCGGTTTGGGCAACATGGGCGCCCCGATGGCGAAGAACCTCGTCGCCGCTGGGCACGAGGTCTGGGGCCACGACCTGCACGCGCCGATGCCCGACGGCGTCCACGGTGCGATCAGCGCCGCCGGTGCTGCGAAGGACGCCGACGTCGTCATCACCATGCTGCCGAACGGCGCGATCCTGCGCGCGGTCGCCGACGACGTGATCCCGGCGATGAAGCCGGGTGCGGTGCTCTGCGACTGCTCCACGGTGGATGTCGAAAGTGCCCGCGCGGTGGCGGATCAGGCCACGAAGGCGGGCATCCTCGCCGTCGATGCGCCGGTCTCGGGTGGCGTCGGCGGGGCGGCTGCGGGAACGCTCACCTTCATGGCCGGCGGCACGGACGCGGCCTTCGCCATCGTCAAACCGCTTTTCGAGGTCATGGGCCAGAAAGCCGTGCATTGCGGCGGATCCGGTGCCGGTCAGGCGGCGAAGATCTGCAACAACATGATCCTCGGCGTCACTATGATCGCCACCTGCGAGGCCTTTGCGCTGGCCGACAAGCTCGGCCTCGACCGGCAGAAGATGTTCGACGTGGTCTCGACCTCCTCAGGCTATTCGTGGACGATGAACGCCTACTGCCCTGCCCCCGGCGTCGGGCCGAAATCGCCGGCCGACAACGACTACAAGCCGGGCTTCGCCGCGGAACTGATGCTGAAGGACCTGCGGCTCTCGCAGCAGGCGGCGGAGGCGGCGGATGCGGACACGCCGATGGGCAAACTCGCGGCGCTCCTCTACGAAACCTTCGTCGAGACCGAAGGTGGAAAGGGCATGGATTTCTCGGCCATGCTGCCGCGTTTCGAAAAGCGCCATCGCGGCTGAATTCCGCCGATCACGTCCCTGTGGGGAACCCTTCGGCCGTGGGCATGTTACCCCACTGCAGAAGCAATGGAGATTCGCATGCCTATCCGCCTTGGCCGCCTCGCCCTTCCGGTTCTCGCCGCGACCGTCATGCTGTCCGGCCTGCCCGCCGCGGCTGACCAGCGCGGCTGTCCTCCGGGTCTGGCCAAAAAGGCCGTGCCTTGCGTGCCGCCCGGCCAGGCAAAGAAATACCGTTACGAACATCACGACCGGATCCGGCACGGCGACAGCATCCACGACTACGACTACCACCTGATCCGCTATCCCGACCGCTACGGGCTTGCCCCGCTGCGCCCCGGCGAACGCTACTACGTGGTGGACGGGCAGATTCTGCGCGTCAGCGAGGAAACCTACAAAGTGCTCGACGTCATAAGGGCCGTCTCCGCGCTTCTCGACTGAAGGACAGAGCCCCTGACCCGACCCCACGAAAGATCGCGATGACGGGCTGGGTCGAGGAGGCGACCGGGTTCGAACGGCTCGATTCCGGTGCGAGGTCGCGGCTGGAGCGGCTGTCGCCGATTTCGCTTCCGCGCGGCACGGCGCTCTTTCATCCTGGCGAGGCGGCGAAGGGCTTCGTCATCGTCCTCACCGGCCGGATCGATGTTTTCCTCACCGGCCCGTCGGGGCGCGACATCCTTCTTTACGCGGTCGAGCCGGGCGGCTCCTGCGTGCAGACGACGCTCGGACTGCTCGGCGGCGAGGACTATTCCGGCGAGGCGGTGACGGCGACCGATGTGCGCGCCGTGCTGATCCCGAAGGACGAATTCCTGTCGCTGATGGAAGGCTCGCCGGCATTCCGCGCCTTCGTCTTTTCAGCGTTCGCGGTCAGGATGCAGGGGATGCTGCACCTTCTTGAGCGCGTCGCCTTCCAGAGGGTCGAGAGCCGGCTCGCCGCCGCCCTTCTCGACCGGGCCGAGGGCGAGGTGGTGCGCGCGACCCATCAGGAACTTGCAACCGCCATCGGCTCGGCCCGCGAGGTCGTCTCGCGCAGGCTCGACGCGCTGGCGCGGTCGGGGCTTGTGGCGACGGAGCGCGGCGCGGTCAGGATTCGGGACCGCAACGGCCTTTCCCGGCTGGCCGCCGTCCAGGACTGAGGCCCGGCGAACAGCCCGACCGAGGTCCGAAACGCCGCACCTCTGTGACATGGTCACAGACAGGGCGGGCACATCGCGGCATCTTGGCGCCATAGGCCCCCGAACAACTCGGGGGCGGCGGGAAACGGAGTACCCTATGTTCAAGACCAATGTCGGCGGCATCGACCGCGTACTGCGCATCGTTCTCGGCCTCGCCCTTCTGGCCGGGTTCTTCCTCAATGCCGACGCGGCCTATCGCTGGGCCTACCTGATCGGCATCCTCCCGCTGGTGACTGGACTGATGGGGTCCTGCCCGGCCTACACCATTCTCGGGCTCAGCACGTGCCCGATGAAGAAGAGTTGAGAACCAACGGGAACTTCCCGCCCTTCCCCCGCGTTCTGGGAGGAAGGAGGAGGAGGAGGTTCCGATGCTTGCTGTCACCACGACACGATCCCTGCTCTGCGCGGCGGTGGTTGTCGCCGCCACCCCGGCCCTGGCGACCTGCACCATTGAAGGAACGGGTGCAAAGTGCCTTGCCGTGGACCCGGGCGAACAAACGCGGGCCTATGCGGTCGGCGATGCGTTCCCGGTCTATCGCAGCAACATGATCATCGACGTCGACCGCCGCGGCCTGCCGCCCGTGGACGGTAGCTGGCGGTACTACGAGGCCGGCCGCGACATTCTCCGCGTCGATTCGCGCGACTTCGTCGAACTCGAGGTCATCTCCGGCGGCCGGATACCCTGACGCGCGCGCTCACTCCGCCGCCACCCGGCGGGGTTTCAGCATCGGCGCGAGATAGCGGCCCGTGTGACTACGCTCGACCTTCGCCACATCCTCCGGCGTTCCGGTCGCGACGATCTCTCCACCGCCATCGCCGCCCTCCGGCCCGATGTCGATAATCCAGTCGGCGGTCTTGATCACGTCGAGGTTGTGCTCGATCACAACCACGGTGTTGCCCTGCTCCACCAGTTCGTGAAGCACCTCCAGCAATTTTCGAACATCTTCGAAGTGCAAACCCGTTGTCGGCTCATCCAGAATATACAAAGTCCGACCCGTGGACCTTCTGGAGAGTTCCTTCGACAGCTTTACGCGCTGCGCCTCGCCGCCCGAGAGCGTGGTGGCCTGCTGGCCGACCTTGATATAGCCAAGCCCGACACGGACCAGCGCGTCCATCTTCTCGCGGATCGCAGGGACGGCCGCGAAAAACGCCTGCGCATCCTCGACCGTCATCTCCAGCACGTCGGCGATGGACTTGCCCTTGAACTTGATCTCCAGCGTTTCGCGGTTGTAGCGGTGGCCCTTGCACGTCTCGCAGGTGACATAGACGTCGGGAAGGAAGTGCATCTCGATCTTGATGACACCGTCGCCCTGACAGGCCTCGCAGCGCCCACCCTTCACGTTGAACGAAAAGCGCCCCGGCTGATATCCGCGCGCCTTCGCCTCGGGAAGTCCCGCGAACCAGTCGCGGATCGGGGTGAAGGCCCCGGTATAGGTGGCCGGGTTGCTCCGGGGCGTGCGGCCAATCGGGCGCTGGTCGATGTCGATGACCTTGTCGAGATGCTCGAACCCCTTGATCGTCTCGCAGGGCGACGGGGTCTCCCGCGCGCCGTTGAGGCGGAGGGCCGCGTTCTTGTAGAGGGTCTCGACCGTCAGCGTCGACTTGCCCCCGCCCGAGACGCCGGTGACGCAGACGAAACGGCCAAGCGGAAACTCCGCGGTCATGTCCTTGAGGTTGTTGCCGGTCGCCTTCACCACGGTCAGCTTCTTGCCGTTGCCGGCACGGCGATGCTTCGGCACCGCGATTTCCCGCGCGCCCGACAAATACTGCCCGGTGAGCGACGCAGGGTCGCCCGCAATCTCCGCCGGCGTGCCGCGCGCGACGACCTGCCCACCGTGGACGCCGGCACCGGGGCCGATGTCGAAGACATAGTCGGCCTCGCGGATCGCTTCTTCGTCATGCTCGACGACGAGAACCGTGTTGCCCTGATCGCGCAGGTTCTTCAGCGTTCCCAGAAGCCGGTCATTGTCGCGCTGGTGAAGCCCGATCGACGGTTCGTCGAGGACGTAGAGCACGCCCGTCAGACCGGACCCGATCTGGCTTGCCAGGCGAATCCGCTGGCTTTCGCCGCCTGACAAGGTCCCGGCATTGCGGCTGAGCGTCAGGTATTCGAGGCCGACATTGTTCAGGAATCCAAGGCGTTCACGGATCTCCTTGAGGATCAGCCGGGCGATCTCGTTCCGTTGCTTGGTCAGCTTTCCGGGAACCGTGTCGATCCAGGCATAGGCCTCCTTGATCGACATCTGCACGACCTCGCCGACATGGAGACCGGCGATCTTCACCGCGAGCGCCTCCGGGCGCAGACGATGGCCGCCGCAAGTGCCGCAGGGGCGGTTGTTCTGGTAGCGCTCGAATTCCTCGCGGACCCAGGCGCTGTCGGTTTCGCGGTAGCGCCGTTCCATGTTCGGGATCACACCCTCGAACGTCCGCGACACCGTGTAAACGCGCCCACCCTCGTCGAAGCGGAACTCGATCTCCTCCTCGCCCGAGCCGTACAGGAACAGGTTCTGCGCCTTCTCCGGCAGATCCTTCCAGGGCTTTCTGGCGTCGAAGCCGTAGTGCTTCGCCAAAGCGTCGATGGTCTGGATGAAATAGGGCGACTTGCCCTTGTTCCACGGCGCGAGCGCCCCGTCCTTCAGCTTCAGCGTCACGTCCGGAACGACCAGCCGTTCGTCGAAAAAGAGCTCTACCCCCAGCCCGTCGCAGGCGGGACAGGCGCCGAAGGGGGCGTTGAAGGAAAAGAGACGCGGCTCGATCTCGGGGATCGTGAAGCCGCTGACCGGGCAGGCGAATTTCTCGCTGAACGTGATCCTCTCGGGGTCGCCCTCGGTTGGCGCCGTCTCAAGGATCGCGATGCCGTCGGCGAGGTTCAGCGCGGTGCGGAAACTGTCGGCGAGCCGCGTTTCCAAGCCTTCGCGCACGACGATCCGGTCGACCACCACATCGATGTCGTGGCGGAACTTCTTGTCGAGCGTCGGCGGTTCCTCCAGCTCGTAGAACTGCCCGTCGACCTTGACGCGCTGGAAGCCCTGCTTGCGGAGCTCGAGGAACTCCTTGCGGTATTCGCCTTTCCGGTCGCGGACGATCGGCGCCATCAGGTAGCCGCGCGTCCCCTCCTCCATCGCCATCACGGCATCGACCATGTCCTGCACCTGCTGCGCCTCGATCGGCTTGCCGGTCGCCGGGCTGTAGGGCGTGCCCACGCGCGCGAAGAGAAGCCTCAGATAGTCGTAGATCTCCGTCACCGTCCCGACCGTCGAGCGCGGGTTCTTCGAGGTCGTCTTCTGCTCGATGGAGATCGCGGGGCTGAGGCCCGAGATATGGTCGACATCGGGCTTGCCCATCATGTCGAGGAACTGGCGCGCATAGGCGGAAAGCGATTCCACGTAGCGCCGCTGGCCCTCGGCATAGATCGTGTCGAAGGCGAGCGAGGACTTGCCGGAGCCCGAAAGCCCGGTGATCACCGTCAACTGGTCGCGCGGAATATCGACGTCGATATTCTTGAGATTGTGCTCGCGCGCGCCGCGAACCTCGATGAATTTCTGCTCGGCCATCCATGCCCCCGCAATCAGCGGTTAACAGATAGTGCATGACCGGCGAGTCTCCAACCCGAAAAAGAGAACATAGCAAGAACCTGCCGGGCCCCGCGTCGCGCCATTCGGGCGCCCCGACATCCGCGGGCGCAATTTTCGGGCAGATCGCTGAAACCGCCGGCGTTGATCTGGGGGTGAATTCCGTCGAATTCAATTTTTTGAATGTTTTTTCGTGGAAGGTCTTGAAAGACGACCGCGACCGGGACACATCATGGCGCAGATCCCCGTCCCGAAAGGCCAGACCCGATGCTTTCCTTCCTGAAACCCTCCGCCGCCCGCTTCAGCGCCGCCGAAGCGGTCGCCAAGGTAGAGGCGGGCGAGATGGTCCTGATCGACGTGCGCGACCGAACCGAGCTTGCCGCCTCCGGCCGGGCCGCGGGCGCGCTGCACGTGCCGCTGATGATGCTCAAGATGAAATGCGACCCGTCGAGCCCGGAATGCCTTGCGGAACTCTCCGAAGGAAAGCCCTTGGCGGTCTACTGCGCGTCGGGCGGGCGCAGCCAGATGGCGGCGCAGATGCTGAACGCGATGGGCCACCGCGAGGTCCACAACATCGGCGGCTTCTATGACTGGCACGCCGCCGGCGGCGCGGTCGAAAGCGTCTGACGACCAACGCCCGGAATATCCCGGCGCGCGTGGGCCCATCGAAGGGCCCACGGTCCGGGTCCGCCCCACGGACGGCGGACGAGGATCACATGTGGATGACGCGGCCGTAAGCGTCGAGCACCGCCTCGTGCATCATTTCCGAAAGCGTCGGATGCGGGAACACGGTCTCCATCAACTCGGCCTCCGTCGTCTCCAGCGTCCGGCCGATGACATAGCCCTGGATCATCTCCGTCACCTCGGCACCGACCATGTGGGCGCCCAGAAGCTCTCCGGTCTTGGCGTCGAAGATGGTCTTCACCAGCCCCTCGGCCTCCCCGAGCGCGATCGCCTTGCCGTTGCCGATGAAGGGGAAGCGGCCGACCTTGACCTCGTGCCCCGCTTCCGTGGCCTTGGCCTCGGTGAGACCGACGGAGGCCACCTGCGGGTGGCAATAGGTGCAGCCGGCGATGGAGTTCGGCTTGATCGGGTGCGGATGCTTGCCGGCGATCAGTTCGGCGACCATCACGCCTTCGTGGCTGGCCTTGTGGGCAAGCCAGGGTGCGCCCGCGATGTCGCCGATGGCGTAGAGCCCCTCGACGCCGGTCCGGCAGAACTCGTCGGTGACGACATGGGTGCGGTCGACCTTCACGCCCAGATTCTCCAGTCCGAGGTTCTCGACATTGCCGACGATGCCGACGGCGGAGATGACCGTGTCGAACTCCATCGTCTCGGTCTTGCCGCCCGCCTCGATATGGGCGGTGACCTTGCCCTTGGCGCGGTCGAGCTTCTTGACCGTGGATTTCTCCATGATCTTCATGCCCTGCTTCACGAAGGCTTTCTTGGCGAAGGCGGAAATCTCGGCGTCCTCGACCGGCAGCACCCGGTCCATCACCTCAACAACGGTCGTGTCGGCGCCGAGCGTGTTGAAGAAGCTGGCGAATTCGATCCCGATGGCGCCCGATCCGATCACGAGGAGCTTTTTCGGCATCCGCTTCGGTTGGAGCGCGTGCTTGTAGGTCCAGACGAGATCGCCGTCGGCCTCCAGCCCCGGCAGTTCCCGCGCCCGCGCACCGGTCGCCAGAACGATGGCCTTCGCGGTCAGTTCCTCCGTCCCCTTGTCGGTCTTGACGCTGACGACGCCCTTCTTCGGCAACGTCGCCTCGCCCATGAAGACGGTGATCTTGTTCTTCTTCATCAGGTGGCCGATGCCGCCGGAAAGCTGCTTGGCGACGCCGCGCGACCGCTGCACGACCGCGTCGAGGTCATAGCCGATCCCGTCGGCCTTCAGTCCGAATTCCTTGGCGCGGTGCATCAGGTGAAAGACTTCGGCCGAGCGCAGGAGCGCCTTCGTCGGGATGCAGCCCCAGTTGAGGCAGATGCCGCCAAGATGCTCGCGTTCGACGATCGCGACGTTCAGGCCCAGTTGCGCCCCGCGGATCGCGGCCACATAGCCGCCGGGGCCCGCGCCGATCACGATCATGTCGAATGTCTTCGCAGCCATGTCTTTCCTCCCTCAGAAAAAGTAGTTCGCCATTAAACTAATTTTCGATTCCGCACAATGCGCGTGGCGCCGTGGCCGCTTGCACCTGGCGCATGACTGAATTCAGCCCTGTTTTTCAAGCTCGCGCAGGATTGCGCCGTAACCGCCCGCGTCAAGAAATGCGGCCTCCTCTTTCGTGGTGTCACGCCCGAGCGCCTCATTGCGAAAGGGAAAGCGGCCGAAGCGGCGGATGATCTCGCGGTGCGCCCGTGCATGTGTGAGGTTCGACGCCCCTGTTTCGGGCATCGAGCTCGTGAAGAGGGCGATGGCCCGGTCCTGATCCGCCATTTCCTCCGAATGCACCATCGGGAGATAGAAGAACTGCCGCGCGGGTTCGGCCACCTCCATGTCCCAGCCGTGGGC
Organism: Defluviimonas sp. SAOS-178_SWC; assembly: GCF_039830135.1. Taxonomy (NCBI): domain Bacteria; kingdom Pseudomonadati; phylum Pseudomonadota; class Alphaproteobacteria; order Rhodobacterales; family Paracoccaceae; genus Albidovulum; species Defluviimonas sp. SAOS-178_SWC. The sequence continues at coordinate 1,745,557 of NZ_CP156081.1, read as the reverse complement.
GATGGCGGCTTCGGCGGCGGCGCGGGCGCGGGCATCGGTCGCGAAGGACCGCGGATCGCCGCGAAACATGTTGCGCGGGAACTGGTCGGTCAGGATCAGGAAGGCGAGCGTGCCGCGCGGGCCGTTCAGCCAGAAATCCCGGTGCCCTGCCCGCGCGTCCTCCCACGCGGGCTGGAACCGGGCGCGGATCTCCGCATCGACCTCGTCGTCAGCCCGGTACCAGCCGGATGGTCCGATCTCGGTCAGCCAGAAATCCAGGATCGCTCCAGATTCGGACATGGCGGCCTCCTCCCTCGCTGCATCATCCTCAGATTTGCAGGAAGGGGCCGTGATTTCCAGTCCTAAGCTGCCGGTTCGTCGCCGGAGTCCTGCGCCGCTTCCATCACGGCCTCGACGGCAAGCGCGCTCGCCGTCGGGGACAGCGGCGCGAAGGCGCCGACATGGGCCGCCGGCGCCGCGCGCCGGCGCGTCATCCGCCAGCCGGCATAAAGCGCGAGCGCCAGGAACAGGATCCCCATGAACAGGAAATAGCCGTTCGGCCCGATCTTCTCCATGATCCAGCCGGTGATCAGCGGGCCGGTGATCGCCCCGAGACCGTTGATGAAGATCAGCCCCGCAGAGGCCGCGGCCATGTCGGAATTGTCGAGGAAGTCGTTGGTATACGCGACGAGAAGCGAATAAAGCGGGTTGGAAATGCCGCCCATCAACACCGCGACGACGAGAAGGCTGATAAAGCCGAGGTCGAAGATCGTGGCCCAGAGCATCACCACACCGCCCAGCGCGGACAAGCCGAGCACCAGCATCCGCCGCCCGATCCGGTCCGACGCCCAGCCGATCGGATACTGAAAGACCAATCCGCCGACATAGATCGCCGCGACGAAGATCGAGATGTTGCGGACACTGAGCCCCGCCTGTGTGCCCCAGACCGACGACATGCCGAACTGCGCGGAGAAGACACCGCCAAGCAGGAACATCCCGACGCAGCCGAGGGGCGAGGCACGGTAAAGCGCGACAAAGCTCAGCGGCTTCGTCGTCTCGAATGCCGGTGCCTGCGCGACCGAGAGAAGGATCGGCGTGAAGGCCAGCGAGACGAGGACGGAGGGGATGACGAACAGGATGTAGCCCGAGGGATCCCCCATGTTCAGCATCGCCTGCGCGGCCACGATGCCGATCATCTGCATGATCATGTAGAGCGACAGCGCCTGCCCCCTGGTTTCGTTCGTGGACGCGTCGTTCAGCCAGCTTTCGGCCGTGATGTAGACGCCCGAGAAGGAAAACCCGATCACCACCCGCATCGCCGCCCAGGCCATCCAGTCCGGAGCCGCCGCATACAGCACGAGGACCGCCGAGATCATCGACCCGAGCGCGGCGAAGACGCGGACATGGCCCACCCTCCGCAGCATCTCCGGCGTCATGCGCGAGCCGAAGAGGAAGCCGAGGAAATAGGCCGACATGACGTAGGACATCTGCGTGGTCGAAAAACCCTCGATCCCGCCCCGGATGCCGAGAAGGGTGCCCTGCATGCCGTTGCCAAGCATCAGGAGCATGATGCCCAGGAGAAGGGCCCAGGAATTGCGCAGAACGGTCAGCATCGAAATCTATTTACTCCGCGGGCGGCCAGTCTGGCCAGAAAAAGGACGGGGTTCAGGCCTGTGGGCGACCGGAGGTCGGCGGACCGCGCCGTTCCGGCAGAAGAAGCGAGGCATCGCCGTAGGAGAAAAAGCGGTAGCCCGATGCGATGGCATGCGCATAGATCCGGCGGATCCGGCCCGTCCCCATCAGCGCCGAGACGAGCATCAGAAGCGTCGATTTCGGCAAGTGGAAATTGGTCATGAGCCCGTCGGTCACCCGGAACGCATGGCCGGGATAGATGAAGATGTCTGTCGGTCCGCGCCACGGACGGACGCGCCCCGTCTCGTCGGCGGCACTTTCGATCAGCCGCAACGCCGTGGTGCCGACCGGGATCACCCGCCCGCCGGCGGCACGGGTCGCGTTGATCTCGGCGGCGGCCTTTTCGGTGACCTCGCCCCATTCGGAATGCATCCGGTGCGTGGTCACGTCCTCCACCTTCACCGGCAGGAAGGTGCCGGCCCCGACGTGAAGGGTCACATGGGTGAAGGCGACGCCCTTCGCGGCGAGCCTGGCGAGAAGCGCGTCGTCGAAATGCAGCGATGCCGTGGGGGCCGCGACCGCTCCGGCCGCGCGGGCGAAGACGGTCTGGTAATCCTCGGAATCCTGCGCGTCGGGCGCGCGCAGCGCGGCGATATAGGGCGGCAGCGGCATCTGACCGGCCTCGGCAAGGGCGGCGTCGAAATCGGCGCCGGAAAGGTTGAACGACAGCTCCGCCTGCCCTTCGGTGATACGTTCGACGGTGGCCGAGAGACGGTCGGAAAAGCGGATGACCTCCGCCTCCCGGAGCTTGCGGAGCGGCTTCGCGAGGGCCGCCCAATGCCCGCCGGGACGCGGCTCCAGAAGCGTCGCCTCGACCCTTGCCGTCACGGGCCCCTGCCCCGTTTCCCGGGTGCGCGTGCCGGACAGGCGCGCCGGGATGACCTTCGTATCGTTCAGGACAAGCCGGTCGCCGGGGCCGAGAAGATCCGGCAAATCGGCGACATGCAGGTCTCGTATAGTGTCGCCCTCGGCCACGAGAAGCCGCGCGGCGCTGCGCGGGCGCACCGGACGCGTGGCGATCAGACCCTCGGGAAGGTCGAAGTCGAAGTCGTTCAGGTTCATTGGCTCAGCTTCGGAGGTTCGGCGCGGAAGATCTCGCGGAACATGCCCGGCGTGAAGATCGACAGCGGATTGACAGTGACCTTCGGATCGTCGGCGCGCCCGGTCAGTCGATAGTTGAACCCGAACAGCCCCTCGCGTCTTTTCGAGAAGATCTGACCGATTCCGTTCAGCATGTAGACCGGCGAAATCGTGCCCTGAAGGTCCAGCTGACCGGCGCCGGCCTGATAGGTGCCCGCGGCCGAGATGCCGAGCGAGGGACCAACGGCGGAGCCCTCGCGGATCTCGACCGCCGATGGCGTCAGGTGGAACCGGCCTTTGACATCGCTGAAAAGGATACCGGGGCCATTCAATTGGCTCAGAAGCCCCACGACCGAGATCGCATCGAGAAGATCGGCCAGCGCCGGCGCATCGACGACACGGATTCCCCGGATCGCGAGGGTGCCGTCATACTGGCCGTCGGCGGCCAGCGGCCGAAGCGCCATGTCGAAGGCTCCGCCGACGCCGCGGGTGAAGACGCCCGCCGCGCGCAGGACGGACCCGGCATCATCGGCGGTGATGCGAAAGGCGCTGCGCGCGCCGTCGGGCAGGACGGAGCCCCGGACCGGCGCCTCGCCATTGACCCTGCCGGTGAAATCGCCGGTAAAGCCCGTGCGGGTCGTGAAATTGCCGCGAAAGCCGGTCAGCGCGACGCCGTCCGATACTTGGAGCCGGTCGAGTGCGACGGTGATCGGGCCGCCCCCGCTGCCGCCGCCCGCGCCGAAGGTTGCCCGCCTGAGATCGAGCCGGCCGCTGTTGACGGTGACCCCGACCGACTGTCCCTTGCCGCGCCCCGTCAGGTTCACCTGACCATCGAACCAGTTGCCGAGCCGGGCGGTGCCGAACCGCGCCGCGTCGAACCCACCATCGGCTTTCAGCACCAGATCGCCGGCGACGGTCAGCCCGGCGGCCGCAAGCTCCATCCGGTCGATCTCGGCCGGCTGGCCAAGCCGCCCGCGGATCGCGAACCGGCCGCGCTGGACGGCGGTTTTCGACCATCCGATCTCGGGGATACGCAGGGTCACGCCGGCAAGGTCGGACGCAATGGCGAAATCCGTCGCCTCGCCCTTCGCGAGGTCGAGCGTGACCGTCGCCCGCCCGGTGCCGGAGACCGTCCCCTTCGGCAACTCTACCCCGAACGCTTCAAGCGCGCGTCGGGAAAGCTCCATCGTGCCGTCCACGCGGCTTTTGCCCTTCTGCTCCGGCGTGAACTCCTGCCGCCACCTCACGTCAATAGGTATGCCGGAGAGCGTGGCCGGACCTGAAATCTCCATCCCCGCGCGGTTCGCGGTCAGGGTCAGCGCACCGGCAGCCAACATCCGCCCCGGCGCGATCTTCTCGGACCTGACGTCTGACAGCTCGGCCTTGACATTGTAATCGACATCCTCGGTCGCGATCTTCGGCGCCAGCGCGAATTCGAGCACCGCCTCGACCCGCGCCCGTCCCTCGGCCAGATCGACGGGCCGTTCGGATTTCGTGAGGAACTGAAAGGGCGGCTGATCGAGCAGCGAAAGCGCCGCGGTGATGGCACTGTCGGTTCGCAAGGTGAACCGCGCGGGTGCCGGCTTGATCCGGAGGTCGGGAATTTCCATCACCGACCCGGCCATCTCGACCCGTCCGCCTTCGGGCGCGGTCACGTGGCCGCGATCGACCACGAGCGTGTAGGTGTAGCCATTGATCGTCGCATAGCCCGCCCCTTCTTCGACCGGCGGCAGGGTCTTGAGGATGCGAACCTCGGTATCCCTGAACTCCCAGCCGAGCATGAAATGCGGATCGGTCCCCGGCCTGAGCCGGAACGCCGACTTCACGGCGAAAAGCTCGCTCGTCGCGACGTTTTCCTCGAGCCAGGCGCGCGTCTTCGGCACCGCCGCAACCGGCCATAAGGCCAGCAGCCGTTCGCTTTCGATCCGGTTGATCGCGACGTCGAGCGCGACCGCCCAGCCCTCGGGCGCGGTCGTGATATCGCCCTTGGCGCTGATCCGCCGGTCGCCGTCCAGAAGAACAAGCTGGCCAAGATCGACACGGAACGGGTCGAGCGCCAGGCGGAAGTCGAGCGCCCCTTCGCTGAACGTGACCGGATCGGCAAAAAGCCCTTCGGGATCCGCCTTCAGGTCGGTGATCTTCACCTGCCCCACAAGCGCACTCGGAAGCCCGTTCTTCACATCCTTCAACCAGGCTTTCGCGCCGGCCCGGACCTGCAGCGCCGGACCGTCCAGTGCGATATCGGGAAAGACGATTTCGCCGGTTGCGGGATCGTAATCGAGATCAATCCGCGCCCGGTCGAACCGCACCGGCTTGGTTCCTTCCGTCGGTTGCAGCGCGCCCGCGCCGATTTCAAGCGTCGCGTTCAGGTCGCTGTAACTACCATCGGCCGCAATACCGGAGCGGATCGACCCGGAAATCGGCGCGTCGAGCGCCGCGAGCCAGGCAAGGGCCGGCGATTGCGTGGCAAGATCGCGGGCCGACACATCCGTGATCCGCGCCGACAGCGTCGACTCGGGCGAGCCCTTGACCGACGTGAAACTGATCTGCGCCCGTGCTTGTCGCCGCCCGGCCTCTTCCACCGTGAAACCGAGGTCGATCCCGATCTCTGCCGCAGTCTGGTTGAAGGCGAGCCAGCCGCCCGCCGCATTCCAGACCTGCCCGCTGCGATCGTCGCGGAGGCGAAGGTCCAGCCCCTCGACCGTGATCCGTTCGATCCCGTTCAGCACCGGCAGGGCAAAGGCCGCATCGACCGCCTTCACGACCTCCGCCGGCCCGAGCGCCCCCGCCACCCCGGTCATGTCGGCGCCGACCGACAGGTCGAGGCTTCCGTCCGGCAACCGGCGCAGCGCGATCTGCGCGCCGAACATCGAGAGCGTACGCGGCTCCAGCCTGCCGCGCAGGATCGGTTGCGCCTTCAGGGTCGTGCGCAGATCCGGCAGGATCGCGATCCGGGCACCGCTCGGCGCGAAAAGCTCGACCGCCCGAAGCCGGACATGCGGCACGAAACGGCCGTCGACGACAAGTTCCGCCCCCCCGACCTTGGCCGATGCGACCCCGGCGAGGGCCAGGTTCGCCCGCGCCTCGATCCGCTCCACCACCCAGGCCGGGGCGGAGATCACCTTGCCGGTCAGGCCCAGCCCGATATTGACGAGGATCAGAAGAACGGCGGCAAGCGCAAGCAGCCACAGCCCCGGATGCCGCCAATGCGGCTTCGGGGCGGGTGCGGAGCCCGTCGTCGCGTCCTTTTCCGTCATCCTGCCGCCCTGCCCGTTCCCGCCTTGATGGCAGGTCGCTTCCGGGCCTCCCTTTATCTTTGCGGAAACCGGATTAAAACACAAAGCGGAAGCTCACGGCAAAGGAAGGCAGAGAGATGCTCAGCGAAGGCGACAAGGCCCCCGATTTCACCCTCCCGCGCGACGGCGGCGGCACGGTCTCTCTCTCCGGCCTCGCGCCGAAGAAGGTGGTTCTCTATTTCTACCCCAAGGACGACACGCCCGGCTGCACGACCGAGGCGCTGGACTTCACCCGTCTGTCGGACGAGTTCGCAGAGGCGGGCACGGTTGTCGTCGGATTGTCCAAGGACAGCGTGAAGGCGCATGACCGGTTCTGCAAGAAACACGGACTTGGCGTGATTCTCGCCTCTGACGAAGGGGGCGACACCTGCGAACGCTACGGTGTCTGGGGCGAAAAGAAGATGTACGGGAAGACCTACATGGGCATTACCCGTTTCACCTTCCTGATCGACGGAACGGGAACGATCGCCCGGATCTGGCCGTCGGTGAAGGTCGATGGCCATGCGACCGAGGTCCTCGACGCGGCGCGGGCGCTGTGACCCTCACGCTCGCCGAAATGGCGGTGGAGGTTCTGACCACCGCCGACGGGCGCGCGAAGACCGCCCTGTCGCATGCCCATGCGGCCCGCTGGCGGGCCGCATGGGACGCAGGCGCGCCGTTGGAGGTTGGCCATGCGGAACCGCCGTTGCGGCCCGCGCGCCCGGAAACGCCAGAACTCCTGCCGCCGCGCGACGTGCCGCGCCGACGCACCGGCAGCCCGCAGGGACGGATCGCCCTTCTGCACGCGCTGGCGCATATCGAACTCAATGCGGTGGATCTGCACTGGGACATCATCGCCCGCTTCACCGAGGTGCCGATGCCGCCCGGTTTCTACGATGACTGGGTGAAGTCGGCGGACGAGGAATCCAAGCATTTCAACCTTCTCTGTGATTGTCTTGAGAGTCTGGGCAGCCACTACGGCGCGCTGCCCGCCCATGCCTTCATGTGGCGCGCGGCGGAGGATACCGCCGGAGATCTGCTGGGCCGCCTCGCCGTCGTGCCGATGGTGCTTGAGGCACGCGGGCTGGATGTGACGCCGGGAATGATCGGGATTTTCGAAAAAGCCGGCGATGCGGCCGCCGTCGCGGCCTTGCGCACGATCTACGCCGACGAGGTCGGCCATGTCGCCTATGGGGTGAAGTGGTTCAACTGGCTCTGCGGACGCGACGGAATCGACCCAAAGGAGGTCTTCCACCGCCTTGTCCGGCAGTATTTCCACGGCCCGCTGAAGCCGCCGTTCAACGAGGAAAAGCGCGCCGAATCCGGGCTTCCGCCCGACTTCTACTGGCCTCTGGCCGAGGAGGTCGCCACCGCGCCCGGAACGGCGGGTTATCGTTGAAGACTCGGTAATCATGAGAAAATTCCGGGCTGGCGGGACGCGCACATCGGCGGGATTTCGCCGAGAGCGGCGCGATCCGGCCGGTCCCCCGGCCCCGGGGCTCAAACGTCTTGCGAGCACCCGTCACGGTTGCTAATCCCTCCTTGCCGGGTTCTTGGGGATATGAACCCGCCTCTCTGGATGACCAAGATAACGGGGGCAGGCTTGCCAGGACGTGTCATTGGCCGCTTTCATGCGGCGCTCGAACGCCGACTTCCGGAACAGCGACTTTTTCTGCGCTCCGATACCGAGACACGTTTCGTTCGCCTCCGGCCCGTCACACAGGCCGTCGCTCTTGCGGGGTCTGCCGCCGTCCTGGCCTGGACCATTGTCGCCACGGCGATCCTCCTGATGGATTCGATCGGTTCGGGCAATGCCCGCGAACAGGCCCGGCGCGAGCAGGCGACGTATGAGGCGCGGCTGGACGCGCTGTCGACGGAACGCGACAAGCGCGCCGAAGAGGCAGTTGCCGCGCAGGAACGCTTCGCGCTGGCCCTTGGGCAGGTTTCGGCGATGCAGTCCGCGCTTCTCGCGTCCGAGGAACGCCGCAAGGAGCTGGAAACCGGAATCGGCGTCATCCAGTCGACGCTCAGGCGCACGATGACCGAGCGTGACGATTCCAATCGCCGCGTGGCCGAATTGGCCGCCGCCGCCTCCGAAGGGCCGCAGCGCACCGCAAACGGCGGCGTCGCATCTGAGGACGTGGCCGAAACGCTCGGCTTCGTCACGGCCGCGCTGGGGCGCACCGCGGTCGAGCGGGATGCGATGGCCGAAGTTGCCGACAACGCCAAGGCCGACGCCGACGAGATCGCCTACGAGATGAAGCTTCTCGAAGAGCGTCACGACGACATCTTCGCCAGCCTCGAAGAGGCGGTGACGATCTCGATGGCGCCGCTCGACAAGATGTTTTCCTCCGCCGGCCTCGATCCGGACGACCTGATCGATCAGGTCCGGCGCGGCTATTCCGGCCAGGGCGGCCCGCTCGGCCCGCTCGCACCGATGATCGCGCCCGGAGGCGACCCGGATTCGGAGCGCGCGGGACGGATCCTCGAAGGCCTCGACCGGATGAACCTCTACCGGCTCGCCGTCGAGAAGGCGCCCTTCGCGATGCCTCTCAAGACCTCGTTCCGCTACACGTCGGGCTTTGGCCGGCGCTGGGGCCGGATGCATGAGGGAACCGACCTCGCCGGTGCGCTCGGCTCGCCGGTCTATGCCACCGCGGATGGCACAATCGTCCATGCCGGATGGGAATCGGGCTATGGAAATCTCGTCAAGATCCGCCATGAATTCGGGCTTGAAACCCGATACGGCCATCTCTCAAAAGTGCGCGTCGAGGTCGGCCAAAAGGTCTCGCGCGGGGACCGGATCGGTGATATGGGGAATACCGGTCGTTCGACAGGCACCCATCTACACTACGAGGTGCGCGTGAATGGCTCAGCAGTCAACCCGATGACGTTTATCAAGGCGGCGAACAATGTTTTCTAAAAGCAGGATCAATGAACCCGGACCGAAAGCGGGGGCAGAGAGCGATCACCCCAAGGCTGCCGAGCCGGCCGCAACGAAGCCTGCCTTCGACTACACCTCTTCGGCACCCAAGGCCAAGCCGCCGGCATCGGTGCTGTCCTCCGACCTGACGATCACCGGGAACGTGAAGACCTCGGGCGATATCCAGGTCGAGGGCGTCGTCGAGGGCGATATCCGCGCGCATCTTCTGACCGTCGGCGAAAGCGCGACGATCAAGGGCGAGATCGTGGCGGACGATATCGTCGTGAACGGCCGGGTCATCGGCCGCGTGCGCGGCCTCAAGGTTCGTCTCACCTCCACGGCGCGGGTCGAGGGCGACATCATCCACAAGACGATCGCCATTGAGTCGGGCGCGCATTTCGAAGGTTCGGTGCAGCGCCAGGAAGATCCGCTTGCCACGAGCGGCGGGCAGAAGCCGGCCGTCGCGCCGGCCGCTGCGAGCGCGGGCAAGTAAGTAACCGCCCGATCTGACCGGATCGGCAACAGAAACGGACGGGCGCCCCTGGGCGCCCGTTGTCGTTTGCGCCCGGTGGGGGGCCCTGTCACCTTTCGAGCAGCCGCCGGTACATGTGCCAGGTCGCGTGGCCGAGGATCGGCAAGACAAGGAAGAGGCCGAGGAAAAGCGGCAGCATTCCGAGGAAGAGCAGCACCGAGATCACGACACCCCAGACGATCATCGCCCCGATATTCGCCAAGACCGATTTCACCGACAGGATCATCGCCGAGACGAAATCGACCTCCCGATCCAGAAGAAGCGGCAAGCCGGCCACCGTGATCGAGAAGAGGACCGCCGCGAATCCGGCCCCGATGGCGGACCCGACAAGGAGCATGATCGGTCCGTTGCCTTCGAGCAGAATCGCCAGCGAAGAGGTGACGTTGGTCATCGCCGAAAGCCCCATGAAGAGCGCGAAGATCGAGTGCGCGACGAAGATCCAGAACATGAACATCAGAAGGATCACCACCGCTATTGACGGGATCTGCCTGTCCTTCTGGGAAAAGACCACGCCCAGAACCTCACGCCAGACCAGCGGTTCCCCCGCCTCGATCCGCCGGCTGACCTCGTAGAGCCCGACCGCGGCGAACGGGGCAAGGATCGGGAAGCCGACGATGACGGGGGCCAACCACCATTCCTGTCCAGCCGCCGTATAGACCAGATAGATGAGGATCCCTCCGGCCACGTAGATCGCGCTGAAGAAGAGCCCGAAGGCCGGCGCCCTGAGAAAATCCGCGAGCCCGGCTTTCAGGACGTCTTTGATATCGGACACGGCGACGTGTCCCACCTCCGGCAGGGCATCCGCCTCTGCCCGCATGTCAGTCATCTTTCCTCCTCCGTTGCGCGCAAGGGGAAGGCTAGGATACGATCCGGTCGGCTGGCAAGTACCATCGCGGAAGGAGAGCTTGCCCTCGCCCTTCACCCCTGCGGAGCGGCGGAGAGCCCCGCCGGCGGTCTGGACGTCAGTCGCCGGCCTGCGCCTCGGCGCGGCTCTTGCCTGCGACGTCCAGTGCGAGCGTTGCAGCCATGAACCCGTCGAGGTCGCCGTCGAGAACGCCCTGGGTGTCCGACGTCTCGTACCCCGTGCGCAGGTCCTTCACCATCTGGTAGGGCTGGAGCACGTAGGAGCGGATCTGGTTGCCCCAGCCGGCATCGCCCTTGGCGTCGTGCTGGGCGTTGATCGCGGCGTTCCGCCGGTCGAGTTCGAGCTGGTAAAGCCGCGAGCGCAGCGCGTTCATCGCGATTTCGCGGTTCTGGTGCTGCGACTTCATCGACGAGGTCACGACGATGTTGGTCGGAAGGTGGGTGATCCGCACCGCCGAGTCGGTGGTGTTGACGTGCTGGCCGCCCGCCCCCGAGGAACGGTAGGTGTCGATGCGGATCTCGTTGTCGGGGATGACGATCTCGATATTCTCGTCGACCACCGGATAGACCCAGACCGAAGAGAAGGATGTGTGCCGCCGCGCGGCGCTGTCATAGGGCGAGATGCGCACCAGCCGGTGGACACCGGATTCCGACTTCAGCCAGCCATAGGCGTTCGGCCCGGAAATCTTGTAGGTGGCGGAGCGGATGCCGGCCTCTTCGCCGGCGCTTTCGCTCATCAAATCGACCTTGTAACCCTTCTTCTCGGCCCAGCGGACATACATCCGCGCCAGCATCGACGCCCAGTCGCAGGACTCAGTCCCGCCGGCGCCCGCATTGATCTCGAGGAAGGTGTCGTTGCCGTCGGCCTCGCCGTCGAGGAGCGCCTCCAGCTCCTTCGCGGCGGAAAGCTCCTTCAGCGCCCGGAGTGCGCCTTCAGCCTCTTCGACGATATCCTTGTCGCCTTCCATCTCGCCAAGCTCGATCAGCTCGACATTGTCCTTCAGCTCGCGCTCGATCCGGCGGTAGGTCTCGACGGCATCGATCAGCACCTGGCGGTCGCGCATCAGCTTCTGCGCGCGGGCGGGATCGGACCAGAGGTCGCCGTCCTCGATCATCGCGTTCATTTCTTCAAGCCGGTGCGGCGCGGTTTCCCAATCCATCCGCTGCCCGAGCAGCTTCAGCGACTTCCCCACCGCCTCGACAATGTTTTCCATCTCGGCGCGCATGGCCGTTTCCTTCCGTCAGTCGTCGGGCGTGATACCGGACCCACCCGCCCCGGGCAAGAGAGCCGCGCCCCGCAGGTTCAAAAATCCATGAGGATGGCCCCGTCCCGTCCCCGGGACGTCAGCGGTGAGATGGGCACACCTCCGGCAGATATCAGTAAAGCCCGCCGGAACTCAGGGTGCCGAAATCGGCCTTCTTCGGAATGATCTTGGTCTTGCCCGTCGCGGTGGTCACCGTTGTGCCGCCCTCGTCGCCGCCAACCTCTCCATAGGCGTAAAGCGGCAGGTTCTGGCCCATCCCGAAGCCGCCGTCGACCATCGCGCCGATGCCGAAGATCGGGATCTCGCCGTCGCGGAAGAACTCGGCTTGGACGAAATCGCCCGAGACGTCGTCGGGCAGACGTTCGCCGGTGAACCGGTTGATCTTGATGAAGTGCCCGCCCTGGGGAACCTTGAACTGGCCGCCGCCGTACTTCGCCACGGCCTCCTTCATGAACGCGTTGAAGACCGGAACGCAAAGCGTGCCGCCATAGGCGCCCCTGCCAAGGGTACGGGGCTGGTCGTAGCCCATGTAGCAGCCCGCGACGATGTTCGAGGTAAAGCCGATGAACCAGACGTCCTTGGCGTCGTTCGTGGTGCCGGTCTTGCCGCCGACCGGCACCGGCAACCGGACGCCGGAGCCCGAGCCGCGCTGGACCACGCCCTGCAGCATCGAGGTCAGCTGATAGGCAGTCACCGGGTCCATCACCCGCTCGCGGTTGGAATTGATGCGCGGCGCGGCGCCGGGATCGAGGCTCGCGAACTTGCAGTCGACGCAGTCGCGCTGGTCGTGGCGGTAGATCGTCCGGCCCCAGCGGTCCTGCACACGGTCGACGAGCGTCGGCTCCACCCGTTCGCCGCCATTGGCGAACATCGCGTAAGCCGCCACCATCTTGAACAGGGTGGTTTCCTGCGCGCCGAGCGCATTGGCCAGGAACCGGTCGAGATGATCGTAGACGCCGAAGCGCTCGGCATACCCGGCGACGGTATCCATGCCGATTTCCTGCGCCACCCGCACGGTCATCAGGTTCCGCGACTGTTCAATGCCGGTGCGAAGCGGCGTGGGCCCGTAGAACTTGTTGGACGCGTTCTTCGGCCGCCACAGGCCCTGGGGCGTGTCGACCTCGATCGGCGCGTCGACCACGATGGTCGCGGGCGAGAAGCCGCTGTCGAGCGCGGCGGCATAGACGAAGGGTTTGAACGACGAACCCGGCTGACGCTCGGCCTGCGTCGCGCGGTTGAAGACCGAGGACTGGTAGGAGAACCCGCCCTGCATCGCGATGACCCGACCGGTATTGACGTCCATCGCCATGAAGCCGCCCTGCACTTCCGGCACCTGCCGAAGCGACCAGCGCTTGAACGTGCCGTCGTCGTTGGCAAGCGCCGCGACCAGAACGACATCGCCGACCGAGACGAGATCGCCCGCGACCTTCGCCGTCTTGCCTAGCCGCCCGTCCGCCTGCCGCTTGCGCGCCCAGGTCACGTCCTCGGAGGGAATCCAGTGGCCGTCTGCGTCGTCCGAGACGCCCTCGATCCCGATCCGCGCGGATTTCTCGCCGACTTCGAGGACCACGGCCGGCAGCCAGCCCGGCACGTCGCGCGGCACGTCGGCCTCGCTCAGGGCCGTTCGCCAGGCTTCCTCCGAGGCGAGCGCCTCGCGTGGAACGACCTTGCGCGTCCCGCGCCAGATCCCCTGGTTGCGGTCGTAATTCTCGAGCGCTTCCTGAAGCGCGGTCCCGGCCGCAAGCTGCATCTCGGGATCCTCGGTCGCCCGGATCGTCAGGCCGCCGCCGAAGAACTCGTCCTCGCCGAAACTCCGCGACAGCTGGCGGCGGATCTCGTCGGTGAAATAGTCGCGCGGCGGCAGCGAGCCCTTGAACGACGGGTAGTCGCCGCCCTGCACCGTCTTCAGCGGCGCCGCAAGCGCGGTGTCGAGCGTCGGCTTGTCGATATAGCCGTTCTGGAACATCTCGCGCAGGACATAGTTCCGCCGGTCGATCGCCGCCTCGCGGTTTTTCACCGGGTGGTAGCTGTAGGGCGCCTTCGGAAGCGCGGCGAGGTAGGCGGCCTCTTCCGGCTGGAGTTCGGCGAGCGTCTTGTTGAAATAGGTCTGCGCGGCCGAGGCGACCCCGAACGACAGGAAGCCAAGGTCGATCTCGTTGAGGTAAAGTTCGAGGATCTTGTCCTTCGGCAGCGTGTCGACGAGCCGGGTGGCGAGGATCAGTTCCTTGATCTTGCGCTCGGCCGTCCGGTCGCCGCCGAGAAGGAAGTTCTTGGCCACTTGCTGCGGGATGGTGGAGGCGCCGCGCAACGTCTTGCCCCTTGTTCGGATCGCATCCCAGAGCGCGCCCGCCATGCCCCGCGCATCAAAGCCCTTGTGCGTGTAGAAATTCTTGTCCTCGGCCGAGATGAAGGCCCATTTCACGATGTCCGGAATCTCCTCGATCGGCGCGAACATCCGCCGTTCGGTCGCGAATTCGTCCATCAGCCGGCCTTCGCCGGAATAGATGCGGCTGATCATCTTCGGCGTGTACTGGGCGAGGTATTCGTGATCGGGCAGATCCCGGCTGTACATCCAGAAGATGGCCCCGACCGTCAGCGCGGCAAAGACCGCGGCCGTGACGAGCCAGCTGAAGAAGGCACCGAAGAACGAGAGGACGAACCGGATCACGAAAGACTCCCAAGAGAACGGGGCGTCTATACAGCGCAGGCGCGAAAGGGTCAAAACAACTTGCCGCGCGTCGGCGGGGAATGCCCTTGGGCCGCGACCGCCGCTCCGCCCGAACCGATGGCGTTACTGCCGGATCAACCGGGCCTCCGCCGCATCCTCGACGGCCCAGTTACGCAGGGCGACGCGGATCGCCTCCTGGAACGACGCGCGCCAGACAGGATCGGCAAGCCGGCGCCGGTCGGTGTCGGAGGACAGGAACCCGACTTCGAGCAGGATCGACGGGATATCGGGCGATTTCAGCACCGAGAAGGCAGCCTCCTGAATGGGATGACGGTGCATCCGCCCACCCGAAGCCTTGATGGCGGCGACAAGCGCCCCGGCAAGCCGGGCGGCGCGCGGCTGGGTTTCGGTTCGCGCCATCTCCATCATCACCGCCGCGACCACATCGTCATGCCCCGCCAGGTTCACCCCGGCGAGAAGATCCGCGCGGTCGTGGCGCTCGGCCAATTGCGCAGAGGCGGTATCGCTTGCCTCGTCGGCGAGAAGATAGACGGTAGCGCCGGTTGCCTGCCCCTCCGCCAGCGCATCGGCGTGAAGCGACAGGAAGACATCTGCCTTCGCCGCCCGTGCCACGCTGATGCGCGTTTCCAGCGGCACGAAGACGTCTTCCTCACGGGTCAGCAAGACCTTGATTCCGCCCCGGCGCAGCACCTCGGCCAGTTCGCGCGCGAAGCGCAGCATCACGTCCGCCTCCACCACATCACCGGCCTCGGCGCCGGGATCGATGCCGCCATGCCCGGGATCGAGGACGACGACGAGCGGTTCGGCGCCGGTCTGGCGCCGCTTTGGCGCCTCGGCCACCACGGGTTCGGGAAGGGCCCAGCGCGCGGCATCCGGCACCCCCTGCGCCGTCGCGGCGGCAAAGCGCGCCACGTCCTCCGGCACCAGCCGCAACCGGATTTCCGCCTCGCCGGTCTCGGCCACGCGCTCCTCCGCGCTTTCGATCCGGTAAGGGCCATCGAGTTCGGCGACGAGCCGCGACCAGCCGTCGCGGATCGGCCCCCAGCCGAGCGAGCGCACCCGTTCCGCGCGGTCGAGTGCCGATGGTCGCGACGGACCGAACTCGACCACGGAGAAATCGGCCACCAGCCGGGGCGGATCGGCGAGGAGGAACGCGCGGTAGGGAACCGCATGGCTGATCGAAAGGTCGATGGCGATGCCGGCGCCGTCATCGGCGACGCGCGAGGCCGCCGGATCGAGCCGCGCGAGCGCGCTCAGATCGTCGGCGAACACCCCGGAACCGATCCAAAAAGACGCGAGAAGATGTAGCGCGATCGCCCGAATGCCCATGCCGCCTGCCTGTTTTCGCCGATCATAGGCGCGGCCGCCCGCCAGCGAAACTCCTATCCCCTCGCCTTCATGAACTCGTGAAGCCGCGCCAGGCCCTCACGGATATCGGCGGTGGAGCGGGCATAGGAGAACCGCAGCGTTCCTGCCCCCCGTCGCGGATCGAAATCGAGCCCCGGCGTGACCGCAACCCCTGCCTTGTCGAGGATCTCGGCCGCGAAGGCGCGGCTGTCATCGGTCAGGCCCGAGACGTCGGCGTAGATGTAGAAGGCCCCGTCAGGCGGCGCGATGCGGGTGAAGCCGGCCTTCGGCAACCCGTCGAGCATCAGCCGCCGGTTTTCGGCATAGACGGCGCGGTTCGCCTCCAGTTCGTCGATGCAGCCGAGCGCGGCGAGCGCGGCCACCTGGCTTGCATGGGGCGGGCAGATGAACATGTTCTGCGCCAGCCGCTCGACCGTGCGCACATGCGCCTCGGGAACGACCATCCAGCCTACCCGCCAACCGGTCATCGAGAAATACTTGGAGAACGAGTTGATGACGTAGACGTCGTCGGAGATTTCCAGCGCCGAGACCGCCCGTCCTTCATAGTGGAGGCCGTGGTAGATCTCGTCCGACACGAAGGCGATGTCGCGCGCCGCGGCCGCCCCGATCAGGGCGGCGAGCGACGGCCGGTCGAGCATCGTGCCGGACGGGTTCGCGGGCGACGCGACGATCAGGCCCTGCACATCGCCTGGGATCTCCTCCGGCCGGGGCTGATAGCGATCCTCGGCCCGGGTCGGAATGCCAACCGGTGTCAGCGACAGCGCCCGCAGGATCTGCCGGTACGAGGGATAGCCGGGCTCGCCCAGCGCCACTTTCTCGCCCGCGTCGAAAAGCGCCGTGAAGGCCAGAAGAAAGGCCGCCGAGGAACCGGCGGTGACGATCACCCGCGCGGGGTCGAGATCGACGCCGTACCAGCGACGGTAAAGATCGGCGATCCCCTGCCGCAACGCCGGAAGGCCGAGCGCCACCGTATAGCCAAGTGCGTCGGTGTCCATCGCCGCCGCCAGCGCTGCCCGCGCGCCGGCCGGGGCCGGGGTCGAGGGCTGGCCGACCTCCATGTGGATCACATGGCGTCCGGCGGCCTCGGCGGCGCGCGCGGCTTCCATCACGTCCATCACAATGAAGGGATCGACCATCCCGCGGCTTGATGTGCGCATGTTCCCCTCTCTATCTTGGCCGGCGAAACCCGGGCCGTTCATCACAGCCCCGGCAGCGAAGGTCAATGGGCCGCACCCGGCCCGCCTTGCGCGCCGGGAGATTTCTGCGATTGTCGGCCCCCGACTTCACGAGGCGCCGGAAGCCGCGCCGCAAGACAGGGAATGCCCGATGAAATTCGCCCCGCTCGCCTTCGCAGCCCTCCTCGCCTCGCCGGCTGCGGCCTTCGACCTTTCGGCCATGTCGGAAGCGGAGCGGACGGCCTTTCGGGCGGAGGTCCGCGCCTATCTCCTCGAAAACCCCGAAGTTCTGTCCGAGGCGATCGAGGTTCTGCAATCGCGCCAGGCCGAAGCGGCGGCGAAAGGCGATCTCGCCCTCGTCAAGGCGAATGCCAAGGATCTTTTCGACGATGGATATTCGTTCGTCGGCGGCAATCCGGACGGCAGCCTGACGGTCGTCGAGTTCATCGATTACCGTTGTGGCTACTGCAAGAAAGCCCATGCCGAGGTGAAGGAACTCGTCGCGTCCGACGGCGACATCCGCTATATCGTCAAGGAATTCCCGATCCTCGGCGACCAGTCGGTCATCGCCTCTCGGTTCGCCATCGCGACCCTGCACGTCGCGGGCTATGAAGCCTACGAGAAGGTCAATTCCGGCTTTTACGAGAACTTCCGTGGCGATGTGACCGAGGAGACGCTCATCGCCTTCGCGACCGATCTCGGTCTCGACAGCGCCACGATCATGGCGCAGATGGATGCGCCCGAGGTGACCAAGGTGATCGAGGACAACCACCTTCTGGCGCAACGCATGCAGATTTCGGGCACCCCGACCTTCGTGATGGGCGAGCAGATGCTGCGCGGCTACGCGCCGCTCGGCACGATGCGCGCCATCGTCGAGGAAGAGCGCGGCTGAGGCGCCGAACCCGACGCGATTGATCGGCCTTGTGCCCCGTGAAGCTGCGGGTGTGCGTTAGTCCTGACAATCCGCTCAAAACGCGCTTTGCCACCCCCTTGCCGCATGCGGACAAGAAAGCGGCGCTGGCCGTCTTTCGCCCTCCGTGCAAACCGCTACAGTCGAGCGAACACAACCTCCGGACCCTGTCATGAGCAAAGATCCCCTCGTCATCTTCACGCCTTCGGGAAAACGCGGCCGGTTCCCGACCGGCACGCCTGTCCTGACGGCGGCCCGGCAATTGGGCGTCGACCTCGATTCCGTCTGCGGCGGGCGCGGCATCTGTTCCAAGTGCCAGATCACGCCGGGCTACGGCGAGTTCTCCAAGCACGGCGTGACGGTCGCCGAGGACGCGCTTTCCGAATGGAACGCGGTCGAGGACCGCTACAACCGCATCCGCGGGCTTGCCGAGGGGCGGCGCCTTGGCTGCCAGGCGAAGATCATGGGCGATGTCGTCATCGACGTGCCCCCGGAAAGCCAGGTCCACCGCCAGGTGATCCGCAAGTCGGCGACCCAGCGCGACATCGTCATGGACCCTGCCACCCACGCTTACTACGTCGAGGTGGCGGAGCCCGACATGCACGAACCCTCCGGCGACTTCCAGCGCCTCGCGGACGCGCTTCGCGACCAGTGGCAGATCGACGGGCTGAGCGCCGACACCTCCATCCTCTCCAAACTTCAGCCGGTCCTCAGGAAAGGGGAGTGGAAGATCACCGCCGCGATCCACCGCGACCATCACGGACAGCCGCGCATCCTCGACCTCTGGCCCGGCTTCTATGAAGGGCGGCTTTACGGTCTTGCCATCGACCTCGGCTCCACCACCATCGCCGGCCATCTCTGCGATCTCAGAAACGGCAATGTCCTTGCGTCCTCCGGCCTCATGAACCCGCAGATCCGCTTCGGCGAGGACCTGATGAGCCGGGTGAGCTACGCCATGATGAACCCGGGCGGCGACAAGGAAATGACGGCCGCCGTGCGGACCGCGCTGAACGGTCTCGCGCAGGCGATCGCCACCGAGGCCGGGATCGACCCGACCCAGATCGTCGAGACCGTCTTCGTCTGCAATCCGGTCATGCACCACCTCCTGCTCGGCATCGACCCGGTCGAGCTTGGCCAGGCGCCCTTCGCGCTGGCGACCTCGGAAAGCCTGTCACTGCCGGCGCGCGATCTTGACCTGTCGGCGATCCATCCGAATGCTCGCATCTATATCCTGCCCTGTATCGCGGGCCATGTCGGGGCGGACTGCGCGGCCGTGGCATTGTCCGAGGAACCGAACAAATCCGAAGACATGGTGCTTATTGTTGACGTGGGTACCAATGCCGAGATCCTGCTTGGCAACAAGGACCGGGTGCTGGCCTGTTCCTCGCCCACGGGCCCGGCATTCGAAGGGGCCCAGATCAGCGCGGGCCAGCGCGCCGCCCCCGGCGCCATCGAGCGGGTGGAGATCGACCCGGCGACCAAGGAACCGCGCTTCAAGGTCATCGGCTGCGATCTCTGGTCGACCGACGACGGCTTTGCCGCCGCGACCGCCCAGACCGGCATCACCGGCATTTGCGGGTCGGGCATCATCGAGGTCGTGGCCGAGATGCGGATGGCGGGGATTCTCGATGCCGGCGGTCTCATCGGCTCGGCCGAACAGACCGGGACGGCACGCTGCGTTCCGACCGGGCGCACCCATGCCTATGTCCTCCACGACGGCACCGCCGAGGGCGGCCCTCTGATCAGCGTGACCCAGGGCGACATCCGCGCGATTCAGCTTGCGAAATCTGCCCTTTACGCCGGCGCGCGCCTGCTGATGGATGAGCTTGCCATCGACAGTGTCGACCGCATCGTGCTTGCCGGCGCGTTCGGCGCCCACATTTCGCCGAAACATGCTATGGTTCTCGGCATGATCCCGGATTGCCCCCTCGACAAGGTCACGTCGGCCGGAAACGCCGCCGGCACCGGCGCGCGGATCGCGCTTTGCAACATCGCGTCCCGCGCCGCGATCGAGGATGAGGTCAATCGCATCCACAAGGTCGAGACGGCGATCGAGCCGCGCTTCCAGGAACATTTCGTCGCCGCCAACGCGATCCCGCATGCGACGGCCCCCTTCCCGGAACTCAGCGCCATCGTCACCCTGCCCGATGTCAGCTTCAACACCTCCGGTTCGGGCGGCGAAGGCGGTCGCAGGCGCCGGCGCGGCTGACGGGATGGAGGCCGGGGATCCCATCGCCGACCTTATCGCGGCCACGGCCCGCTCCGACCGTGCGGCCTTCCGCGCGCTTTATTCCGCCGCCTCGGCGAAACTCTTCGGTGTCGCCCTCCGTATCCTTAAGGACAGGAGCGAAGCCGAGGACGCCGTGCAGGAAGTGTTCACAAGGGTCTGGCTGAATGCCCGCCGCTATGACGCGACGCGGGCGCGCGGCATGACCTGGCTTGTCGCAATCGCCCGCAACCACGCCATCGACCGGCTCCGCGCCCGTCCGGCACCGACCGAGGACGATACCGCCATCGCCCGCCTTGCCGACGGCACGCCGGGGCCGGAAGCCGAAAGCATCGCGCGGGGCGAGGCGAAGCGCATTGCCGACTGTTTCGACCTTCTCGAACCGGCGCGGGCCGAGGCGGTGCGCGGCGCCTATCTCAACGGCTTGAGCTATCTCGACCTGTCCCGTCACCATGACGTGCCGATCAACACGATCCGCTCCTGGCTGCGCCGGGGCTTGCAGAAACTGAAGGAGTGTCTGGACGCATGAGCGATCCGGTCGGTCATATGCCCGAACGCGAGGCGCTGGCAGCCGAGTATGTGCTCGGCACCCTGCCGCTCGAAAAGCGGCTGACGGCCGAGGCGCTGATCGAGGGCGATCCCGGTTTCGCGGCGATGGTCGAGGACTGGCAGAACCGCCTTGCGCCCCTGAACGAGGGCTATGCGGAGATGGCGCCCCCCGCCGACCTTCTCGACCGGGTCGAGGCGCGGCTTTTCCCGACGCCCGAGCAGCCGCGTCGCCGAGGCTTCTGGATCTGGGGCGCCCTTGCCGGCGCCGCATTGGCCGCGATCGCCGCCATCGTGATCCTGCCGACCCTGACGCCCGACGCCCCCGTGACCGCGACGCTGACCGGCGAAGGGCAAGACCTCGCCGTGGCCGCGCGCTTCGACGCCAGGACCGGCGAACTGACCGTCTCCCGCGCGGCGGGACCGGCGGCGGCGCCCGGCAAGGATTACGAACTCTGGCTGATCCCCGCCGGCGAGGCCCCGATCTCCATCGGCCTGGTGCGGGATGCGGAACTGACGATCCCGGTCGCCGCCCTCCCCGCCGGGACGACGCTTGCGATCACGCTCGAACCCGAAGGCGGTTCGCCCACGGGTGTAGCGACCGGCCCTCTCCTCGTTGCCGCAGAGATCGGAGACGCCTGAGCCCGGCCCCCGCCGGACGTCAGACCTTTCGCAATTTTTTTCCGGCAACCTGCAACTTTTGTCCCGCCGTCTTCGTAGCTCCGTGCAGATCAGGGGGAAAGGGTCCCCCTGCATGACAGAGGGAGACAATGATGACTCGCATTTCCATTCTCGCGCTCGCCTTCTCGGCCCTGACGGCCCCGGCCTTCGCCGCCAACCCGATGGTCGGTGGTGCAGAAATGTACGAGACGAAGAACATCGTCGAAAATGCCGTGAACTCGCCCGACCACACCACGCTCGTCGCCGCCGTCCAGGCCGCCGGACTTGTCGACACCCTCGCGGGCGACGGCCCCTTCACCGTCTTCGCCCCGACGAACGAGGCCTTCGGCATGCTGGCGGCCGGCACCGTCGAAGACCTCTTGAAGCCTGAAAACAAGGCGGCGCTGACCAAGGTGCTGACCTGCCATGTCGTCGCCGCCGACGTCATGTCCGAGGCGCTGGTCAAGATGATCGCCGACGATGGCGGCGTGCATGCGGTCCCGACCGTCGGCGGCTGCACGCTCAAGGCCATGGTCGAGGACGGGATGGTGAAGATCGAGGACGAGCGCGGCCGCACGGCGACCGTCACCATCGCCGACGTGAAGCAGTCGAACGGCGTGATCCACGTGATCGACGCGGTACTCCTGCCGGCGATGTGACGAGCCACTCCGGTGCCAGTAAAGAGTGCGGGGGCGCCTGTTCCGTCAGGCGCCCCAATTTTTCAGTACGTCTGCGGGGGCGAGAGGAACCGCCTGCGACCCGTCCGCGATCCGTCCCGGCGTCCGGCCAAGCCTCGGCGCCGGGGCGGGCTGGGTCACGCCTTCGTGGCGGAGATAGGTTGACCGCGCCCGGTTATGCGCATGGTCCGGCGCTTCAGCGATGGTCAGGACCGGCGCCGCGCAGGCATCCGTCCCTTCCAGAAGCGCCGCCCATTCGTCCCGCGTCTTTTCCGCGATGCGCCCGGCCACCGCGACACGCAAGTCGGGCCAGCGGGACCGGTCCATCTGATCCGGCAACGCCCCGGCATCAAGCCCGATCCGGACGAGGAACTCCACCCAGAACTTCGCCTCGATGGCCCCCACGGCGAGGAAACCGCCGCATTTGCAGGCATAGGTTCCGTAGAACGGCGCCGCGCCGTCGAGGATGTTCGCCTCCCGCGCATCCCGCCAAAGCCGGCCCGCCGCCATCGCCTGGATCATCGCCATGAGATGCGCCGTGCCATCGCTGATCGCTGCGTCGACCACCTGCCCCTTGCCGCTCCGCGCTGCTTCGAGGAAGGCGCAGACCATGCCGAAGGCGAGGTACATCGCCCCGCCGCCGAAATCGCCGAGGAGGTTCAAGGGCGGCACCGGCCGCTCCGCCGGCCCGATCGCATGAAGCGCGCCGGAAAGCGCGATGTAGGTGATGTCGTGCCCCGCCGACTGCGCCAGAGGGCCCGATTGCCCCCAGCCGGTCATCCTCCCGTAGACCAACCGCGGATTCTCCTGAAAATCGTCCGGACCCAACCCGAGCCGTTCCATCGCACCGGGGCGCATCCCCTCGATCAACCCATCGGCCCGCAGGATCAGCCGCCGCGCGATCCCGCACCCCTCCTCGGATTTGAGGTCGAGCGCGACAAATCCGCGCCCCCGGTTCAGGATATCGTAACCGAGGCCCAGGAGGTGGCGGTTGCCGGGCCGCTCGATGCGGATCACCTCCGCGCCCATGTCGGCAAGCGTCATCGCGGCGAAAGGCGTCGGGCCAAGACCGGCGATCTCGACGATGCGGAGCCCGTCGAGCGGCCCCCTCATGCTTCGGACTTCTCTTCCAGCACAAGCCATTCCTCCTCTGCGGAAGCCAGCGCCGCCTGCCGTTCGGCGAGCCCTTCGGACGCTCGGCGGAACTTGTCCGGCGCGGTCTGGAACAGCGCGGGATCGGACAGGAAGTCGCTGAGCTTGCCGATCTCCGCCTCCAGCTTCTCGATGATCCCCGGCAAGCTCTCCAGCCGGTGTTTTTCCGTGAATGTCAGGCCTTGCGTGACCTTCTTCACCTTCACCTCCGGCGCCGGGGCAGGCTTCAACGCGGGTTTCGCGAGCTTTTCGGCCGGCGCGGCGGCGCCCTTCTGGGCCTGATAGTCGCTCCAGCCGCCGGCATAGGTCACGGCCCGCCCGTCACCGTCCATCGCGATCGTCGTCGTCGCCACCCGGTCGATGAAGTCGCGGTCGTGGCTGACCAGAAGCACGGTCCCGTCATAATCGCCCAGGATATCCTGCAAGAGGTCCAGCGTTTCGACATCGAGGTCGTTCGTCGGCTCGTCGAGCACCAGGAGGTTCGACGGCTTCGCCATGATCCGCGCGAGCAGAAGCCGCGCCCGCTCGCCCCCCGAGAGCGAGGCGATCGGCGCCCGCGCCTGTGCCTCGTCAAAGAGGAAATCCTTGAGATAGGCGACCACGTGCTTCGCCACGCCGCGCACCATCACCTGATCGGACCGGCCCGACACCGCCATTTCCGGATCGTTCACCAGCCCGTCCCAGAGCGTCATCGACAGATCCAGGGTGGCGCGGGCCTGATCGAAGACCGCGAGCTCAAGGTTGGTGCCAAGGCGAACGCCGCCGGTATCCGGTGCCACCTCGCCCGTCAGCATCTTCAGAAGCGTGGTCTTGCCGACGCCGTTCGGGCCGACGAAGGCCACCCGGTCGCCGCGCAGGATCTTGAGGTCGAACGGCCTCAGGATCAGCTTCGGCCCGAAAGCCTTTGAAATGCCTTTCGCTTCGATGACGAGCTTGCCCGAGGTCTGGCCGGTATCGAGCGCCATGTCCGCCGTGCCCTGCCGGCGGATCAGCGCCGCGCGCTCGGCCCGCATCGCCTGAAGCGCCCGTACCCGGCCCTGGTTGCGCTTCCGACGCGCCGAGATCCCCTCCACCGCCCAGCGGGCCTCGGCCTTGATCTTGCGGTCGAGCTTGTGACGGGCAAGGTCTTCCTCGGCCCAGACGGTTTCACGCCAGTCCTCGAACGCCGCGAATCCCTTCTCGTTGCGCCGGACCTCGCCCCGGTCGATCCAGAGCGTTGCACACGTGAGCGCGCGCAGGAAGGCGCGGTCGTGACTGATGATGACAAAGGCCGCGCGGGTCTCCCGCAGCTGGTCTTCCAGCCAGCGGATCGCCTGAATGTCGAGGTGGTTCGTCGGCTCGTCCAGAAGCATGAGTTCCGGCGCCTCGGCCAGAAGCTTGGCGAGCGCCGCGCGCCGCCTTTCACCGCCCGATGCCGCGGATACCTCCGTCCCGGGGTCGAACTTCAAGCCATCGGCCACGACCGCGACCCTGTAGGCCTCGCCCTCCGGCAGGCCCGACGCGGCGAACTCGCCGAGCGTCGCGAAGGCCGAGAGGTCCGGCTCCTGCTCCATGTAACCGACCGTCACGCCCGGCGGCACCACGCGGTCGCCCTGATCAGCCTCCACGAGGCCCGCCATGACCTTCATCAGCGTCGACTTGCCCGACCCGTTGCGCCCGACAAGCGCCACCCTATCGCCGGGCTGGACCACGAGATCAAGGCCATCAAAGACGGGATTGCCGCCGAAGGTCAGGGAAATGCCGGAAAGCTGAAGAAGCGGTGCGCGTGCCATGACCGATCAGCTAATCCGCCGCCGCCGGGCCGTCAACGCCCCCCATTTCATCTTGCCGGAAATACCTCGGGGGTGCGGGGGCGGCGCCCCCGCTACTCCGCCGCCGCTTTCGCCGCCTCGATTTCGGCGGCGCGAACTTCGACCAGTTGGACGATATGGTCGATCATCTGGTCGTTGGACATCTTGTGGCTCTGCTTGCCGGCCAGATAGACCATACCCGACCCGGCCCCGCCACCGGTGAAGCCGATATCGGTCATCAGCGCCTCGCCGGGACCGTTGACCACGCAGCCGATGATCGAAAGCGACATCGGCGTCTTGATATGCTCAAGCCGCTTTTCCAGCCGCTCCACCGTCTTGATCACGTCGAAGCCCTGCCGCGCGCAGGAGGGGCAGGAAATGATTTGCACCCCCCTTGTCCTGAGGCCCAGGGATTTCAGGATCTCGAACCCGACCTTCACCTCCTCGACCGGATCGGCCGAGAGCGACACGCGGATCGTGTCGCCAATCCCGGACCAGAGGAGGTTCCCGAGCCCGATCGCCGACTTCACGGTGCCGGACATCAGCCCCCCCGCCTCGGTGATCCCGAGATGGATCGGCGCGTCGGTCGCGTCGGCCAGCTGCTGATAGGCGGCGGCGGCAAGGAAGACGTCGGAGGCCTTCACCGAGATCTTGAACTCGTGGAAATCGTTGTCCTGCAACAGCCGGATATGATCGAGCCCGCTTTCGACCATCGCATCGGGACAGGGCTCTCCGTATTTCTCCAGAAGGTGCTTCTCAAGGCTGCCGGCATTCACGCCGATGCGGATCGAACAGCCGTGATCCTTGGCCGCCTGCACGACCTCGCGCACCCGCTTGGCGTCGCCGATATTGCCGGGGTTGATCCTGAGGCAGGCCGCGCCCGCCTCGGCCGCCTCGATGGCGCGCTTGTAGTGGAAATGGATGTCGGCGACGATCGGCACCGGGCTTTCGCGCACGATCTCGCGCAGTGCCCGCGTCGAGGCTTCGTCTGGCGTCGAGACGCGGACGATATCGGCGCCGGCATCGGCGGCGCGCTGCACCTGCGCGACGGTCGCCGCCACGTCCGAGGTGATCGTGTTCGTCATCGTCTGGACGGAGATCGGGGCATCGCCGCCGACCGGCACGTTGCCGACCATGATCCGGCGCGACTTGCGCCGGTCGATATTGCGCCAGGGACGGATCGGATTGTGGGTCATGTCAGCCTCGGCTCGCACGGGGTTGGGCCCTAGATAGACCCAGCCGGACGGATCGGCAATGTGCGGCGTTATTCGCTGGGCGCGACCGGCACGACCGCGCCGGCATCGGCGACCGTCGTCGTGTAGCGCACCAGATCGGCATCGCGGCTCATGTCGGCGAGCGCGTATTTCGCCGTCAGCGCCTCGGGCGAAAGCACGAGGTTCTTCGTGACCGATCCCTGATTGCCCGCGGGCCCGTAGGTCTCGCCGTTCACCGCGAAATATAGCGCGCCCGATTCCCCGACCCGCAGCACCGGCGCGTCCTCGGTCTTCGGCAGCGCATAGCGTTCGCCGGCGTCGAGGATCTTCTCGAAGATGATCGTGCCATCGGCGGCCTGCACGCGGACCCAGGCCGGGCGGACGGCCAGAAGCTCCACTTCCGGCGCATCGGCGGCGACGACCTGAACGGGGGTTTCGCCAAGGGCCG
The DNA here is from genome assembly GCF_039830135.1 of Defluviimonas sp. SAOS-178_SWC. NCBI lineage: Bacteria > Pseudomonadati > Pseudomonadota > Alphaproteobacteria > Rhodobacterales > Paracoccaceae > Albidovulum > Defluviimonas sp. SAOS-178_SWC. Next base: position 1,719,091 of record NZ_CP156081.1, on the reverse strand, counting down.
GTGTCTCGGCCACAGGTGCCGTGTCTTCCGGCGTAGCGGCCACGGCGATCGTCCCGACGGTGCGCGGATCGATCGCGGCAATCGGGCCATCGCGGGCAACCAGCACCGGCACGTCGAGCGCGGCGGGACGGTAGAGCCGGTCGAAGGCCTCGGGTGCCGGAGGAAGGGCGTCCTGCCCCGGAAGCGCCGCGAGCGCGACCTCTCCGGACTGCATCTGTTCGGTCGCCGTCGCCCCTGCCCCCGCAAGGGGGTCAAGCTCGGCCACCACGCCCGGCGCCTGGTCGACGGGGGCAAGCTGGACCTTCTGCACTTCCTGAAGCACCGACCAGCCGCCGTATCCGATCCCGCCGATCAGCATCGCGAGGACGAGGATGGAGCCGATGGCACCGGGCTGGACGCCCGACCAGAACGCCTCGCCGCGCGGCACGAAGCTCGCGTTCGGGTTGGCCAGGGGATCGCTGTATTCGACCTTGCGGCGCCCCGGTTTCGGTCCGGACGCGGCGGCCGACATCCCGTGGGCGACGGTGAAATTCGCCTCTTTGCAGAAGCGCTGAAAAGCCCATTCGGCATCCATGCCAAGATAGCGCGCATAGGACCGCACGTAGCCTGCGACGAAGCCGGGTGTTTCAAAGGCGGAGACGTCGCAATTCTCGATCGCGGCGATGTAGCTCGCCTTGATCTTCAGCTCGCGCTGCACGTCGAGAAGGGATTTGGCCATCGTCGCGCGTTCGCCGCGCATGACATCGCCGAGCCGCAATTCGAAGTCATCAAACCCCATGGGTTTGTCCACTTCGTGCGTCGAAGGAGGAACCCTCCGCCCGATCATGCCCACTGCCCCGTTCGTTATCCCCAAGCCGCCGACGATTCGTCGCGCCAGTGCCGTCCTATTCAGGATTTAATACCACAGGGCAAGCGAGATTGCGACCGCCGAAGCCCTCAGGCACTGAGTTCGGCGCGATTCAGCGCGCAATGTGCCCAGAGCTTGTCCATGGCGCGTACGAGATGATCGATATCGGCCATCGAATGCACCGGGGACGGCGTGAAGCGCAGCCGCTCCGTCCCGCGCGGGACGGTCGGGAAGTTGATCGGCTGCACGTAAATCCCATAGTGCTCGAGGAGCATGTCGGAGATTTTCTTGCAATGCACCGGATCGCCGACATGGACCGGCACGATATGGGTGCCGTGGTCGATGATCGGCAGGCCGAGCGCCTTGAGCCGCGCCTTCAGAACGCGGGCATGCTCCTGCTGCTTGTCGCGCAGATCCTGACCGGTCTTGAGGTGCTTGACCGAAGCCGCCGCCCCCGCCGCGACCGCCGGCGGCAGCGAGGTGGTGAAGATGAAGCCCGGCGCGTAGGAGCGGATCGCATCGCACATCTTGGCGGAGGCGGCGATATAGCCGCCCATCACGCCGTAGGCCTTGGCGAGCGTCGCGTTGATGATGTCGATGCGTCCCATCAGCCCCAGCTTTTCGGCGATTCCGGCCCCGCGCGGCCCGTACATGCCGACCGCGTGCACCTCGTCGAGATAGGTCAGCGCGTTGAATTCCTGGGCGATGTCGCAGATCGCTTCCATCGGACTGATATCGCCGTCCATCGAATAGATCGATTCGAAGGCGATGAGCTTCGGCGCGGCGGGATCGTCGGCCTCCAGCATCTCGCGCAGATGGGCGATGTCATTGTGCCGGAAGATACGCTTGGCGCCACCGTTGCGGCGGATGCCTTCGATCATCGAGGCGTGGTTGAGGTTGTCGGAATAGATGATCAGCCCCGGAAAGAGCTTCGGCAGGGTCGAGAGCGTCGCGTCGTTGGCGATATAGGCCGAGGTGAAGACCAGCGCCGCTTCTTTCTGGTGAAGGTCGGCCAGCTCGGCCTCGAGCCGCTTGTGATAGACCGTCGTGCCCGAGATGTTGCGCGTCCCGCCCGACCCGGCGCCGGTGGCGTCCAGCGCCTCGTGCATCGCCGAGAGCACCGAAGGATGCTGGCCCATGCCGAGATAGTCATTGCCGCACCAGACGGTGATTTCCTTTTCCGTCCCGTCGGCCTTGGTCCAGGTCGCTTTCGGGAACTGGCCCTTGCGGCGTTCGATGTCGATGAATGTACGATAACGACCTTCGTCGTGAAGACGCTGGATGGCCCGGTCGAGCTCTGCGTTATAATCCATGTCCATCTCCCCGGCTCATGTTCTGCCTGTCATAGCCCTAGGGGGCCTGTCCGCTGCGGTCCTTGATAAAGGTCAAACTCCGGCAAGGCGAGGGTACAATTTGCCGCGCTGGGGCGCGGGCATGGGGTTCGGCCGGACGGTCCCCGCCCGCCCAACTGGACAAAGACGAATCCGCTGATACGGTCCGAACCGAACCAGACAGGAGTCCCCCATGAGCCTCGACGCCGTCCTCACCCGGATCGACGAAACCCTTCCCGAAGCCACCGACCGGCTGTTCGAGCTTCTGCGCATTCCGTCGATCTCAACCGACCCGGCCTACAAGGCCGATTGCGCAACGGCCGCCGAGTGGCTGGCCAGCGACCTTCGCGGCCTCGGCTTCGATGCCGCGGCGCGTCCGACGCCGGGGCATCCGATGGTTGTCGGCCAGTCCGGCGGCGAGGGCCGGCACCTTCTCTTCTACGGCCATTACGACGTGCAGCCGGTCGACCCGCTCGACCTCTGGGACCGCGACCCGTTCGATCCCGAAATCCAGGACACCCCCAAGGGCAAGGTGATCCGCGCGCGCGGCGCCTCGGACGACAAGGGCCAGCTGATGACCTTCATCGAGGCGTGCCGGGCCTGGAAGCACGTTCACGGCAGCCTGCCCGGCCGGCTCACGATCTTCCTCGAAGGCGAGGAGGAATCGGGCTCGCCCTCGCTCGTCCCGTTCATGACGGAACATGCCGGGGAACTGAAAGCCGATCTCGCGCTCATCTGCGATACCGGGCTCTTCGAATCGACCCAGCCCGCCATCACCACGATGCTGCGCGGCCTTCTCGGCGAGGAGATCACCATCACCGGCCCGGACAAGGATCTGCATTCGGGCATGTATGGCGGGGCGGCGATGAACCCGGTCCGGGTGCTGACGAAGATCATCGCCTCGCTGCATGACGAAAACGGGAGGATCACCGTGCCCGGCTTCTATGACGGGGTCGAGGAATTGCCCGACGCTGTGCGCGCCCAGTGGCAGGCGCTCGCCTTCGACTACCAGAAGTTCCTCGGCGATGTCGGCCTCTCGGTGCCGGCCGGCGAACACGACCGGACACCGCTCGAGATGCTCTGGTCGCGCCCAACCTGCGAGGTCAACGGCATCTGGGGCGGTTATACCGGCGCGGGGTTCAAGACCGTCCTGCCTTCGCAGGCTCACGCGAAGATCTCGTTCCGGCTGGTGCCCGGGCAGGATCCGCATGTCCTGCGCGATGCGTTCCGCAATCATATCCGCACGATGGTGCCCTTCGACTGCGAAGTCGCGTTCCACGATCACGGCGCAAGCCCGGCCGGCGTCATGGACATTTCCGACCCCGCCTTCGAAGCCGCGCGGGGGGCGCTGGGGGCGGAATGGGGACGGCCGGCCTCCTACGTCGGGTGCGGCGGCTCGATCCCGATCGCGGGGTTCTTCCAGTCGATCCTCGGCATGGACGCGATGCTGATCGGCTTCGGCAAGGACGACGACCAGATCCACAGCCCGAACGAGAAGTACGACATGGAGAGCTTCCACAAGGGCATCCGCAGCTGGGCCCGCATCCTCGCCGCCCTGACATGATCGCGGGGTTCGAGAACGGACGCGCCGCGGTCAACGGGCAGGAGATCGCCTATTCGGCGGGGGGCTCCGGCCCCGCGCTCCTGCTCCTCCACGGCTTTCCCCAGACCCGCGCGCTCTGGGCAAGGGTCGCGCCGCGTCTCGCCGAGCGGTTCACGGTGATCGCCGCCGACCTGCGCGGTTATGGCGGATCGTCCAAACCGAAGGGCGCGGAGCATTACACGTTCCGGGAAATGAGCGCCGATCAGGTTGCGCTCATGTCCGCACTCGGGCACGAACGCTTTCACCTCGTCGGCCACGACCGGGGCGGACGCACCGCGCACCGCATGGCGCTCGACGACGCGGCGCGGCTTCTCAGCCTCACGCTGATGGACATCGTGCCAACGCATTACCTTCTCAGCCATCTTAACCGGAAGGTCGCCGCCGCCTACTACCACTGGTTCTTCCTCGCCCAGCCCGCGCCCTTTCCCGAAGGGATGATCCTCGCCGACCCGGACCGGTTCTACGAAAGCTGCCTTCTCGGCTGGGGCGGTGCGACGCTTGCGGATTTCGACCCCGGCCAACTCGCCGCCTACCGCGCCGCCTGGCGCGATCCGGCGACGACGGGCGCGATGTGCGACGACTATCGCGCGGCGATCCGCTACGACTACGACCTTGACGACGCGGACCTGTCCCGGCGCGTCGCCTGCCCTGCCCTCGTCCTCTACGGCGCGTCCGGCGCGATGGCCAAGGCTTACGATGTGCCCGCGACATGGGCCGACCGCCTCTCCGACATGCGCGCGGCGGCCATCCCCGGCGGCCATTTCTTCATCGACACCGCGCCCGAGGCCACAGCCGAGGCGCTTCTGGACTTCCTGCCATGAGCAAGCTCACCATCCGCGACGCGACGCCCGCTGACGAGGCGCCCTGGCGGACCCTCTGGGATGCCTATCTCGATTTCTACGAAGTCGATCTCGCGCCCGGGATCACGGCGGCCACCTGGGCGCGGCTGATGGACCCGACCTCCCCCCTCAAGGCCCGGCTGGCCTTCAACGGCGACAGGCTCGCGGGCTTCGCCATCCAGCAGAACCACCCCTCCAGCTGGGTCGCGGGCGACGATTGCTACCTCGAAGACCTCTACGTCGACGCCTCCGCGCGCGGCCACGGCACCGGCCGCGCCCTCATCGACGACCTGATCGCGCTGGCCCGCGAAAAGGGCTGGCACCGCCTCTACTGGCACACCGACCACGGCAACGCCCGCGCCCGCGCGCTCTACGACAGCTATACCGAAACCGACGGCCACGTCCGCTACCGCATCCCGCTCTGACGCCCGGATTTCTTCGTTGCCCAAATACCCCCGCGCGGAGCGCGTTGAAGCTGGCCGTGAATTGGGGCGCCGGGCTGGACCTGTTGTCGTCCTTGGCATCGAGCGTTGAGTTTCAGGCCCACGCATTCTAACCTTCGACATTGCAGAAAGTACGGCATGTCTGGAGCAGGTCTTTTTGAGTGTCTTGAAGATAGTCTTGTTGCTGATCGGAATACCGGTCGCGCTTTTCGTTTGCGGGATCGGGTGGTTCTATTTTGAAACCGAAATTCTCTACCCTCGGAAGTATGCCCGATTGCAGGCGGAAGCCGATGCCTGGAACCGGGAAAACTGGGCGACCGGGTCCGCGCTGCGCGTCACGGTGCAGGTTTCGTCAGACGAGGCGCCTGGAGGAGAAACCGCGGTCGCGACGATCGGCTGCTATCAGAAGCGGATCGCCATCCCAGGGGGTCTGAAAGGCCCCCCGTACAGTCCCATTGTCGTCAAGTCCGACGGCCCCGACTATCTCGACCTTCCCTTCGGCCCAGACGCGATGCACAGCACGCCGCTCCGCGATGTATGCAGGGACGCATTTCGTGAAGGCGATCATTGGCAACTCCCGCATGTGACCGGGAGTCACTACTACTGGTCGCACATCGTGCCGAACGATCACTCGTTCAGTTGTTTTCTCACCAACGATCCCCGGACGACGAAGGGGAAGGTCACCCGTCCGACCTTTGTCGGTTTCGAAAAGCTATCGCTGCGCGCGCTTCTCACGGCCGAGGCATACGATGCTTTGCCAGTCAGATCCGATGCAACCGACGGGCCACCACGCCCAATCTACGCATGGTGGACTGAAAAGGTCGAAACGCAATGCTGGCGCACGTCCCCCAACGCCCCCTGCGCCCCGAAAGCCGAGGCGATATGTGGCGTGCCACTGCGCTAGAGGAGCGACGGCCCTTGCAATGCTCGATGTCCGGGCGCGCGGCCTTTGCCTCGCGACAGCCCGCCCTACCCGCGTGTCAGCGCCATGCGGATCAGCTTCGCGATCAGCACTGCCCATGGCGCGGCGTGGAGCAGAAGGTCGAAGATGTCGATCGGCCGGCTCAGCGTGCCCGCCGCCAGCATCTTCAGTTTCTCCCAGATATGCGGTTCAGGAACGAACGGCGCGAGGCCAAGCGTCAGGGCCACCAGCACCACAAGGCTCATCGGGATCCTGTCGAGAAAGTCCATTCGCTGCTCCGCATATTCTCGTCGATGACTAGCCGAGCCTGACCGGCGGGGCACTGAGGCGAAACCGCGCGGGCGCACGAAAACGGGGGCCCGAAGGCCCCCGCTCTCCCGCAAGATGGCGACGGGATCAGCCCTTGCCGCCCATGTCGTCCGTCGGCATGATGTCCAGCGCCTGACGGCCGCCACCGCCGTTCTGGTCCCAGATGACCGTCACAAGGTCGCCCGGCTTGTATCCGCCCAGCGGCACCCCGTCGGCCACCGTATAGCTGGTGCCGTCCGCCAGCGTGATCGTCTTGCCCTCGACGCTCACCGATTTCACTGCGGCGGTCACGTCCTCATGGGTCAGGGGGCTGACCGAAAGCGCCTGGAACGTGGTCCCGACCTTGTCCCAGGTCACCATGACGCGGTCCCCCGGTTTCAATCCGCCAGCCGTCACACCATCGGCGAGGCTGTAGGTCACGCCGTTCTCCAGCGTCAGGGTCTTGCCTTCGACGCTCTCGGCCTTGACCACGCCCGTCGCCGCCATCCCGCCCGCCGGGCTGATCGACAGCGCCTGCCGCTTCTGACCCGTCTGCGACCAGTTGATCACGACGACATCGCCCGGGCGCACCCCTTCGAAATGGACGGTTTCGGGCACCGAGAACTCCATCCCGTTGGTCAGCGCGACATGGCGCGCGGCCGCATCGAGCGACTTGATCGTGCCGGTCGTATCCATGTCGGACGCGAAGGCGATACCTGCCGTCGAGAGCAGAAGGGCTGCCGCCGAAGCGGAAAGAAATGTGCGGAACATGATGGAACTCCTCGTTTCAGGCGGGACCTTCCGGCCTGACACTTCCCGGGGCCGTCCCAACCCGTCGCGTCGGCGCGTCCTGCGTCCGGCGGGCCTCGGCCCTCGACCGGAGAGATGAGGCGCCTCGCGGGATTTTCACAGGGGCGTTAGGGCGTTCGTGATGATCCGTGTTCCGGCGCGAGGATTCATACAGAAAATTGAGGATCGCGTCAGGTTCCCGCAAGTCGCGGCGTGGGACGAACAACCTGATCAGATGGAAAAGTGGCGCGGTTGACGGGGCTCGAACCCGCGACCCCCGGCGTGACAGGCCGGTACTCTAACCGACTGAGCTACAACCGCGCATGGTGCCTTTTTGTGGCTGTCCCTTGCGGGACGCGCTCGGGCGATCCGGGGGTGGTGGCGCGGTTGACGGGGCTCGAACCCGCGACCCCCGGCGTGACAGGCCGGTACTCTAACCGACTGAGCTACAACCGCGTGTCCACCCGCCCGGATCGCCGCCCGAGCGTGGAGCGTGTAATAGGCATCGCCGCCCCCCCCGTCAAGCGCAGCCGGACGATTTGCGCAAGGTTTTTGATTGCCGGTCGCAGCTGGGGAATGAACTGCGGAACACTTCGCAAATCTGTGGAAAATCCAATGGGAATATGGTGGGTCGTGAGAGGCTCGAACTCCCGACATCTTCGGTGTAAACGAAGCGCTCTACCAACTGAGCTAACGACCCGCTGGCGGAGCGTTTAGCCGCTGCCGGCGTTTCGGGCAAGCCTCGATCAGACGAGACAGGTCTGAACCCCGTCTTTCAGGTGGAAAACGACGCCCTGCCCGCCCGGCAGGGCCGCGATCCCGTCAAGGTCGAGGTCAAGCACCGCCCCGCGCAGGAAGCGCGACACGATCCCGTGCGCGACGATGACCGCCGGCCGTTCGATTTCGGAAAGGAACGCGCCAAGCCGCGCCGCGAGCGCGGCGAACCCCTCCCCGCCTGGCGGGGTATCGTACCAGAGGAACGGATCGGTCTCGGCGAAGGCGTCGGGATATCGCGCGCCGATCTCGGCCCGCGTCAGTCCGTCAAAGGGGCCGAGGCTGATCTCGCGCAGCCGCGAATCGACGAGCGGCGCGGCCGAGAGCCCGCTCAGGGCGATCGCGGCGGTTTCCTGCGCCCTGCCCTGCGGGCTGACCCAGAAGTCGTGTGTCGCCTCCGAAACTCCGGCCCCGCGAAGGATCTCTCCCTGGCGCCGCGCCTGATCGCGGCCGCGCGCGGTCAGGCGCGAATCAAGCCGGCCCTGGATGCGGCCCTCGGCATTCCATTCGGTCTCGCCGTGGCGGAGGATGTAGAGTTCCGGATGCTGCGCCATCTTTTTCCCTTGAGGCAGAGGGTGCCGCCCCCGGCACTGCCGGCGCCTGTGTAGACCGCCCCCCGACCGACGACAACTCGCGGGATCACGGGCGCACCGCACCGCGCAACCCGATCCCGACAAGGCCGGCATTGATCAGGATGTACGGTGACGTGCCGCCGAAGGTCAGGCTGACGGCCTTCGACCATTCGACGAGATGATGAACCGGCTCGAACGCGACGAAGAGCCCGGCGGCAAGCGGCAGGGCCGAGGCGAGCCAGGTCAGCGATGTCGGTTTGAGATATTTGCGCAAGATGCTCACGGCGGGCGGCCTTTCGGGCGGAAGGAAAGACCTTATCTGATCGCCTTGGCGTTGAAGCGGCGTAAAGCTCACGCACTTTCGGCGTCGGGCGGATTCATGAGATTAGGGGGATGGTGGGTGATGAGGGATTTGAACCATCCATTTTCATCTTTTTCCCTTATAAACAAGGCGTTTTACACTTTTCCTCTTTCCAAATGGGCCAAATTACCATACTTTTCGGGGGTAAGTTACCATACTTTTTCCCGATGAGGCCCACCATGACCAAGGCAATTCCGCACTTCCACAAGACGAAATCCGGGCGCTGGAAGTATCAACGGAAGGTCCCCCGGCCCCTTCAAGAAATCGTCGGAAAAGCGGTCTGGGATTTCTCGCTTGGGTCCGATTATCTCGGGGCTCTGGACAAGTGCCGGTCCTTGACGCGCGAACATGACGACATGATCGCCCAGCTTGCCACAGGTGAGGCGCAGGAAGCTTGGACTCGCCGCCGTCAGGCGGAAGAGACGGCGAAGGGAGTCCAGCTTGGCGCCGTCCTAGCCGCCACCCTCCCCCCGGGCGCTGTGGTGGCCCCTGAAGACGCGGAACAAGCCCGGGGCATCGCCCTAGCTGCCGCTGCCCAAGCACCCGCTGCCGCCGACCTGTGGCGGCAGACAGAAGACAAGATGAAGCGAGTCCGGGGCCTGTCCGACGAGCGCGACCTATTGGCGACGTTCGCCGCGTTTGCGTTCGGTGATCGGTCGTATCTGGACCGCCTGCCCGCTGACGATCCTGTGGGTAATGCCCTTGCCGATATCATGCACCCGACGCGCCCGGCGGACCCGGTGGCGGGTGTTATGTTTGATGCGTTTAAGACCGCACTGGACGCCCGGTTGAGCGAAGTCACCCCCGCGACGGCGGGGGACGCTTCCTTGCGGATCACGGAGCTTATGGACAGCTATTCAGAGGGCAAGCGGGCGAACACCCAGCGGAGTTACAAGGCCTTCATTCGGCGACTGACGGCGGCGGAGGGCAATCACCAGTTGACCCACTACACAAAGCCAATTCTACAGCGCCACCGCGACCGGCTGGTGACTGATGGAGTCAGCCCGCAAACCGTCGCCAAACACTTCGACTCTTTCAAGACGTTGTGGCGATGGGCGGCGGCGGAAAAGGAAGCGTATGAAGGTCTCATCTTCCCGGCCCTCAATATGCCGACCGTCTCGACAACGGTTGAGGATCGCCGCTGGCAAGCCTTTGACGATGACGAACTAAAGGCAGTGTGGGGCCTTGTCAGCGACGAATGGGCCCCGGACTCCAATTCCCGGCTGACGCCGGAGCGCCGCGCCGCCTTCATCATGGCGTTCCGTGTGGCCCTGTACTCCGGTATGCGCCCCGCCGAAATTTTCAAGCTCCGCGATGGTGACGTGAAGAAAGGCGTTCTTACCATCCGCGAAACGAAGACCCGGGGGCGGAAGATACCGCTTGCGCGGGCAATCGCCGATCTTCCCGACTTCCTCGCCGCTGGGGGCTTCGAAGGCGTGCCCGCTTCCATCGCGACGACCATGTCAGACCAATTTACGAAGCTCATACGGGGGGCGGGCTTCGCCAATGATAGGCACGTGCTCTACAGCACCAAAGATACGCTGGTGGAGCGCCTTACGCGGCAAGACGGCATGTCGGACGATATCATTAGGGGCATCATTGGCCACGTGTCTGGCCAAGGGAAACTGCGTCACTATAAGACCGGGCTGGGCGATACTCCGCACGGGCTGGAAATGATGCGGAAGGCGCTGGACGCTATTACGTATTGGTAGTGAATGGAAGTGGTTTAGTACTGCAATCCAACCCTAAAATGATAGCGATACTTTGTTGCAATGGATTTGTGCCTTTCCCGGCGAGGATCGAAGTAGCGAATCTTGACGTCTATCCAGTCGTCAATTGCGTCTAGGCTCTGCTCCGCCATCGACACACGCAGCTCAAATTCGCAGCGGTCTCCCCCCTTCACTGCGATGCGTTCGTGGTAGCTACATTTGCCATTTCTATCAACGGACCAGCGGGAGGTGCCTGCCATTCGATGCACAGCATCATCTATCTTGACTTGGTTGAACTTGACCTCAGCGCCGTCGATTGTAATGGGGTATGAGTGACGGTTCCAAACTTCGAAATGCACAATAGCGTCAACTCCCCTGTCACCACCAGATGGGCGCTTCACTGCGCTGCTCGCGAGACCGTGCGTCCATACCAATAGTATTGGCTTCCACCCGAAGCTTTGCCGATATGAGAAGTTCAGCGAAACGCTGGCAACGATCACTGAGGTGAGGGTTAGGCATGTGTACGCAATAAGCTGGGCTAGCGGTACGTTTGTGAGAAGTTCCATGTTTTCCAATGTGAGCCGATGGTTGCGCATCGTACAGTAGCGCATGACGACCAGCTTTCAAGCGCTCTGGTGACCAGTGCCCCTGAATGCCGGGTGGGTGTCACAGCCTTGAGCTACTGCCCGCGTTAGCGGGCCTTTTTGCTTATGGGGCAAATGATCGCGCGCGTTAGGGCGAATGATTGCGCGCGTTAGCGCGAATGACTTTCCGGCGAATGACTTTCCGGCGAATGCTTTACCGGGCTGCGGTTTCTTTAACTTCGGTCGGATTCCATAAAACCATTCGCCCGATACCTTTAAATTCGTGCACCGTTTTTCGCGATTCGTTGACTTTTGATTCGTTTTGGTGCATCTTATTCTCAGAAAGTCAAGCAAAAATACAGGCCCATATGTTAGAAGTTTCCACACGAGATATCATTGAATCGACAGGTTTAACGCCGCCGTCCGTTTCGCAGAAAATGGCCGGAATCCCGTGTCGTCGGGACGGTCCGAAGAAAATCTTTAATCTCGTTCTCGTCTTGCCCCTCATGTCCTCGCCGCGCCTTCGCCGGGCGGTGCCAGATTTGATCGCGACCGCGTCCAATGACGGTGATCCTTATTATGTTGGCCCGGCTGCCGAGGCCGTCCGGAATGGTAAAGCGCTCCATCGGTGGATGGATGAAAGGGCCAAGGATCGTATGGCGGACATTCGCACGCGCTTTGGCGAAGGACTCGGAAGGGCCTTCCCGGCGGGTGGGTTCTCTGGGTTCCTCGATGCGCTCCAATGGCAGCTCGTTTGTAATCCGACCGTCTATCGCGCCGCCATTCTCAATGACTTCCGCGAAATGCCCGAGGATTGGGCAGATTTCGCCGCCGCTTTTTCAATCGCTAACGCGACACATATTTACAATGAGGTAGTATAAATGTCTGACTCTTACGATCAATTCCGCGCACTCGTCTCATCCGATCCAAGACTAGCCTCCCGTTGGGAGGCTACGGTGGCCGAGGTGTCGGCGAGGATTGAGACCGAATTCGGGGTTACCGTAGCCGACCGGGACCAGCTCATTTCGCTCCCGTCCGTTAGACTCGCTGTTTTGACCGAGGATGCTCTTTCCGACCGGTGGAAGACGGAAGCTCAGGGCCTCGCTCCTGTGGCGCAGGCCCTCCGGGACCGCGAAGTTACAGCGGCGTATGAGGCCGCGCTCGCGGCGGAACAGGAACCTACCGACCGCCCCGGCTTTATGGGCGCGGTCAATGCACTAAACGAAGCCCGCCGCCACGGGAAGGCCGGGGGCGAGGCGCAGACGTCACGACCGCTGACACCTTCAGAGGAAGGTGCTGCCCTCGCGCGGGTGCTCAGTCAGCCCACGCCCGCTATGCGTATCGCAGCGGCGAGACGTGAAGGACTCGCCCGGTGATCGGCATATCAATCCACACGCGGAAGCGCCCCGCGCTTCCGCCGCCCCCACCAGCCCCATAAAAACGTAAGGACATTTTTCACCATGAGAACGGTTGGAGATATCACAAATTTTCTGCGTCGAGAATTTCCCGAAATTGTAAAATCTGGAAACGTGCTTGGCCTCTTTAAACACCTTCCGGACGCTAAATCGCTATTGGTTGAATCACCAAACGGCCCGCCGATCAAACTTCCGGACTCCGCAATTGGTCATTTCTCGTTCAAGCCGCAGCCCGATGTAATCGTTTCGTCCAAGGCGCTGGCAGCAATTGAATCAGCGCTGAATAATCGGCCCGAGGCCGAGCCGGTCAAGGCCGTAGCTTTTGGCGATCTGGCGACAGAAGCAACCGATACACTTTCGCACCCGCGCTTGCGTTTCAAAAGAAACGCAGACGGGACGCGAGTCCACACGCCAACTGGAACGATAATCAGCGGCCCGCAATACGACTCGCTAGTCGCACTTTTTGAAAGTGCCGAGAAACGGCGGAAAGAGCGCGGTACAATCGAGGATGAGCTTGAATTTCAGCTATTCAAGAACAGAAAAACGTTTGCCGAGCTATTTGAAAAACAGACTGACGGCAGTTACCTATTCCGGCCTTGGGCGGGCGATGTAACTGCGATTATTCCGTATCAGAAATGGGGCAAGCTCCGTAAAGAATATGAGGCCCACCCGATGCGCGATGACGATAAGAAGACCGCGCATTTGCGTTGGCTCGCATCGCAACAGGATGACGCAGCATGAGCTTAGGGGGAAATCTGGCGACGTTGAAAAATCTACACGGCGCCTATGACCTGTCGGACGGGCCAATCCCGCCTTATTCGCAAAAACGGAAGGGTGAGGCCGAAAAGTGGAAAAAGGCGTGGGAAATAAGAAATAACTGGACAGACGCCGAATTTGAAGCGGAAAAGCGCCGACTCGCCGAAGAGATCGAGGCCATGAAGATAAAGAAAGGTATTATAGATGACGAAGACTAAAGCGCCACCACAGCCCACCCGTATGGAACGCATCCAAGCCCGCCAAATGCGGAGGGCCGAACTATGGGCCGAGCACATCGCTAAACATCGGTCGCGGAATTACGATCCTTTCCACGATCTCGCCGGACTGGAAAATTACATTCGCGAGACGCTCGACGAAGAGTTTCCCGATCTCATCAAGCGCTAAAACAGATAGTCGCGCCGCGTTCTAGGAGGGGGCGAGGCGCGACCGGGCGGCGGGAAAATCTCCGGCCCGCCGCCCATCTTTTTAACTCCACTCACCAACATTTACCAATTGATATACAGGACTAACGACAATGACTTATGCTGACCTACTTTCCCGCGTCGAAAAAGGCAAACTTTACTCGAAATCGCTTGAAGCGCTTGGAATTAATGGAGCGCCGAAGGACTGGCGCGAGCGGATGATTGAATCTAGCTTGTATGGCTATATCTACTGGGAGCCCACAGAGTACGCGGACGCGGTCCGTTACGCGGACATGATCTTGACCGAAATCCTTGATGCGGGCGGGCGAATGGAAGCGTTCGCAGTCAGTCTCCACGATACCGCCAAGCTGGTGAAGGCCGAGGGTGGCGACATGCAAGACGCCACAAATGCGCTGGCGCTTCTGGGCGCAACGGCGCTCCAATTCGATCCGCTGATTTACTCGAACGGCGGCGGGGTTAACTCCGTCACCCGGCTGGCCTGAGGGCTTTGTTACAGCCGGTAACGCGCATACCGCTTCAAGCGGAAAACAAACTCCGCTTGAAGCAAATCCCACCCCAGAAAGTGCGCTTTAAGCGGACTATTCTGTAATGAAAACAGTTACTTGACTCCCGAAGCTTACGCTTCATATGATCCGGCGAGGATCAAAGTGAAGGAGTCTGACATGAACGTAACCGCTATGACCGCCGTGCCTGTGGCGCTGGATTCCGAAGACGCCCGCCTTGGCGAGTTGACGATACAGGACCCGGCCCCTTGGCAAGCGATCAAAGATGTAACTGAAGAGTTGGCCCAAATTTGTGAGGGGCCGAGTTGAGGCAAGGCGGGCAAGTGCCCGCCGCACAATGGAAAAACGGACGAGATGAATACTTCTGAAAAGTTTAACAGCGCCGATCTTATCGAGACGCCAATTAATGACGCCACCGTGACGGGCGAAGAATCCGCAGACTGGCGTACCCTTCTAGATCGGCAGATGACGTTCCTATTGCCGGTCAACAGGAACAAAGACGCCGAGCAAAAGACGTGGAAGAACGCGACCGCCCGTTTCGAGGATTGGCTTAAAGGCGATTTGACAATGCATGTTGAACGCCCCCGGAAAGGTTACTTCCCGATGGTCTTCGGGGCCTCTGCCGGGACCAAGCGCGCCGCCAATGCCATGAAAAGTGTCGAGTGCCTGACGCTCGATATCGACAGCGGCGACAGCTACGGAAAGGCGTTGGGCCGCGTGGCGGGGCTGGGACTCGCCTGTATTGGTTACACGTCCTTTAACAATGGCACAGAGCGGTCTTATCTGGACCGCGATGCCGTTATGAAGGGCCGCGACACGGACCCGACCGACGCGGAAATCCGCGAATTCATGACCGCTTCCGGGAAATATACGCCCGAACATATCGCGACCGTGGAAATCGAGGCGCAGGCGGAGCATACCGAAGACGGAGTCAAGATCGTCTTGCGTCACGCGCCCTTGGAAAAGTGGCGGCTGATCTTCCCGCTGGCAGAGACTGTGACAATCACGGCCCTTGCCCCACGCCACAAGGCGGCGCTCGACGTCTTCAAGCGCAGAATGAGGGGGCTTGCCCAGCTCATTGGCGTACGCGCCGACGAGTCCTGTTTTGACGTATCGCGGGCCTTCTATCTGCCCTCACACCCAAAGGGTTCCGAATGGGCGCTGGACGTGATCCGGGGGCGTGGCCTGACCTTCGAAGAACTGCCGGAGGCATCCGGGAAGAACGCTTTCGAGATCGCCGGGGGCGATGCAGGCAAACGCGTTGAAGCGCCGTCAGGCGCGAGCTTGAAGGCGTGGGCGACAGAGTACGCCCGGCGCTTCGAAATCGAGACGCTGTTAGAAGGCAGCGCATATGACCGGGGGCGCGGAATGGGCGTCCTAGTCGTCGAATGCCCGTTTGATCACGCCCACGGCAACGCCGGGGACGCCGACGACTCCGCCTGCCACGTCCGGAACGGGGACGGCGACACAGGATTCAGTTGGGCCTGTAAGCACGACTCTTGCCGCGAAAAGGACCGGCTGGACATGCTGGCCGAGGCCTTGGCGGCGGGATGGTTCGATGAATCCGACATCCGCGACGATGCCTATTTGGTGCCCCTCAGTGACCAAGAACTAGCCGAGATCGAAGCCGCGAAAGTTGCGCCTTTCGAGCCGGTCGCGGATTGGCTGCCGAACGCTTACAAGATGAAGGCGGGCACCATCTATCTAGCCGATGAAGAGGGCGACGTGCCGTTGTGCCAAGCTTTCGACGTGGTTGGACGCGCGTCCAATCTCGCCGGGGACGCAGGCGCGGGGCGGATCATTCATTTCGAAAATGAGAACGGAGCCCCCGTCGAAATCACGCTATCCATGGCGGACCTCATCCGCGACGGCGGCGGGGGCGTGCTTGAAGTCTTGGCGGATGCTGGGATGCGTCTGTATGTCGGAGGTAAGAAGAGCCGGGACGCGGTCCTTAACCTCTTTCGCCAGATCGCGCCAAAGCGCCAGATTGCGACCGTACCGCGCCCGGGATGGGTCCGCGACCGGGGCGGTAACATTGCCGGGTATCTCTGCCCTACCGGCGAATACATCGCCGTTGCCGGGGCCATACCGTATCGGCTTAGCACTGCCGCAACCGTCAAGGATCGGCAGCCCATGGGAACGCTGGCAGGTTGGCAGGCTGCCGCTGACGCGGCCTTTGCCCCTATCGGAGACGCGGCCCCCAACTTCTTCTGGATTGTCGGCCTGTCCGCCGCCTTCGCCGGCCCGCTTCTGTCCCTCGCCGGTATGGACGCGTGCGGTTTCAATTTCTCGGGCGAAAGCTCCAAGGGTAAGACCCTGGCACTGATCTTGGGCACAACGGCATGGACAACGCCCCGCGACAAAAAGGGCGTACTCTTCACCATGAATGCCACGTCAAACGCTCTGGAAGACCTCGCCGCGATAGGCTCAGAATCCTTCCTCGCCCTTGACGAGCTGGGCGCGATGCAACGCCCGCAAGACTTGGCCTCAATCCTCTTCGGCCTTTCCACGGGCGCGGGAAAATCCCGGAAGGCGGGGCGCGGGGCTGGCCTTGCCGATGACGCAGAATTCCAGAGTTTTGCCGTGATGACGAATGAGCGGAGCTTGCGAGCCCTGATCACGGGCGCGGGCGGAGACTATAAGACGGGGATAAGTGCCCGCTTTCCTGATCTTGATGTTACGGCGGGGGCGCGCGTTAGCGCGGACGTCATCAAGAGGATGGAATCCGCGAAAAGCAACTTCGGACATGCCGGGCCGGAATTCGTCCGTTGGCTCATCCGGGAAAATTGGCATGTCAGGGGGCATGATTTGCGCAAACGCATTGATGAGGCAGCGACCGCGTTAGCGGGCGACGTTAACCCGGCACAGGCGCGCGCGGCAAAGGTGTTTGGCTTGGTCCAGATCGCGGGCGAGCTGGCATGTGAGGCCGGAATCCTTTCCGACAGCGCCAAGGTCAAAGCCGCAGTTGTGACCGCTTGGGAGACGTTCAAGGCCTCTGACGAAGGCAAGGCGACCGAAGGCGAAACTAGCCTGTTGGAAGGCTTCCGGTCTTGGCTTATGCGCGCAATCGGTCGGGAAGTCATCGCCACCGAAGATCGGGAAGACCCCCGCTTCCGTGACGTTGTCGGCTGGTACACGGACACGCAATTTATCCTTGATTGGCACAGCATTACGGACGTGAAGCGGCTGGGTCTGAACGGGACGCGGGCGGGGCTAGTGAAGGCCCTTGAAACCTGTGGAGCGCTCGAAAAGAGCGGCAAGAACAATGCGCACAACAAGCTGCCGCCCGAGGTGGGCGGCGGAGAGGTGCGCAACATTCGCTTGCACCGCGACAAGCTGGGATTGCCCCCGGACAGACGGCAGAATGCATATTCGGAGGGTGGAAAGGGGGCGCGTTAGCGCCCCCTTCCTCTTTTCGGGCGGACAGGGCGGACAAGGGCGGACGGGCGGATTTCGAAATCCGCCCGGTTTCAGCCTTATAAATAAGGGTCGGGCGGACAGGGCGGACAGGGCGGACACGAAAACAGGCAAATAGTTTTTTGCGCGGGGATACTCGCGTGAAGAGGCCGTTACCTTCGTTTAGGAGAACTATATAATTTCAGTCCGCCCTGTCCGCCCTGTCCGCCCGGCCTTATAAATAAGGGGTTTTTGGGGCGGATTTCGAAATCCGCCCGTCCGCCCTGTCCGCCCGGCCTTATAAATAAGGGGTTTTCGCGCATGCGCACGCCCAGATAAGCCTTTGACTGCCCCAACGAACCGGCAGTTCGCCAAATTCATTCAAGTGTATCGAAGTTCGTCACCTACTCCAACGGGGACAACGTATCCGGGTTCTGTTTCAAGTCCGCCCGCATCTTGAAGTTAGTAGCGAACCAAGAATCGTCACCTCGCGCGTAATAGCAGTTTCGTGTCTCTCGGGTTTGAAGGAGTATCCAAGGATAACTACCTTGGACGCCCTCTTCGGCAAGTAGGACCGTGAAAGCATCTCCTCTGAACGGTTCGCCGAAAACCTGCACCATGCTAGGCCCAAGTTCCTTGTTCGCCCACGCCCGCACGGCGACACTGCCTAGCGGTCCGTCTGCCTCGTCATTGCAGCGACGTTTGGACGAACCCGGCAGACCAAATTCCGCATCAAATCCCGGTATGGCGTGGAGGCTTTCAAGGACTTCCAATGATCTACCCGCCCCTGCCAGACAATAAGTCAGGCTCTCTTTCTGGCGTTCGATGAGCCGCCAAGAAGCTGTATTATTATTCGGGCCTCCGTCTCGCTTCGCTTCAAAGGCAACAAATAGGACGTAGCGAGTTTCCCCTTCCGCCTTGAGTGAAATCGCTGTCACGCCTTCGTCAGGTAGACCCTGCAACGCGAAGTTCATAGCTTCGACAGCTTCAAAGCAAGGCCCAGCGACGGCTGCGGTGCCTAGGAGTGCAGCACAGCTTGCCGAGAGAAGTATTTCCCGGACCATCTGAATGCTCCTATTCACTCAAACGAAGCACGAAGGTTCCGATAAAATCTAACTCCATCTTCATATTGTCAACCATCGGCACGTCGAGCCAATAATCGGCCACCGCGGCATATTCCCCGAGTATCGCGTCGCCATCTTTGTGCATCCGTGCCGTGATAAACATATCGCCCTTGACGTTTGTGTCCATTGGCACGGCGTCCCCAAAGAGTGGGGGAACCATAGTGCCCTTTTCCAATGAGAAGTCTGCGGTGGACTCAAAAATCGTAGGATCATCAGGGGAGGTTGAAATGAACTGGGTATTTGTGGCGAACGCCATCCGATCAATTCCGAGTAACTTCATTGCGGCGAGATTATTTTTTGTTACTCCTACAAAGCTTACTTCCGCAACAATCCTCCCGTCAGCCTCGCGTTTTGACAACCCTTCTCCAACCCGAAGTTGAAACTCCTTTTGCATCATTGCAAGCTGGCCGTCCACTTCGGCGATCTGTGGCACCGATGCTTTCAATGCCTCAGTACAGTCCTTTTCGTCGATGAGTATCCGAAACGCCCAATCCTTCATTGCGTACTCGCCGGAATGAATTTTAACCGACGAGCCCAACCCATCACAAAGTTTTAGACCCTTGTCGTAATTCACCCGGCAGTTCTTTTCGAGGTTGGCAGGCGAAAGGACGTTCTCCAGCTCGTGAAACCTCGCATCCAGTTCATCTATTTTAAGAAGGATGATTGGCGTTGCCTGACCTCCTGATAGGGTTTCATAGACCGCTACTTGTGCCCCGTCACTTAAAACAAAGTAGTTTGCCCCTACCTGAGAGTGCGCGGCGTACGAATGCGCTTGTTCGACATCTTTCTCTGTAAGACCCACGGTCGCCGCTTTCGCTTCGACGACAAAGCTGCCACGCCTACCTTTGAGACCAGCCCGATAATCCGGAAACCCTAGCGGTAGGTCCTTCTTCTTGCTTGTGTGCCCGATGAAAAAATACGGATAGTCGAGCTTCTCTTCGAGCTTAAGATAAACATCGTCTCCACCGGGGTAGCCCAATTTTCGTAGTAGTGGATCGAGCACATGGAAGCGAACCTCGGCTTCGTTGAAAGATGAAACATCCTCTAGGACTTGCGGAGTAATGATTGTCATGCTGCTCGAATTCACTGAACCTATCGTTGCAGCAACTATACCGGTCACCAGACGCTTGTTCAACAAACGTTCTTCCGGACTTGGATGATAGTATCTGCACGACTGCGCGCGTGAGGCATAATAGCGGCAACGGCAGAAAACATGCATCCGGCGGCCCCCGACCGAGCGGAAAGCAACTCACGAAATGTTACACTGTAACGCTAAATAATCACACAAATAGACTCGGAAAAGCCCGCTAACGCGGACTCAAATCGCTGATTCGACTCGTTTTTTCACCGATTCCCCCTTGAACAAATCGTTATCTACCCTCAGATAGATAACGTGAGACGGCACTAAGTAATTGAAAGGGTGTAGAAATGGCCTCTAAGAAGATTCCCGCTTTCGCGTATTTGCGGACCTCATCGGCTACAAACGTGGGCGCGGACAAGGACTCCGATAAGCGCCAGCTCCGCGCTATCGAAGCCTTCGCCCGGGCGCGCGGATTCGAGATCGTCGGAAGCTTTTATGATGCTGCCGTTTCGGGCGCGGACCCTATCGACACCCGCCCGGGCATGCTGGCCCTGCTAGACGCGGTCTTATCAAATGGCACGCGCACCATCCTTGTTGAATCCCCGGACCGGTTCGCGCGTGACGCTATCGTGCAAGAGCTGGGCCACCGCATGCTTAAGGAACGCGGAGTCGATCTGATACCGACCACCGCGCCGGATTACTTCCTACACGATACGCCCACCACCACCCTAGTACGCACCATCCTAGGGGCCGTCAGCGCCTTCGATAGGCAACAGACCGTGGCCAAGCTCAAAGGGGCTAGGGACCGCCGCAGTGCCGAGCTGGGCCGCCGTGTCGAGGGCCGTAAGCCTGTCCCCGCTGACGCGGTGGAGCTGGCAAAGCGCCTGTACAGGAAGAGCCCGAAGACCGGCACACGCCGCAGCCTGCGCCAGATCGCGGCAGAGCTGGCAGAGGCTGGCCACACGTCTAATGGCACCGTCTACAACGCCAACAGCGTGCGCCAGATGCTGACGAAGGCAGGCGTGTACAGGGCCAGCTAGGCCGCTGCGCCCGCCGCCGCGTCAGCGGCTTAGCCTAATCCACCAAACCACCACCCGGGCCGCGCCGCTAACGCGGCCTTTATCGTCTCAGCCTGTCCGCTGCGCCCGTCTTACCACATCGCCTGACGCATCGTTTTTCCTGTGTCAGGACGGGCCCGGGGCGCGTCTTGGTGTGGTGCCGGTCCGGGGATTCAGTTGGTGGATTGGTGATGGTGGCCCGCGTAGCGGGGACGGATTCAGCGTCTTTCTGGTGTGGCGTCAGACTGCGTCAGATGGGCGCTGAAAGGGTGTTGCGGATGGGTAGGGCGTGCCCCGTTAGGGGCCTCAGACGCCGTAAAAAGGGCCTCGGGGGGCTCCATGACGGTATATACCCCGGGGACCTGAAAGGCGCTCAGTCACTGCGTCGAAATACCGGAGCAACCGCCGGTTCTAGTGGCCAAAAAATGCACCCGGGGACCCGCCCGGGCAGACCCACCCCCACCCATTCCAACAGTATCCGCCCACATTTTTCCGGCAGAATCTGGAAAAAAAGTTACACACCGAACGTGACCCATTTTGACGGAGAAATTTTGCGCCCGGCCCGTGTCGTGGTAATGTGGGCTTACCAGCCGAAGATAGGCGCGGGCGGAGGTTTTTGTCCCTTTTCCCCCACCGCCCGCGCCTTTCCCCCGCTGGCCCTACCCGACATTTTGACCCACTCCGCGCGACCGACCGCGCAATCTTCGTCTGTTACCATGTCCGAAATTCACGATATTCGACTAAAAATCGATGCCTCTGCCGCGCGGCAGGGCTCGAAAGAATTCACGTCCGCGATTGCCGCGATCAAGCGCGCCGTAAAAGACCTTGAACGCGACTCCGCTGGTGCATTTACCGCCCTGTCCAAGTCCCCCAAGCCCGACCTCACGGGAATTAAGGCGACCACCAACGCCACCGATGGGCTATCCCGTTCGCAGCAACACGCGGCGGATATGTTCAAGCGCTTGCAGATCGCATCTCAAACGGCCCTCAGGACGTCGCAGAATGACGTTTCGCGCCTGTCCGCGTCCATGGCCATGATCGGCGACAATAGCGGTCTAGCAGAGCTTGAAGGGGCCCTAACACGCCTTCAGGGACGATTGGCAACCGCCACGAACACGACCGACATCCGCTCGGCCCGGGCCGACTTCAAAGACCTTGCAGACGAGGTGAAACGCACTCAGCTTGCCGCCGTCTCGACGGGAAAAGCTATGCAGGGCATGGGCGCAAATGCCCGCGTTTCCGGCTTTCAAACGGCATACATGGCCAGCCAATTTAACGATATCGCTGTAATGATGGCAGCGGGGCAAAACCCGCTCCAATTGGCCCTTCAACAGGGCACGCAGGTCAGTCAGATGCTCAACGGTCTCGGGACGCGCGCGGCAATTCTCCGCACGCTTAGCGCGGGCTTCATGAGCATGATCAATCCAGTTTCGCTGGTGACCATTGGCGTGATCGCCCTTGGCGCGGCCCTGTTTCAGGCCCTCACCGGGGCAGACGATGAAGTCAAATCGTTTGCCGACGCGCTAGGCGATGCGAACAACCATATTTCGGCGCTTCGCTCCGCTTCCACCAATGCCCGGAATGGTATCGGTGACATGGTGGACGGTTACGGGCGGTTGAACGCCGAATTGGATAAGCATCTAGACCGGCTTGTGCGGGTCGAGAAATTCCGGGCCATGGGCACAAACCGGGACATGGTCCAGAGCATACAGGACTCGATTCCTGACGGGTGGCTTACAACCGCAAGCGACGGGCTGAAAGAGATCACGGGGGGCACATACGACGCCGTCCGCCAGATCGAAGACCTAATGACTCAGGTTAAGAACGCGACGACGTTTGAAGACCAGAGCGCCGCCTTGACCCGCCTCCGCCAACGCTTTGAAGAGGTTTCGGGGGGCTTCGACAATGGCTCCGACTCCGCCAAGGATATGCTCGCCCAGATCATTGAAGCGGAAGACGCGAGCATTCGGCTAGCGCGAAGCCAAGACGACACGTCCACCGCCACGGACCGGTCAAGCAAGGCGGCAAATGCCCTCGCAATCGAGATCGGGACCGGGGCAGATGAAGCCGCGCGCTTGCTGGCCACGGTCGCGAACATGCCTTCGGCTTTCGGGGCTTTGCAGCGCTCTATCGGGCAACAGATTTCAGACATGGAGCGCGCGAACGCATCCCTACGACTCCAGATCGGCGGGGGCTATGCCGCTGCGGCTGCGGATCGTCAGGTTCAACTTGATGACTTCATCGCAGCCGGGGCGAAGTCGGGCAACCTCAACCTTGACGAGGTGGCAAAGCGCGCGGGCGATATCGCCCGGTTGAACGAATTGGCCAAAGAAGGCGCGGCGCTTCAAAAGAAGCTTTCGGACTCGATGAAGTCGGACCGATCCGGGGGCGGCAAAGGCCGTCAATCTGACCTCCAAAAATACAACGAGTCCTTGAAGGACACGTTGCAGAATCTCCGGGCTCAGGAGCTGGCACACAAGGCAATCGCGGACTCAACGTTCCAATCTGCCGAGGCCTCGAAACTGTACGGCGAAGCGGCGGTCCTGATGGGCGGGCAGGTAGACGCCGCGACTATGGCGATACTCCGCCAAATCGACGCCCAGACGCGCGCGAACCGGGAAGCGGCAGCGGCAAACGATCCTGTGAAGGCGTTTCTAGAGTCCGTGCCCACGTATCAGGAAGCGGCAAACACGATCAAAAGCACGGCGATTGACGGGCTCAAAAACAGCTTCGAAGAGCTATTCAAAACGGGCGAGTTTGGCGCGAAGTCGTTCGCGGATTCGATGGTCAGCGCACTAGCATCCGTCCTAGCCGATCAAACGACCAAGGCGTTCCTCCAACTCTTTGGGTTTGATGGCTCCGGTTCTGGTGTCGGAGGTGGTATCCTGAATTTCCTCTTCCCGGCCCATTCGGAAGGCGGTTTCAGTGATCGCCCGGCAATGTCGTCAGCTCACGCAACTATGGCGGCGTTTTCGCACGCCCCACACTTCGCCCAAGGCACCGCTAACACGTCCGGCATTCCTTCCATCTTGCACCCGAATGAAGCGGTCATTCCGCTTAGCAAGGGCCGCAAGGTCCCGGTTGAAATGAACGGCGGAGACGCGGCAAACGGAAATGCCGCGCCCGTCATCAACATGGGACCGATTACAGCGAACGTCACGGTTGAGGGCTCCAGCGGGGACCCCGCCGCAGACCAGAAACACGGCGGGCAGGTGGCCAAGGCCGTGGTGGATCAATTGCGGGCGATGGTTCAGGAGCAAATCGCACATGCTGCCCGGTACGGCGGAACGCTGAACCCACGCGGTTAAAGAATTGGGTGCGGGCGCGGATGAGTGGCCCACCCCCACCCAGCGCGGTCCGGCTTCAAAGAGGGGTCTTTAGCCGGGCCGCGTATCAATCGGCGGAACTCTGGCCCGCCGCACTTGGGGCGTTCGTGGTACCTCACGCGAACGCCCCTTCTTTTTGCCCAGCCGCTAACGCGGCCCACCCAAACCCCCAAAACCCGCCCCATACCGAATCCAGTCCCCTACCCTCCCCGAGTTACCATACATTATTGGGGGTAGTTACCATACATTCTGGACCGTCCGATCCCGTAAGTGCTTGATTTTAAAGGGAAAAATCGTGGTGGGTGATGAGGGATTTGAACCCCCGACATCTTCGATGTGAACGAAGCGCTCTACCACTGAGCTAATCACCCGTCGGCGGGCTACCTAGCGCTATTCGCCGGCCTCTTCAAGAGCTTCGTTCCCGCCCTGCGCGGCTTGGCCGCCCTGTCCCCCGCGACGGAGCCGGACAATGAGCACTTCGCCCGTTGCGAGGTCTTTCTGCCGGTTGACCCGGGCCTTTCCGAAGGGCGGCAGCGCCAGAGCCTCGCCGGCGGAGAGCGCGTTGCCGAGGATGTCGAGAACCGCCTCGGTGATCAGCCTGACATCGCCCGCCTTCGCCCCGGTGGCGGCCGCCACCCGCTTGAAAAGGTCTTTCTTCCGCAGAACCTGCGCCTGCACCGCTGGCTCGGCGTCTGCCGACACCGGATCGGGCGGTGCTGCCTTCGTCGGCTGCGCCGGCGTCTGCGCTGCGCGACGCGGCGCCTTTGCGCGCGATGCGGTCTTGGCCTTCTTCGCCGTCATTGCCGAGCCGTCCCGTCCGGAAGTTCACCGCAGACTACAGATATATCATCGACAATCCAGCTGGTCCGCTGGGGGCGAGGCGCAGTTTGCCCAAGGTGATCTCCCGCCCTTCCCTGCACATGATTACCCGCGGCACCGCCTGCAACCCGACATGACTTCGGGCGGGCGCCGGCCTGTCCCCGCCGGGAATTGCGGCATTCACGGTGTCCGGTGCCTTCGAGCGGGCCGAACGAACGAGGGCGCGACATTCGCCGCGCCCTGCCCCTGTCATACGGCCCTATCGGTCAGTGCGCCGTCGCCGATGCCCCGTCGCCCTTCTCGGCGAGCGCGGCCTTCGCGGCGGCCTCTTCCGCCTCCGCGTCCCACTGGATCGGCTCCGGCATCTTGACGAGCGCCAGCTTCAGCACATCCCGAACATGGCTGACCGGGATGATCTTCAGCCCCGCCTTCACATTGTCCGGGATTTCCGGCAGGTCCTTGGCGTTCTCCTCGGGGATCAGCACCGTCTTGATGCCGCCCCTGAGCGCCGCCAGAAGCTTCTCCTTCAACCCGCCGATGGCCAGCACGTTGCCGCGCAGCGTCACCTCGCCCGTCATGGCGATGTCCTTCCTGACCGGGATCTGCGTCAGGACCGAGACGATGGAGGTCACCATCGCCACGCCTGCGCTCGGCCCGTCCTTGGGCGTCGCACCTTCCGGCACGTGAACGTGAATATCGATCTTCTCGAAGACCGGGGGCTTCACCCCGATCTCCGGGCTGATCGCCCGGACGAAGGAGGACGCGGCCTCGATCGATTCCTTCATCACGTCGCCGAGCTTGCCGGTCGTCTTCATCCGCCCCTTGCCGGGCAGTTTCAGCGCCTCGATCGACAGAAGGTCGCCGCCGACGGAGGTCCAGGCGAGGCCGGTGACGACGCCGATCTGGTCTTCCTTCTCGGCCAGCCCGTAGCGGAACCGCTTCACCCCAAGGAAGTCCTCGAGATTGTCGGGCGTCACCTCGACGCTGGTCACGTCCTTGCGGACGATCCTGGTCAGCGCCTTGCGCGTCAGCTTGGAGATCTCGCGTTCGAGGTTCCGCACCCCCGCCTCGCGGGTATAGGTGCGGATCATCTCCTGCAACGCCGCATCCGTCAGCTTGAACTCGGCCTTCTTCAGCCCGTGGTTCTTGACCTGCTTCGGGATGAGATGCTGTTTCGCGATCTCGCGCTTCTCGTCTTCGGTGTAGCCGGCCAGCGGGATGATCTCCATCCGGTCCAGAAGTGGCGACGGCATGTTGTAGCTGTTCGCCGTGGTCAGGAACATCACGTTCGAGAGGTCGTATTCGACCTCGAGATAGTGATCGATGAAGGTCGCGTTCTGTTCGGGATCGAGCACCTCGAGCATTGCCGAAGCCGGGTCGCCGCGGAAATCCTGGCCCATCTTGTCGATTTCATCGAGCAGGATGAGCGGATTCGTCGTCTTCGCCTTCTTCAGCGCCTGGATGATCTTGCCGGGCATGGAGCCGATATAGGTCCGCCGGTGGCCGCGGATCTCCGACTCGTCCCGAACGCCGCCGAGCGAGATGCGGATGAACTCGCGTCCCGTCGCCCTGGCGACCGACTTGCCGAGCGAGGTCTTGCCGACGCCCGGAGGGCCGACGAGGCAGAGGATCGGCCCCTTCATCTTCTGGCTGCGCTGCTGCACGGCCAGATATTCGACAATCCGCTCCTTGACTTTTTCCAGACCATAGTGATCGTTATCAAGGACTTCCTGGGCTTTCCTCAGATCCTTCTTGACCCGGGACTTCACGCCCCAGGGCAGGCTCAGCAGCCAGTCGAGGTAATTGCGCACCACCGTCGCCTCGGCCGACATCGGCGACATCGACTTGAGCTTTTTCAACTCCGCCTCGGCCTTGTCGCGCGCCTCCTTGGAGAACCTGGTCCTGGCGATCTTCTCGGCCAGTTCGTTGACCTCGTTCTGGCCGTCCTCGCCGTCGCCCAGCTCCTTCTGAATGGCCTTCATCTGCTCATTCAGATAGTATTCGCGCTGGGTGCGCTCCATCTGCGTCTTGACGCGGGACTTGATCTTCTTCTCGACCTGAAGGACCGACATCTCGCCCTGCATCAGGCCGTAGACCTTCTCGAGCCGTTCGGCGACGTCGAGCGTTTCCAGAAGCTCCTGCTTCTGGTTCACCTCGATCCCGAGATGGCCCGAGACGAGGTCGGCGAGCTTCGCGGGCTCGCGGCTTTCGGCCACGGCCGAAAGCGCCTCTTCCGGCACGTTCTTCTTGATCTTGGCATAGCGCTCGAATTCCTCGGCGACCGAGCGCAATAGCGCCTCGACCGTGGCCGGATCGCCGGGCATTTCGGTCAGCGGTTCGCATTCCGCCTCAAAATAGGCGTCGTTCTCGATGAACTCGACGATGCGCACGCGACTCTTGCCCTCGACAAGCACTTTCACGGTGCCATCGGGCAGTTTCAGAAGCTGAAGCACATTCGCAAGGACGCCAGCCTTGTAGATCCCGTCGGTCGAGGGATCGTCCTGGGTCGGGTCGATCTGCGACGACAGAAGGATCTGCTTGTCCTCGCGCATCACCTCTTCCAGCGCCCGGACCGATCTTTCGCGGCCCACGAAAAGCGGCACGATCATATGCGGGAACACCACGATGTCGCGCAGCGGCAACACGGGGAAGCTGGGGGAAAGTCTTTCGTTCATTCGCGTATCCTGTTCTCGGCTAAAGGACACCGGCCCCGATCGTCGGCGGCACCCGGCCCTTTCCGTTCCGCGCTCTATCTATGCAAGCCACGCCCCCGCTTCAACCGGTCGGGCGGACACGCCCTCACACAATGCCGTTGCGCGGCCGCGAGGGCAAGGATGCAAACGCTCGACCTGCGCTCAGACGGCATCGCTCCGCCCGTTCCGCTGACGAGGTCCGATCCACCGCCCAGACCATCGCCGCCCGGCCTCCGCGCCGGGCGGCGGGTCCGTCGCTCATCGGATCATTCGGCGGCGATGGCGGGACGCAGCTTGTCGGCGGGCATGCTGAGCACCGCGTAGCTGCGTCCGTCCTGGGTGTAGGGCTGGCCGATCCGGTCGCACGCCCAGCCGAGCTGCCGCAGCGCTCTGAGAAGCGGCAGCCGCGTGAGCGAGATCAGTTCCGACGCACCCTGGGACCGCGCCATGTCCGCCAGACCGTCGACGATCAGCGACAGGCACTCCGCGCGCTCTTCGGCCGCGCCGATGTCCTCGGCCATGACGAGCCGCGAACATTCCCAGACAAGCGGTGTCCGGATCGGCCCGTCGATCACGCTTTTCGGGATCGTCGGCAGCTTGCCCTCCAGCACGTCGTTCAGCATGCAACCCGCGCCGTTCCACTCGGCCACGGTCGACAGAGCGCGGGCGCCGCCGATCACCCGACCGTCGCGGACGACGAGCGAATAATGGGTCATCGGGTTGTCGTACTGGTCCATCTCGACGAAATCGTTGTGCGGGATCTCCCAGCCGAGTTCATCGACGAAGACGCGCTTGCGCATTCTCAGGTAGTCGTAGAAGGCCGCGCCGTGCTGGTGCATGTTGAGCAGGTCGAAAGTGATGTTTTCCATGATATGCCCCTCCTGATAGGCAGGGCGATTAGAGCATCAACCTGAAACGGGAAAAATCCTAATCGGCGAGTCTAAGCCATAGTTTCGCCATATAAGTGTGTGGTGCGCCTTCCGCGCCGCGCGCGCCGGTCCTCCAGGGGAAACCCTCAGATCAACGCGTAGCCCACGGCGATCGACACGGCCTGACTGATCGTCTTCGCGGCGAGCTTGAGTTTCGCGTTCTTCAGGCGCTGCTTGATCGCGCCTTCCGACACGCCGAGGTCGCTCGCGATCTCTTTCAGCAAGAGCCCGTCACGCACCATTCGGAGCGCTTCGAGTTCGGCCTCCGTCAGGTTCGTGGGCGGCGCCGTCGCCTCGTGCAGGCGCCGCAGCTTATGGGAGAGAAGTTCGATCTCCTCATCCGTGAATTCCCGGTCCGACCGCGCGAAGGAACCGAAACTGCGCTGGCCTTCCGTCCCGGTCGACGCGCAGGAAATCGCGACACCGAATTTCAGCCCGTGCCACGCGGCCTCAGTGAAGATCCCGCGCGGATCCGGCAGCGCGATGTCGCTCCAGCGGATCGCGCCGGAATTGGCATAAAGCCACTGCATGACCGGATCGTGGAGCATATAGCCGCGCTGGGTATAATACTCGACCCAGGCGTCCGGCAGAGCGTTCGTCTCGGCGATCGGAAATGCGAACCCAACGCGAAGCGCGATATAGTAGCCAGCCGGTGCAATGTAGGAAAACTCGCGCCCGGTCGCGGCGTGTTCCATGCTATCTTCATCCCGTTCGCGTGCAGGCGGGTCAATTTCGGACGACCCAGAGTTGTGGCGGCTGTCAGGATATGCCACGGATTGCCGGGCGAAGGAAGACTATGGGACGCGAGGAACGCCATGGACAGTGAAGATCGGATCAGCGCCCTTCTGGCCCGCCTGCATCAGGCAAGCCCCGCGGGATTCGCGATTGCGCTCCATGTCCGCTTCACATCGCCGAAATACCTCTTCCAGTCCTATGCCAAGGACTGGCTCGATACCTATTCGCGCGAAGGGCTTGTCCTCAACGATCCGGTCGTGCGCTGGGGCTTTGAGAACGAGGGAACGATCCGCTGGAGCGAACTCGACGACCCCGCCGCCGTCATGGCGCGCGCGCGGGAGTACGGGCTGAAATACGGCGCCGTGATCGCACTGACGCGCAACGGGAAGCGCAGCATGGCCGGCTTTTCGCGTTCCGACCGCGAACCGACGGATGCGGAGATCGGCAGGCTGAAGGCGGATCTGACAGAGTTGCACGATCTCACCGAAAACGTCGAGGCGCTGTCGCCATCGGTGCACATGACGCTCAAGCAGATGTCGATCTACCTGACGCACGGATAAGGCGCTTCTGTGTGCAGGGTCTTCGACCGGGTGTTCCGCGGCACCTATTGCCGGGAAACGGATCGCGACCGCCTCCGCCGGCGCAGCCAGCCCATCAGCGGCCGCTCGAAGACGTAGTGAACGGCAAACCCGGCGGCCAGCGACACGATCACCAGCGCCACGACCCGCAAAACGCCGGCCGGAAAATTGCCGCCATGCGGGCCGAGCCATGAAGCCGCGTGCCAAATGACCAGCGTGTGAACCAGATAAAGCGCGTACGAGCTGTCTCCAAGCCATGCCCATGTCCTCACGAAGCGCGGAACGCGCCCTTGTGCCTCGGCGAGCGCCGCCGCCACGACGAGCATGATCGACGGCAGCCCGAGCGTCAGGGTCGGCGGGACGCCCTGATGATGCGGGATGGGTGCGACGGCAAACCCCAGTATCGCGATCGCGAAAGGAATGACGGCGGGCACGCGTGCCAGGGCGCGCGACAGGGCGCCGCCGGCCGCACCGGCATCGCGAAGTATCCAGTGCGCGAACAGGACGCCCGAAAGGAAGATCAGCAGTTGGGGATTGGTCGCTAGGCCCAGGAACGGGTTCACGCCGGCCAGAACCGTGCTTGCCGCCACGGACGCGAGGAAGAAGATCGTCAGGGCCGCGACCGCCGTGACGGCAGGCAGCCACAGCAAAAGCGCGAACACCGCGTAGAAGTAGAGCTCATAGGCCAGCGTCCATCCGGGCGTGATGATGCCGGCCGCATAGCCGGGCAGAAGCAAGAGCGCGGGAGCGACACGCAAGGCATCCTCCGGCCAGCCGACCAGGTAGAGCGGTGGGAACGCCAGGAAAAGCAAGGCAACGAACCAGTAGACCGGATAGATGCGCAGGGCCCTTCGCGCGATGAAGGCCGCCGGCGCGCCGGGATTCCCGAATTCCCGTGCCGAGCTGAAGCGCATTACCAAGCCGCTGATCGCAAAGAAGACCGGAACGCCTGCCGCCCCGATCCATGCAAGGTCCAGAAACCATTGCGGAAAACTGCCGCCAACTTTCGACGCCGCCGACTGCGCATGGTAAACCGTCACCATGAGCGCTGCCACGAAACGAAGAAACTGGATCGAAGCGAGCATCTATATCCTTCGTATCAATGGTCTTCGGGATATCAGAACCTTGGTCTCGCGCAAAGCGAAACGGCGCCCGCCCATTCCGGTCGAACGGCAGCGCGGCTACAGCGGCTCGATATCGCCCGCCGCGCGGGTCGCGTGGAAGTCGGCGATGAAGGCGGCGAGCCGTCCCTCCGTGATCGCGTCGCGCAGGCCCTGCATAAGCTCCTGATAGTAATGCAGGTTGTGCCAGGTCAGCAGCATCGACGCGATGATCTCTCCCGACCGGAAGACGTGATGCAGATAGGCCCGGCTATACTTCCGGCAGGCCGGGCAGGTGCAGGTCGCGTCGAGGGGGCGCGGATCGTCCATGTGGCGGGCATTCTTGATGTTGACCTGACCGGCCCGGGTCCAGGCCTGCCCGGTGCGGCCCGAGCGCGACGGCAGCACGCAGTCCATCATGTCGATGCCACGTTCCACCGCGCCGACGATGTCGTCGGGCTTGCCGACCCCCATGAGATAGCGGGGCTTGTCCTCGGGCAGGAAGCCCGGCGCGTAGTCGAGGACCGAGAACATCGCCTCCTGCCCCTCGCCCACCGCGAGGCCGCCCACGGCATAGCCGTCGAATCCGATGGTCTTCAGCGCTTCGGCGCTCTCTTCGCGCAACGCGCGCGTCACCCCGCCCTGCATGATCCCGAAAAGCGCGTATCCCGGCCGGTCGCCGAAGGCGTCGCGTGACCTTTGCGCCCAGCGCATCGACAGCCGCATGGACGTCGCGACCTCCTCCTCGGTCGCGGGCAAGGCCGGGCATTCATCGAAACACATCACGATATCGGAGCCGAGAAGGCGCTGGATCTCGATCGAGCGCTCGGGGCTGAGCATGTGCTTGGAGCCGTCGATATGGGAGGAGAACCGCACGCCCTCTTCAGTGAGCTTGCGCAGGGCGGCCAGGCTCATCACCTGGAAACCGCCCGAATCGGTCAGGATCGGCCGGTCCCAGTTCATGAAGCGGTGCAGCCCGCCGAGCCGCGCGATCCGTTCCGCGGTCGGGCGCAGCATCAGGTGATAGGTGTTGCCAAGCAGGATATCGGCGCCGGTCGCGCGCACGGATTCGGGCAGCATCGCCTTCACGGTGCCTGCCGTGCCGACCGGCATGAAGGCGGGCGTGCGGATGTCGCCGCGCGGGGTGCGGATGGTCCCGGTCCGGGCGCGGCCGTCGGTTGCGGCGACGTCGAAGGAAAAGCGTGTGGTCATGAGGGCCGCTCTTATCCGGTCGCACACGGCTTTTGAAGGGCCGTGATCCGGCGGAGTGCCCGCACATGCGGGCGCAAGTCTTTTCTTGCGCGCCCGGCGCGAACGGGGGCGGATGCGGGCAGTCTTTACGCCCCCCGCGCAATTCCCTATATATTCACTCAACAACTGAGCGAGACACAGATGACCGCCGACTCCACCGCCCCGGTCGAGGGCACGCCGCTGATCAAGCCATCGACAACAGACCACCCGCTTTACGAGCGGATCGTGGAGGCCTGCCGTACGGTCTATGACCCTGAAATTCCGGTCAATATCTTTGACCTCGGCCTGATCTACACGATCGACATCTCGCCCGAGAACGAGGTGGGAATCGTCATGACCCTGACCGCGCCGGGCTGCCCGGTCGCGGGCGAGATGCCGGGCTGGGTCGCCGACGCGGTGGAACCGCTGGACGGCGTGAAGCAGGTCGATGTCCAGATGACGTTCGAGCCGCAATGGGGCATGGACATGATGTCCGACGAGGCGCGGCTTGAGCTTGGCTTCATGTAGGCAAGCCAATATGGTTGCTTTTTAAATAGAAAGTCATATGATTTGCTTCATGGAAAGCAATCCAAATGACTTGACGGCATATGACAAGGTGGTCGCGGTCCTGACCGGCGATCTCGTTGCCTCGCAGAAGCATGACACGGCCGAGATCGAGGCGGCGATGGGCCGCATAGCGGCAACGGCGCGCACGCTCTCCGACATGATCGATGCCGAGACCCGTTTCACCCGCTTCCGTGGCGACGGCTGGCAGATCGTTCTCGGACGCGCGGGTTGGGCCCTGCGCGCCGCACTGATCATCATCGCCGACCTCAAAGCCGGGAACCACCAGATCGAAACCCGCATCTCGGTCGGCGTCGGCCCCTGGGACAACCTCGGAACGGCCAACTTGTCGGATGCTTCGGGACCGGCCTTCTTCGTCTCTGGCAGCCAACTGGACGCTATGCCGAAGCACCGGCGTCTCGCCATCGCCGGGGGCCGTGACAAGGCCGTTCACGGAGTCGCCGACCGCGACTGGCAGGCGGCCTTCTTCGACATGGCCGAATGGATCGCCAACCGCCTGACGCAACCGCAGGCCGAGGCGATGGCGATGGCGCTTCGGGACGACTGGAAGACGCAGGACGAACTGGCGCAGCGCCTCGGCATCACGCGCCAAGCGATGCAGGCGCGATTGACGGGTGCCGGCTTTCAGGCGATGGAGAACGCGATCCACGCAATGCAGAAGTACGAGTGGGATCCGGCGCCATGATCGAAACCTTCGCCGCGCTCCTGCTTGCCCACGCGCTCGCCGATTTCGTCTTCCAGACCGGCTGGATCGCCGCGAACAAGCGGCGGTTTCCGGCCCTTCTTCTGCACGGAGCGATCGTGCTGGCAGCGGCGCAGGCCGCGACCGGCCGGATCGACTCGTGGGAAGTCCTGGCGCTTGCGGTCGTCCACATTGCCATCGACGCGGCGAAGGCCCGCATCGCCGCCCCCAGTCTCGCGGCCTTCCTCGCGGACCAGGGCGCGCATCTTCTCAGCCTCGCCGTCCTCGCCTGGTTCCGGCCCGATCTGGTGGACGGCGGCATCTGGGCGGGCGTACCGGCGGCACCGGCGCTCATGGCCTATCTCGCCGGCGCCATCCTGACCGTGCGGGCGGGCGGATTCGCGGTCGGGTTCCTGATGCTCGACTATCAGCCCGACGACCTGCCGAAAGGGCTGCCGAACGGCGGCCGCATGATCGGCAACCTCGAACGGGCGTTGATCTTCCTGTTCGTCCTCGTCGGACAACCCGCAGGCATCGGCTTCCTGATCGCCGCCAAGTCGGTGCTGCGTTTCGATACCGCCTCGAAGAACCAGCATGCCAGCGAATACGTGATCATCGGCACGCTGGCCTCCTTCGGATGGGCGCTGGCGGCCGCCTATGCGACGCTCTGGCTCGCCGCAGCGCTGCCCCCCATTGAGATCGGAGCGCCCGCGCCTTAGATTGGGGGCAGGAAACGGAGACATCCATGTTCGGCATTCCCGGCAAATCCCCGGTGACGATCACCCCCCGCGCGGTGGCGCAGATCACCCGCCTGATGGCCAAGGACGGCGCCTACGGGCTGAAAGTCGGCGTCAAGAAGGGCGGGTGCGCGGGCATGGAATACACGATGGAATTCGCCGCCGAGCCCGGCCCGATGGACGAGGTCGTCGAGCAGGACGGCGCGCGGGTGATGATCGCGCCGATGGCGCAGATGTTCCTCTTCGGCACCGAGATCGACTACGAGACATCGCTCCTCGAATCCGGCTTCAAGTTCAACAACCCCAATGTCTCCGAGGCCTGCGGCTGCGGCGAGTCGATCAAGTTCAAGGACATGCCCGACGCCGGCGCCCCGCGCGGATGAGCGTCTCGGACGCCGATATCGCCTTCGCGCTTGAGCTTTTCGACGATCTCGGCCCCCTCTCCACCCGCAAGATGATGGGCGGGCTTTGCCTCTACCGCGACGGCACGATCTTCTCGATCCTGCATACCGACGGCTCTATCTGGCTGAAGGGCGCCGGCGCTTTCGCGAAACGGATGACCGAAGAGGGATGGGACCGCTGGACCTATTCCCGCGATGGCGGCAAGACCACGGCCATGCCGTATTGGCGGCTGCCGCATGCCGCGCTTGACGATCCCGCGCTCGCCTGCAAACTCGCCGGGCAGGCATTGGACGAATTGCGGTGAGGGAGGCGATCATGCGGCGGAAACTGGCGGCCGGGAACTGGAAGATGAACGGCACGACGGCGAACCTCGCCGAGATCGAGGCGTTGGCGGCCGCCCATCCCGCGCCGCGCTGCGACGTCCTGATCTGCCCGCCGGCGACGCTGGTCGCGCAGATGGCCTGGAAGGCCGGCAAGGGGCCGGTCGCGGTGGGTGGGCAGGATTGCCACCCCGAGGTCTCCGGCGCCCATACCGGCGACGTCTCGGCGGCGATGCTCGCAGATGCCGGTGCGCGTTACGTCATCGTCGGCCATTCCGAACGCCGCGCCGATCACGGGGAGACGGACGCCCTCGTCCGGGCCAAAGCCGAGGCCGCCCATGCCGCCGGCCTCGTCGCGATCGTCTGCGTCGGCGAGACCGAGACCCAGCGCGACGCGGGCGAAACGCTCGATGTCATCGGCGCCCAGCTCGAAGGCTCGGTCCCGGCCGGCGCGACCTCCGCCAATACCGTCATCGCCTACGAGCCGGTCTGGGCCATCGGAACCGGACGCACACCGACCCTCGACCAGATCGCGGAGGTGCACGACTTCCTGCGCGCCGGACTCGCCAAGCGCTTCGCCGATGCCGGTGACATGCGCCTCCTCTACGGCGGTTCGGTCAAGCCCTCGAACGCAAGCGAGATCTTCGCGACCTCGAATGTCGACGGTGCCCTCGTCGGCGGCGCGAGCCTCAAGGCCGCCGATTTCGGCGCGATCGTCGCGGCGCTCGACGCCAGCTGACATTCCCGACCTTTTTGTCGCTCCCGGAGGTGCGGGCGCGGGAACGGACGTGACAGCATCCGCCGGACCGATCCCTGCGCGGAGCCACGTCCGACGTGTCGACAGCCACCGAATTCCCCGCGCCGCGCAACCCGAGGCTTTGGGCGAACCTTGCCTGCATCGCCTCGATGGCGATATGGGCCGTGGGGTTTCCGCTCGCCGATGCGCTTCTGGCCACGCTCCCCCCGCTGACGGTTGCCGTTCTGCGCATGGCGCTGGCGGCCCTCTTTCTCGTCCCCGTCTGGGGGCTTGTCGAGGGCGGCGAGGTCTTGCGCCGCGTCGACTGGCAGAAAGGGCTCCGGGTCGGCGCCGTCGGCTTCGGGCTCGGCACGTGGCTTCTCATCTTCGCGCAGCAACGCACCGACGGCATCACGGTCGCGGTGATCGCCGCGACGATGCCGGTCACGGGGATCGCGCTTGAATGCCTCCATGACGGACGGCGGCTGAACGTCCGGCTCGTCACCGGGCTGATCCTCAGCATCGCGGGCGGCGTCGCCACCCATGCCGCGCGGATGGGGCATCTCGACATGGGGCTCGGCGCGCTCGCGGCTTTCGCCTCGGTCGTCGTCTTCAGCTGGGGATCGCGCGCGTCGGTCATGGCCCTGCCGGGCTGTTCGGCGCTGGCGCGCAGCGCCGTCACGCTGACAGGCGGGGCCGTGGCTCTGATCATCGTGCAGCTCGGCTGGGCGGCTTTGGGCGGCGACGGCATTCCCTGGGCCGAGATCGGACCGCACGAATGGAGCTACCTCGCGGTCTACGCGATCGGATCGCTCGCCCTGTCGCAGGTGCTTTTCCTCGTCGGGGTCGCCGGGCTCGGCATCGGCGTCGCCTCGATGCACATCAATATCGCCCCCTTCTACGTCATGCTCTTCGCGCTCGCCTTCGGCGCGGGATGGAGCTGGGGGCAAGGCGTCGGCGCCGCCGTGGTCGCGCTTGGCGTCATCATCGCCCAGGGCCGCGACCGCATGGCTTGAAACCCGCGCGCCACTCGGCTTAGCTCGCCCCGACCGTGTCCGGAGCCGCGATGCAGACCCTCAGCCAATCCCCGACCGCGGACACCTTCGTCCAGAACCCCTACCCGTTCTACGACCGCGCCCGAAAGGCTGGCCCGCTTTTTCGCTGGGAGGAGTACGGCCTCGTCTGCGCCACCTCCGCCACCGCCGTCGGCGCGATCCTGCGCGACCGCCGCTTCGGCCGCGAACTGCCCGAGGAAAAGCGCTGCCCGGTCCCGGATCACCTTCGTCCCTTCTACGCGGTCGAGGCGCATTCGATGCTGGAACTGGAGCCGCCCCGGCACACGCGGCTCCGCTCGCTCGTCCTCAGGGCCTTCACCTCGCGCCGCATCGCCGCCCTCGCGCCCGAGATCGCGGCGCTGTCCCACCACCTCATCGACGCCTTTCCCGCGAGCGAGTTCGACCTTCTCGACCATTTCGCCCGCAAGCTCCCGGTCATCATCATCGCCCGCCTCCTCGGCGTGCCGGAAGACCGGGCGGACGACCTCCTAAATTGGTCGAACGCGATGGTCGGCATGTATCAGGCCCGCCGCACCCGCGCGACCGAGGATGCCGCCGTCGCCGCGACAGAAGCGTTCGTCGCCTTCCTGCTCCGCCACATCGACCACCGCCGCGCGACGCCCGCCGACGATCTCCTCACCCACCTCATCGCCGCCGGGGCCGATGGCGAAAAACTGTCCACGGACGAACTCATCGCCACCTGCATCCTCCTCCTCAACGCCGGACACGAAGCGACGGTCCACACCCTGGGAAATGGCGTGAAAGCACTGATCGAAAACGGGTATGGCGCCGATACCCTCGCGCCGGACCGGGTCGAGGGCACCGTGGAGGAAATCCTCCGCCACGACCCCGCGCTCCACCTCTTCACACGCCACGCCTACGAAGACGTCGAGATCGCGGGCCACCGCTTCCGCCGCGGCGACGAGGTCGGCTGCCTGCTTGCCGCCGCCAACCGGGATCCCGGCCTCTGGGAAAAACCGGCTCGCTTCAACCCGGACCGCCCGGTCAAGGCGAACCTCAGCTTCGGCGCGGGCCTGCATTTCTGCGTCGGCGCGCCCCTGGCACGGCTCGAACTTCAGACCGCGCTCCCGATCCTCTTTGAGCGCCTCCCCGGCCTTTCAGTGACCGAACCGCCGCGCTACGCCAACCTCTACCACTTCCACGGCCTCGAAAGACTGATGTGCAAAGGCTAAGGCGTTTCGCGTCTTGTCCGGACCGGCACGGATCCGAATGCGAACAAGACAGGCTCGACTTCAGATGCAACGCGATCCCGAAACGCCCTGCCCCTTCATCTTGCCGGAAATATCCCGGGGTCCGGGGCAGCGCCTCGGACGCGTCACAGGGGCAGCAAGGTCGTCGACTTGATCTCCTCCATGCTCAGAAGCGCCGTCACGTTGTAGATCCGCACCTCCGAGATCAGCGCCTGGTAGAAGGTGTCATAGGCGCGGGCGTTCTTCACCCGCACTTTCAGGATATAGTCGATGTCGCCCGCCAGCCGGTGCGCCTCCATCACTTCGGGCCGGGCCTTGAGTGCCCGAAGGAACTTGTTCTGCCAGTCGGCCTCGTGCTCCGACGTGCGGATCAGCACGAAGAAACAGGCTTCCAGCCCGAGCGACTCGGGATCCAGAAGCATCGTCTGCCGGCCGATCACGCCGGCGTCCTTCATCTTGCGGATTCGGTTCCAGACCGGCGTCTTCGACGAGCCGACCTTGCGGGCGATCTCGTCCAGCGACTGCCCGGCATCCTCCTGCAGCTGGCCAAGAATTTTCCGATCCACCTCGTCGAGCCGGACAGACATTCGCTTTTCCCTCCGAATCTGAAATGCGGGTCCAAGTATTGCCGATGTACGGAACATTCATCCTTATTGGCAAGGGTATCTGGCGCCATTATGGGAAAATTTCCTATATAGGGCGAGAACAAAGCCGCCTCGCCACAAAGGACCGTTCCATGAGCCGCGCCTTCACTCCGAAAGTCGTCACCGCGAATGCGTTGATCGAGGGCGACGTGGTCTACCTCACCGCCGACGACCGCTGGACCCGCGACCACGCCGAAGCGGAGCTGATCGAGGACGAGGCCCATGCCCAGATCCGGCTCCTCAAGGCGGACCGGCAGCGCGACCTCGTCGTGGGCGCCTACCTCGCCGACGCGAAGCGCGGGGCGCAGGGGCCCGAGCCGGTGCATTTCCGAGAGGAATTCCGAACCCGCGGCCCATCGAATTATCCGCACGGCAAGCAGGAGGCCGGCCATGTATGAATATTCCGACTTCGACGAAGCCTTCGTCCGCCGGCGCAACGCCCAGTTCCGTGCCCAGGTGGAACGCCGCATCGACGGCTCGCTGACGGAAGATGAATTCCGTCCGCTGCGGCTGAAGAACGGCCTCTACCTCCAGCTTCACGCCTACATGCTGCGCATCGCCATTCCCTACGGCACGATCAGTCCCGACCAGATGCGCCAGCTCGCGATGATCGCCGACCGCTGGGACAAGGGCTACGGCCACTTCACCACGCGCACGAACATCCAGTTCAACTGGCCGAAACTGTCGGACGTGCCCGACATCCTCGAAGCTCTGGCCGACGTGCAGATGCATTCGATCCAGACGAGCGGAAACACGATCCGCAACGTCACCGCCGACCATTTCGCCGGCGCCGCCGCCGACGAGATCGAGGATCCGCGCCCGACGGCGGAGCTCATTCGCCAGTGGTCGACCGACCATCCCGAATTCCAGTTCCTGCCGCGCAAGTTCAAGATCGGCGTCACCGGCTCACCCAACGACCGTGTCGTGACCAAGTCGCACGATATTGGCCTGCGCATCGTGCGCGGCGGCTCCGGTCAGACCGGCTACGAGGTGCTGGTGGGCGGCGGGCTTGGCCGCACGCCGATGGTGGCGCAGGTGATCCGGCCCTTCCTGAAGAAGGCCGACCTTCTGCCCTATCTCGAGGCGATCGTCTCGACCTACAACGTGATGGGCCGGCGCGACAACAAGTTCAAGGCGCGCGTCAAGATCACCGTGTTCGAGAACGGTATGGAAAAGTTCCGCGACGCCGTCGAGGAACGCTTCAAGCAGACCCGTACCGAGTTCTCCGGCGCCGATCAGGAGGTGCTGCGCGAGATCGAGGGCCATTTCACCGCCCCGGCCTTCCGCGCCGCCCCCACGGCTGCCTATGACGAGGCGCGCCGCGCCGATCCGGTCTTCCGCTCGTGGAGCGATACCAACCTGACGGCGCACCGCGCGCCGGGCTACGCCATCGTCACCGTTTCGCTCAAGGCGCATGGCGCCACGCCGGGCGATGCCACTTCGGCGCAGATGCGCCTGCTGGCCGATCTGGCGGACAGGTACGGCCACGGAGAGCTGCGCATCAGCCACGAGCAGAACGTCGTTCTGCCGCATGTCCACAAATCCGACCTGCCGGCGCTGCACGCGGCGCTGAAGACCGATGGGCTTGCCACCGCCAATATCGGCCTTGTCTCGGATATCATCGCCTGCCCCGGCATGGATTACTGCACGCTGGCAACCGCCCGGTCGATTCCGGTCGCCACCCAGATCGCCACGCACTTCAAGGCCATCGGGCTGGAGGAGGAAATCGGCGCGCTCAAGATCAAGATCTCGGGCTGCATCAACGCCTGCGGCCATCACCATGTCGGCCATATCGGCATTCTCGGGCTCGACCGCGCCGGGGTGGAAAACTATCAGATCACGCTCGGCGGCGATCACACCGAAAACATGGTGATCGGCGAACGCGCCGGCCCCGGCTTCGCCTATGACGAGATCGTGCCGGCGATCGAACGGCTGCTGCGGGCCTACCTCGCGCTCCGCGACGACCGGAGCGAGACCTTCCTCGACGCCTATCGCCGTCTCGGGGCGGAGCCGTTCAAGGCCGCGCTCTACCCCGCCGAGGCGGCCCGCGATGCCGCTTGAGGCGCCTTTCCCTTCGCTGGACCAAAGGGTCGCGGCGCTGAACGACCGCTACCGTCACCATTCGGCGACGGCAGTGCTCGAACGCGCGTTGAACGACCCCGAGGTCGGCAGCCTGGCGCTCGTCTCGTCGTTCGGGGCAGAATCGGTCGTGCTCTTGCACCTCGTCTCGGTCATCGCGCCCGGCACGCCGGTGATCTTCATCGACACCCAGATGCTTTTTCCCGAGACGCTGGCATACCAGCGCGAACTGGCCGACAAGCTGAACCTCACCGATGTCCGCACCATCCGCGCCGACCGGCGGGATACCGATTTCGAGGATCCGGACGGCACGCTTCACCAGTTCAACACTGACGCCTGCTGCAACCTGCGCAAGGTCGTGCCGCTCGAACGCGCGCTTCTGGGTTTCGATGGCTGGATCACCGGTCGCAAGCGCTTCCAGTCGGGCACCCGCGCCGCGCTCGAGTTCTTCGAGAACGAGGAAGACAAGCGGCTCAAGGTCAACCCGCTCGCCCATTGGGGCCGCGAAGACCTTGAGGACTACATGGTCAACAACCGCCTGCCGCGCCATCCCCTGGTCGCGAACGGCTATCCTTCGATCGGCTGCGCGCCCTGCACGAGTCCGGTCAAGGAAGGTGAGGATCCGCGCGCAGGTCGCTGGCGGGGAACGCAAAAACAGGAATGCGGCATCCATTTCATCGATGGAAAGGCCGTGCGCGGCCCGCTGCCGCAGAACGAAGCGAAGGAGACCGCAGCATGAGCGTGATCGTGCGCGACGACGGCTTTCACGCCGAGGACTACCAGGGCGACAAGGCAATCGACATCGCCGCCGACACCCTGCCCGAGGCCCTGCCCCGGAGCTTCGACGGGATCGACCTTATCCGGGTGGCTTTCCCGGCCTTCTCTGACGGGCGCGGCTTCACCCTCGCCCGTCAGCTTCGCTGGCGCGGATATGCGGGGCGGCTTCGCGCGGCGGGGCCGGTCATTTCCGACCAGTACGCGATGGCCCGACGCTCGGGCTTCGACGAGGTCGAAATCCCCGACGACCTCGCTGCCCGGCAGCCCGAGGCGCAGTGGGTCTTCCGCGCCGACTGGCGCGAGCATGACTATCGGTCGCGGCTGAAAGCCTGATCCCGGGGTTTCCCCAATTCGAAAACCTGCATAGAAGGATGGGCGGGCAATGCGCGCCCTTGTGGAACATGAACGATCTGAAAACCGTGAACGACGCTTCTGCCAAACCCGTCCGCACGCTGCCCGATGCCCAGACCGTGACCGAGGTCCGGCACTGGACCGAGCGACTCTTCTCGTTCCGCGTGACGCGGCCGCAGTCGCTGCGGTTCCGGTCCGGCGAATTCGTGATGATCGGGCTTCTGGACGAGCGCGGCAAACCCCTGCTCCGGGCCTATTCCATCGCCTCGCCCTCCTGGGACGAGGAGCTGGAATTCTACTCCATCAAGGTGCCAGACGGGCCGCTC
Source organism: Defluviimonas sp. SAOS-178_SWC (assembly GCF_039830135.1). NCBI lineage: Bacteria > Pseudomonadati > Pseudomonadota > Alphaproteobacteria > Rhodobacterales > Paracoccaceae > Albidovulum > Defluviimonas sp. SAOS-178_SWC. Next base: position 1,676,938 of record NZ_CP156081.1, on the reverse strand, counting down.
ACCTCTAAGCTCCAGCACATCCAGCCGGGCGACGAGATCATCCTGCGCCCGAAGCCGGTGGGCACGCTGGTCCTCGACGCGCTCCTGCCGGGCAAGCGGCTCTGGTTCCTCGCCACGGGCACAGGGATCGCGCCCTTCGCCTCGCTGATGCGCGACCCGGAAACATACGAGAAGTACGAGCAGGTCGTGATGATGCACACCTGCCGAGAGGCGGCGGAGCTGGAATACGGCCGGCAACTGGTCGAGAGCCTGAAGGACGATCCGCTGATCGGCGAATTCGTCGGCGACAAGCTGAAATACTACCCGACGACCACGCGGGAAGAGAGCGCCCATATGGGCCGGATCACCGACAACCTGACTTCGGGCAAGGTCTTCGCCGATCTCGGCATTCCGCCGATGGACAAGGAACTTGACCGCGCCATGGTCTGCGGATCGCTTGCGTTCAACCACGACGTCAAGGCGGTGCTGGAAAGCTTCGGCCTGCGCGAGGGCGCGAATTCCGAACCGCAGGAATACGTGGTCGAAAAGGCCTTTGTCGGCGACGGGATCTAAACCCCCGCATCTTCGGCCGGACTGTTGACGGATATGCACCAACGGCACACCCGTTGGAGGCTTCAAACCGGTCCGCGGCAGAGTTCGATTGACAACCCGTGCTGCCCGGTGCTGATTGCCGGCACGACCATTGTATTTTCAGGTGCAATTTTGCCAATCGATACCTCCACAGCGGACGCGAATTTCTCTGTCGCGTCCCGAGCCGCGCCTTCCTCCATGTCCACATCTCCGTCCGCGGTCATGCTCGACCCCGCGCATGTGCTCAGGCTCCTGACCGTCATCATCCTGGTCTTCGGCTTCCTGCATCTCATCTCGATGCCGGTCTATGTCGAGGGCATGAAGGCGGCGGACGGGTTCTACGTGCGCCTTGCACGGAAGGTCATGCTGCAGACCGAACGCGCGGTACCGACCTGGTTTGCGGCCTTCCTCCTCGCGCTCAACATGGTGCTGCTGTGGTTCAGCGGCACGGCCATCCGCCAGCTTGGGCGAGGCTCCGGGCTGCACTGGTTTTTCCTGTCGGCGATCTTCGCCTTCCTGTCGCTCGACGAATCGCTTGTCATCCACGAGGCGATCGGGGTGGCGGTTTCACGCCTGCTCGACGCGAAGGGTCTGCTGACCTTCCCGTGGATCGTGCCGGGGGCGGTCTTCACGACAATCGTCGCGCTCGCTTACGTGGGCTTCCTGCGCCGGCTGCCTCGTCGTACCGCGCTGCTCTTCGTTGCGTCGGGCGCCATCTTCGTCGGCGGCGCGCTTGGGATGGAGGCGATCGAATCCTACACGGTATCCAGGGTCGGCTTCGGCAGGCTTTACTACCTGCAGGTCCTCGTCGAGGAATGCCTGGAGATGTTCGGCCAGGCTCTGTTCGCCTATGCGATCCTGGACCATCTGGCCAGGCTCGACGTGCCGTTCCGCATCAGTTCGGGAAGGTGATCCGGCCGCCGGATCGGCGTGAAGCCCCGGCGCGAGGTCCGGCAAGCCGGACATCCGACAGGAACCCGGACGCGAAAACGGCCGCGCCCGACGGGCGCGGCCGTCCTTCCTTGGCCGAGATCAGAGGCCGAGCGCGGCCTTGACCTGGTCGAGCGCGGCTTTCAGAAGCTCGGGGCTGTCCTTCGCGGTTTCGACCGCCGATTTCAGCGTTGCCTTCGTCGCGTCGTCGAGGGACGAGCCGTCGATGGCCGCGTTGACCGCGTCGGCGTCGAAGTTCGCGGGGTCGAAGATATCGGACATCGCTTCGGCGGCGCCGGTCGCGGTTTCGGTGACGGCGGCTGCGGCCTCCTCGGCGGCCTTCGCGGCGGCTTCTTCCGCGGCCTTCGCGGCGGCAGCGGCCGTTTCTTCGGCGGCCTTCGCCTCTTCGGCGGCCTTCGCGGCGGCTTCTTCCTCGGCCTTCTTGGCGGCCGCGGCCGCGTCTTCGGCGGCTTTCTGGGCCATCGCGGCTTCTTCGGCGGCCTTCTGCGCCGACGAATAATACCAGTAGCCGCCGCCCGCGAGGACGACGATCAGCGCTGCGATCAGAAGATTCCGGTTCATGGTGCGATCCTTCAATGGTCAGGAAGACAGAGTGTCGCGGTCGCTATGACAGAAAGGCCCGCGCTGGAAAAGGGCAAGGGCCCGTCCCTAACAGGAAACCGGCTTGAATCAGCCATCCGGGGCGACTAATTTGCGCGCCACAGAATTGGCCACGACAGAAGGAATGACACCATAGCCCGCAGACCGCACAACGCCCCGCCGCAACGCGACACGGGACCCCGCGTGAACGACCGGATCCGCGCCCCCGAGATTCGCCTGATTGGCGCCGAGGGCGAAAACGTCGGGGTCGTGACCCCGGCCCGTGCCATGCAGATGGCCGAGGAAGTCGGTCTCGACCTCGTCGAGATTTCGCCAAACGCTGTGCCGCCGGTCTGCAAGATCATGGATTTCGGCAAGTTCAAATACGAACAGCAGAAGAAAGAAGCCGAGGCGCGCAAGAAGCAGAAGATCATCGAGATCAAGGAAATCAAGTTCCGCCCCGGCACCGACACGCATGACTACGACGTCAAGATGCGCTCGGTGAAGAAGTTCCTCGAGGAAGGCGACAAGGTGAAGGTCACGCTGCGCTTCCGCGGCCGCGAGATGGCGCACCAGGAACTTGGCCTCGAACTCCTGAAGCGCGTCGCGGCCGATGTCGAGGAGATCGGCAAGATCGAGAACATGCCGAAGCTCGAAGGCCGCCAGATGGTGATGATGATCGGCCCGAAATAGGCCGGTTCCGACCGACCATATCGGCCCTCCCGGCGGGAGGGCCTTTTCATTCCGGGGTGCCCGATGCTTTCCTATCAGCACATCTACCACGCCGGAAACCTCGCCGACGTGCACAAGCACGCGCTTCTTGCCGCAATGCTGGGATATCTCACCCGGAAGGACAAACCGCTCTCCTACCTCGAAACCCATGCCGGGCGCGGTCTTTACGCGCTCGACGCGGCCGAGGCGCTGAAGACCGGAGAAGCAGCGGCGGGGATCGGACGGGCGGAGGCGCTCTTTCCGCCGGATCATCCCTATCTGCGGGTTCTGGCCGACGTCCGCGCCCGCTATGGCGCGTCGGCCTATCCCGGCTCGCCGCTCGTCGCGGCCATGTCCCTGCGCCCGGGCGACCGGATGCATCTTGCCGACCTTCATCCGCAGGAATTCGCTGCCCTCAAAGCCACTATTGGCCCGTATGGTGCCGATTGCCGGCAGGAGGACGGAGCGCGCTTCGCCCTCGCCCGCACCCCGCCTGACCCGCGCCGGGGGCTCATGCTGATCGACCCGAGCTACGAGGTGAAGGCCGACTACGCCGCGCTACCGCCGCTGATCGGCAATATCCACGCGAAGTGGAACGTGGGCGTGATCGTTCTCTGGTATCCGATCCTCGCCCGCGCCGCGCATCTGCCGATGCTGGCCGAGCTTGATCGCATGGCGCTGCCGAAGGCGCTGCGCCACGAGGTTCGCTTTCCGCCCGCGAAGGAGGACCACGGCATGACCGGAAGCGGCCTCTTCATCGTCAATGCTCCATTCGGCACTGCTGAGGCGGCCGACCAGCTTTCCGGGATCTTCTCCGGGCTTTCGTGAATGGGTAAATGGCGCCCGGGCCGTGTCATCACACCGCCGCGCCCAGAAAAGCCAGACGCGTGACGTCCGAACCGGATGGCACGTTGCCAAATGCTCCCCTCCCCACCCGCCCTGATTAGCCCCGGGCTGGTCGCGCCTCCCGCGGCGCGGGTCGAATCGGGATTTCCTTCAAAAGCCCGCCCACCCCCATCGCGGCGATATCCAGATCGCTCACCTCGATCCCGCAGGCCAGACGCTCCAGAGCCCAGTCCGCGCCGTTGAGCGCCGGGGATCGCGCGCAGCTCGGCAGCCCGATCAGGGGCCGGTCGCCAAACGATCCGAGGAACAACAGATTCCCCGGATCGACCGGCATCCCGAACCGCGCGACATGGCCGCCCGCCGCCCGCACCGCCTCCGGCGCCGTGTCATGCAGGTCCGACGTGGCCGCCCCGGTCAGGATCAGCGCCATCTCGCCCCGGAGCCCCTTCAGCGCCGCCGCGATCGCGCCGGTCTCATGCGGCACCGTCACGACCTCGGCAAGGTCCATCCCGAGCGCGCGGAGCCGCCCGGCCACCGCCTCGCACCCCTTGCGCGCCAGCTTGTCGTCGGCCCCGCCACCGCCCGCCACGGTCAGGATCAGCCCGGCCGACCGGCGCGCGACGGATCGGACCCGGACCGCCCCCCCGGCCGCCGCGCAGGCAGCGTCCAGCACCGCCCCCGCGACCGCATATGAGATTACCTTGACCGTCCCGACGAGCATACCGGGCGTCGCACGCGTATAGGGCGCGAGCGTCGCGAAGGTCAGCGCCGGATCGAGCCGGTTCAGCGCATGGATGCGGTCGACGTCGATGTCGACGATCCCCGGCACCGTCGCATTCAGGTTGACCCGGCCGGCATGCGGAGCCGTCAGCTTTAGCCCGGCAAGGCCCGGATCGGGGACCAGAGCCGAGGCAAGCCGCTGGGCGGCCGCATCCTCGCCGACATCGCCGGGGTCGAGCCGCGCGACGGTCACCAGGGCGATGCCCGCCGCCGCCAGCGCCGCGACATCTTCCGCCGCCAGCACCCGGCCTTTCGGCAATTTCCGCCCGCCGACCATCAGCGAATGCGCCAGCACCGCGCCCCCGGCCTCCGCGACCGGCACAGGCCCGAATCTCATGCCCCGCGCCTCAGCACCCGGGTGATCTCGGCCAGCACCGACACCGCGATCTCGGCGGGCGACTGCGCGCCGATGTCATGGCCGACAGGCGCGTGGATCCGCGCGATCTCCGCGTCGGAAAATCCCGCCTCGACCAGACGCGCCACCCGCTTGGCATGGGTGCGAGTGGAGCCAAGGCAGCCGAGATAGAAGACCTCCGACCGCAGCGCCGCGATGATCGCCGGGTCGTCGAGCTTGGGATCATGGGTCAGGGTGACGACAGCCGTGCGGGCATCGAGCCCGACGGCCTCCAGCGCCTCGTCCGGCCAGTCGTGGCTGATCGTCTCGCCGGGAAAGCGCATGGCCGACCCGAACGCCTCGCGCGGATCGACGATCAAGGGATCGTAGCCGCAGGTCCGCGCCATCGCGACCAGCGGCTGTGCGATATGGACCGCCCCGACGATGACCATCCGCAAGGGCGGGTTGTGGATCGCGACGAACTCCGTGCCCTCGACACCCGATCGGTCCGCCCGGAACCTCTCCGCAAACCCCTCTCCGGCCGGGACGAGCCGCCGCGCCC